>NZ_JAWIRT010000055.1:0-941 GCF_036320045.1 Stenotrophomonas sp. SMYL20 | reverse complement strand
ATCCCGAGGAGACCTGTCTTGTTCTGCTTCGCGTAGTTGATCAACCCGTTCAGTCGGGCCATCTGCTCGTTGAGTGCAGCCTCGCCGGCATCCTGTACGCTTCCGCCAGCGTCTAGATTTGCGAGATCCCGGACCTTGGTAATGAAACCGGCGATCTGAACAACACCATTCGCAAGCTCACTGGACAGATTGGCCACCAGCGTGACAATGCTGTCGAATCCCTCCTTGACCTTCGGGTCCTTCAGAGTGTCGATGAGGTCGTTGACGGCAGCGGTTGCCCCCTTGAGGCTTCCGTCCTTGGCCGTGGTGATGTCATCCAGTGTATGGCCGAGCGCGGTCAGCGCGCCTCCGAAGGTATCGCGCGCCGCCAGTGCGGCGCCGGCATACGATTCCTCGAGGATCTCCAGGATCATCACCTGGGCCTCACCTTCCTTGCCGGCCTTCACCAGCTCGTCGATCGTACCGCGCACTTCCTTGGTGAAGGCTGCACCGAAGCCCTGCTGTGCCAGAGCGGCGGCGGCCTTGCTGGGCGATTCCAGGGCCCGGCCAATGGTCTCGGCCGACTGGCTGACACTGATCCCGAGACGGGCAGACTGGTCAATCACTGCCTGCATCGCGCGAGGAATGTTGGAGGACAGGATTCCCGAATAGGACAGAAGCCGGGTCTGCGCCTCGACAATCTCACCGCCGCTGAAGGTGGATTTGTCGGCGAGCGTATCGGCCATGTCCAGCAGCTGCTGGCGGGTGTACCCGGCCGCGCCGCCGGTAGAACGGATAATGGCGTCGAGCTGAGCCACCTCCTTCTCGGCCGCAATGCTGTTGCGCCCGAACTTCACCGCAACTGCGGACAGTGCGGCGACACCGACTGCAACACCAGCGGCAAGCGCCGCGCCCGCCATTCTCGCCTCGGCCTCGACCTTCTTGCGCCACTTCTCCGCCCG
>NZ_JAWIRT010000054.1:0-1187 GCF_036320045.1 Stenotrophomonas sp. SMYL20 | reverse complement strand
TGGAGGTCTTCCCAGCAGCGCCATGCGAAGAACACGGCGCCGATGGCGCAGGCGAGGGCGACGGCGTCGAGCTGGTTGCGCAGGGCCCAAGCGAGCAGGGCGAGGAGCAGGCCGACGGCGACGGCGCAGAAGAAGGGCAGGGCCAGGTGGCGCATTACTCGTTCTCCTGTTCGCTGGTGGTCTCGGCCGGCGCGGGCGCCGGGCCGGCGGGCGCGCTGATGGGCGGGATGCCGACGGCCATGGCGGTGAAGAAGTCCGGTTCGGTCGAGGCGTCACAGGGGATGCCCCATCTAGCCTTGTATGCAGCGATGAAGTCGGCGGGGAACTCCGACCGCCAGCCACAGCGGCAGCGAAACTGCGCGCCGTCCCACGTGGTTCGCGGAAGACCTGCAGTGCACATCAGTGCTTCGCCGCAGTAGGGCGTGTAGCCCTCTCGTTCCAGAAGGTTCTTCCGCACTGTGGTGGTGGCCAGAGCGTTCATTCGGCACCGCCTTTGACGCGGGCGAGCGCAATGGCGCGCCGCCCCCAGGCTTCCCGCGCCGCCTCGAACGATTCGTGATCGCTCGGCGAGTGGAGCCACCGGTCACGCGCTTGGTCGTAGTCCTCATCGGCCTGCACGAGTGCGTCAATGTCCTGAGCTGCTTCCTGCAGTGCTTCCGCGTAGCGGCGGGTGTCTGCGCCGTCGTCTGCGGCACCGTGCAACGCGCTGACTGCGTGGCGGATTGCCGCGATCTTGGAGGGGGCGCTCATGCAGCACCTGCCTGTGCGCGCGCTACACGGCGAGCGGCGGCGACAGCACCTGCAGCGCTCTTGCCCTGCCGCAGGACGGCATTGGCGGCGAAGCTGGCGGCTGCGATGACCTGGTTGGGGAGGAGGCCCCAGCGGCGCCCGGCGCGGGCGACGATGCCTGCGGCTGCAGCGGCGCGCTGAGCGTTGGAGTGGTGGACGAGGGCGGCGCTCATGCGGCGGCGTCCTGGAGCGCTGCGCGCAGCTGCTTGGCTGCAGCCTGCAGCTGGTGTGCGTGCTGCTCGGCCTCGTCGGCGGTGAGGTGCAGGCGGGCAGCGCCCATGTCTGCGATGACGCGTTCGCTGACGTGGTCAGCGGTGACTTTCATCTCTGCCGATCGGCAGCCCAAGGAAAGGGTGGCCATGCTGGAATCTCCTGCCGCCGGCCCCGGGGTGGGGCTT
>NZ_JAWIRT010000053.1:0-1752 GCF_036320045.1 Stenotrophomonas sp. SMYL20 | reverse complement strand
TAGTCGGCCCAAACGCGGCATCGCCCCAGAACCTCCCGGACCGGGCTCCCGAGCCGCGCGGTGTTCGCCCGCGCCGTGTCGAGACTGAGGCTGTCGCCCTGCCCGTTCCGACTGCCAGGCAGGTTGTTGGCCATGTAGATGGCATACGCAGCCACCACCGCAACCACAACCCAATAGATCACTGCGGCAATGCCCTCGTAATGAGGGACCGGGTAGATGCGCACGTCGCTGCCGTTGTCGATCCAGGCGCTTGCCCACGCCTCTGGAGCAACCTGCGCGCCGTCCACCTCCAGCTCAATCGGCTGCTCACCCTCTCCGGTGTAGCCACGCACGTTCGCCCGCAGCCAGCCATCCACCGTCATCCGGCCATGCTGGTGGGTTTCCAGTGCTTCACCTGGCATGCGGGAAGGGAACACACGGATCACGCGTAGTACTCCACACGGTTGAAGCGGCGCTCGAAGCGCGCCACAGGCAGGACCGTCACGTTGCGGCCGTCGTTGCATTCCAACGTGCACATGCGGCCGTCTACCTCCACCAGCACTGCGACGTGGGTCACCATGCTGCCCTCGTAGCAGAACGCCACGGCGCCCTCTACCAGGTCGCTACCGGCGTGCTGCAGAACCGCCTGCTGAGCCAGCTCGGGCAGATCGTCTCGGGTGGCGCCCAGGTGTTCATCCCACGCCGGCAACCCAAGATCCCGCCGCACCTCATTGACCACGCCATAGCAGTCAAGCTCGGGAAACACGCGGCCGCCGCTGACCCAGACCACGTCCAGGTACTTTTCAAGGTCGATCGTCATGAGATGTAGCGCAGCCCTGGGTGCTTGGAGAGGTTGAAGCGGTCGCGCGGCCAGGCCGTGTCGAGGATATTCATGAATCCGGCTGTGATCTGGACCTCGGTGGCCGACCACTGGCCACCTTTGATGACCATCGAGAGCGGGCGCTTGATGGGTGCCAGCAGATCGCTGCTCAGGTAGACCCGCAGGGTTACCGTCATCTCCTGCCGCGCGGCCAGCGCGGCGCGGATCTTGGTGCTCACCACGCCATCGATGTTGGTCAGGGCGAACCGCAGATCCTGCACGCCGTCGGCGTTGCGCGCCGGCTTGGCCACGTCCATACCGCAGGCCTTGAAGGTCACCGTCTGGCCAGTTTCCAGCGCTGCAGTCAGGTCCTCCCACCCCTTGGTCAGGTAGTGGGTCTCGCCACCGACGGTGATGGCCAGAGTTTCGTGTTCGATCTCGCTGCCCCCGGACGCGTACAGCCGTTCAAGAATGCTCATGGCTGGGGCCACTCCCTGTTTGCGGCCAGGTCGATCACATTGGCCTGCAGGAAGCCTTCCGGGTACTCAGACCAACCTTCAGCCAGCAGAGGCCGGAGGTACAGTTCCAGCTGCGCGGTGAACATCCACAGGTTGCTGTTGGTCAACGTCGGACCGTCGTAAATGTCGGTGAATCGCGCCTTGTAGTAGTCCATGCCCAACGGGCTGCGAAGGCGGCAGGCAAACCAGGCCACGCCATCGAAAAGCTGCTCCTGGAACCACTTCTCGAACAGGGCAGCCTGCTGGTCATTCAACAGCCATCGCACCTCGGTCTGGCTCGGGGTCGCGGTGTAGGCCCGCCGCGGCAGGGATCGCCCGCTCACGAAGGTGGACCGCGTCTGCGGGGATACATGGCGCAGCCCATAGCCCTCGCGCAGCGGTTCGGGCAACCACTTCGGCTGCATGATCAGCGCCATTACCCGACCTTCCTTCTGA
>NZ_JAWIRT010000052.1:0-2102 GCF_036320045.1 Stenotrophomonas sp. SMYL20 | reverse complement strand
GGATCGCCCGCTCACGAAGGTGGACCGCGTCTGCGGGGATACATGGCGCAGCCCATAGCCCTCGCGCAGCGGTTCGGGCAACCACTTCGGCTGCATGATCAGCGCCATTACCCGACCTTCCTTCTGATATTCCAGTTCGATCGCATCGCGCGTGATTGGGGACCTGTGCCGGATGTGGTGTCCGCTACACGGTCCTGCCGCGCCAAGGCCACTGCACGCCTTACTGTCTGCTCTTGCATCAGCCGTTCCCGCTCGCTGATGGAGCCGTTCACGTTGAAACTCATCTCAAAGGTGTCTCCCCGACCTCCGCCAGCAGAATCGCGGGACACACGGTCGAGGGTTGCGTCCAGCTTGGCGCTGGTGGCCGCGGTGGTGACCCGCTCGCCCTTCTGCAGCAGCCAGGTTCCCGTCTCCGGAACGCTATCGATGCCGTCGTGGGCCATGCCTACAGCGGCGATGTTGGAGACGATGCCAGCAGTTGCGGCGGCTACCGAAGCGATCGCGGCAAGATTGGTCGGCCAGGGGTTGGCTGCGGCCATGGCCATACCCTGCTGGATCGCAATGACAGACTGCGCGATAGCTGCCGCCTTCTGGACCACGAATGCAGCCCTGTAGAGCGCGGATTGCTCGCCAAAGCTAGTCCGCATCACGTCCGTGATGCTTCCGAGAGCCAACTGCGCTTCGGTGGCCGCGACCTGCCACCGCGCTCTGTCGAGACGGCCCAAATTCGCTTCGTGCTCCTCACGCAGCTGCAGCTCCTGCGCGTTCCACTCTGCTTCGAGGTCAAACCGCGCCTGTCGATGCTCTTCCAGGGCTTCCAGCTGCGCCGCGAACTTCTGCCGCTCAGCTTCCTGGGCCGAATCGATCTTTGCAAACTCGCCACTTGATCCACCATAGAGGGCATCTGGCCCCTTGTAGTCGGCCGCGCCACTTCCTCCGACCTGCTGAATCACCTTAGCGGCGGTTGCTGCGTAGTCCTGATCATTCGCTGCACCAACAGCCGCAGCCGCCTGCAGGGTCTTCAGGCGGTCTCGCGCCAATTCGACACCGAGCGAATCTTTCTTGTTCAGGTCGTCCTTCAACTTGACGAAAGCCTCGGTGGCCTTGGCCGCTTCCTCATTCGCTGACTTCACCCCTGCCAACCGATCAATCTCGGTCGACAGTGCGCGCAGACGTTCTTGCTGGGCAGCGTTCAGGCCTTGCAGGCTCCCCTGCGCCATTTCAAAGTTGAGGCGCTGCAGCTCGGTGGCCTTGCCAGATCGGTCCGCGCTGGTGTCGAACAACTCGATCTGGCGCCTTAGTTGTAGCCCGCTGGCTTCGTAAGCGCGCTGAAGCTGCTGCTGGCTGGCAACGCGCTGCTTCGCGTTGTCTGCGTCCGAGGCTGCGGCGGCGGCAGCCTCTCTGGCCGCACTGTCGCTGGACTTTGCCGTGCTATCTACTGAACCGGTGACGCCCTTGAATGCCTCCGCCGCCCGCTGGTACTTGTAGCGCTCAGTCAGCTCTCGCTGGATGCCGATACGCTGCTGGGTCAGATCGTTGATCTGCTTGAGCCTGGCAGCCTCCTGGGAATCCGTCAGGGGGATCCCGAGGAGACCTGTCTTGTTCTGCTTCGCGTAGTTGATCAACCCGTTCAGTCGGGCCATCTGCTCGTTGAGTGCAGCCTCGCCGGCATCCTGTACGCTTCCGCCAGCGTCTAGATTTGCGAGATCCCGGACCTTGGTAATGAAACCGGCGATCTGAACAACACCATTCGCAAGCTCACTGGACAGATTGGCCACCAGCGTGACAATGCTGTCGAATCCCTCCTTGACCTTCGGGTCCTTCAGAGTGTCGATGAGGTCGTTGACAGCAGCGGTTGCCCCCTTGAGGCTTCCGTCCTTGGCCGTGGTGATGTCATCCAGTGTATGGCCGAGCGCGGTCAGCGCGCCTCCGAAGGTATCGCGCGCCGCAAGTGCGGCGCCTGCATACGATTCCTCGAGGATCTCCAGGATCATCACCTGGGCCTCGCCTTCCTTGCCGGCCTTCACCAGCTCGTCGATCGTACCGCGCACTTCCTTGGTGAAGGCTGCACCGAAGCCCTGCTGTGCCAGAGCGGCGGCGGC
>NZ_JAWIRT010000051.1:0-2108 GCF_036320045.1 Stenotrophomonas sp. SMYL20 | reverse complement strand
GGATCGCCCGCTCACGAAGGTGGACCGCGTCTGCGGGGATACATGGCGCAGCCCATAGCCCTCGCGCAGCGGTTCGGGCAACCACTTCGGCTGCATGATCAGCGCCATTACCCGACCTTCCTTCTGACATTCCAGTTCGATCGCATCGCGCGTGATTGGGGACCTGTGCCAGATGTGGTGTCCGCCACACGATCCTGCCGCGCCAAGGCTACCGCGCGACGCACTGTCTGCTCCTGCATCAGCCGTTCCCGCTCGCTGATGGAGCCGTTCACGTTGAAATTCATCTCAAAGGTGTCGCCCCGACCTCCGCCAGCAGCATCGCGGGACACTCGGTCGAGGGTTGCGTCCAGCTTGGCACTGGTGGCCGCAGTGGTGACCCGCTCGCCCTTTTGCAGCAGCCAGGTTCCCGTCTCGGGAACGCTATCGATACCGTCGTGGGCCATGCCAACCGCCGAAACTTCGCCGACCAGGTTGGCAACTGCTGCCGCTGCGGCGGCCATCGCCGCGAGGTTGGCAGGGAACGGAAGGCCGCTTGAAAGTGCCGAGCTGACTGCATCCTTGGCAGCCAGCGCGGCCTTCGCGACGGAGAACGCCTTACTAATTGCGAATGCGGCCCGGTAGATACCGGACTGCTCGCCGAAGCCGGCACGCATGACGCCCGCGACGCCGGCCAATCCCTGCTCTGCAGCGGTCAATCCGACCTGCCACCGGGCCTTGTCTAGCTCATCCAACCTGGCCTGATGGGTGACCGCCAGCGCCGCCTCTTGGTTGTCCCACTCATCAGTCAGATCAGCGCGCGCCTTCCTGTATTCCTCCAGGGCCTCCAGTTGTGCGGCATACCGCTTGTTCTCCTCCTCGACCGCCTTGTTGATCTTGGAGAACTCGCCGCTGGCCCCGCCATAGAGCGCGTCCGGCCCGCGATACTCGCTTCCCATCGAGCCACCGACCTGTTCGATCGCCTTGCCGGCAACCTTTGCGAACTCTGGATCATTTGCAGCGCCTACAGCAGCGGCAGCCTGCAGTACCTTCAGACGGTCTCGCGCCAAGTCGACGCCGAGCGAGTCCTTCCTGTTCAGCTCGTCCTTCAACTTGACGAAGGCCTCGGTGGCCTTGGCCGCTTCCTCATTCGCTGACTTCACCCCTGCCAACCGGTCAATCTCGCTGGCAAGTGCGCGCAGGCGCTCTTGGTGGGCAGCGTTCAGGCCTTGCAGGCTGCCTTGCGTCATTTCAAAGTTCAGGCGCTGCAGCTCGGTGGCCTTGCCAGATCGGTCCGCGCTGGTGTCGAACAACTCGATCTGGCGCCTGAGCTGTAGCCCGCTGGCTTCGTAAGCGCGCTGAAGCTGCTGCTGGCTGGCAACGCGCTGCTTCGCGTTGTCTGCGTCCGCGGCTGCTGCGGCGGCAGCCTCTCTCGCCGCACTGTCGCTGGATTTTGCCGTGCTATCTACCGAACCGGTGACTCCCTTGAATGCCTCCGCCGCCCGCTGATACTTGTAGCGCTCAGTCAGCTCCCGCTGGATGCCGATACGCTGCTGAGTCAGATCGTTGATCTGCTTGAGCCTGGCAGCCTCCTGGGAATCCGTCAGGGGAATCCCGAGGAGACCTGTCTTGTTCTGCTTCGCGTAGTTGATCAACCCGTTCAGTCGGGCCATCTTCTCGTTGAGTGCAGCCTCGCCGGCATCCTGTACGCTTCCGCCAGCGTCTAGATTCGCGAGATCCCGGACCTTGGTAATGAAACCGGCGATCTGAACAACACCATTCGCAAGCTCACTGGACAGATTGGCCACCAGCGTGACAATGCTGTCGAATCCCTCCTTGACCTTCGGGTCCTTCAGAGTGTCGATGAGGTCGTTGACGGCAGCGGTTGCCCCCTTGAGGCTTCCGTCCTTGGCCGTGGTGATGTCATCCAGTGTATGGCCGAGCGCGGTCAGCGCGCCTCCGAAGGTATCGCGCGCCGCCAGTGCGGCGCCGGCATACGATTCCTCGAGGATCTCCAGGATCATCACCTGGGCCTCACCTTCCTTGCCGGCCTTCACCAGCTCGTCGATCGTACCGCGCACTTCCTTGGTGAAGGCTGCACCGAAGCCCTGCTGTGCCAGAGCGGCGGCGGC
>NZ_JAWIRT010000050.1:0-2500 GCF_036320045.1 Stenotrophomonas sp. SMYL20 | reverse complement strand
GATAAGGGCGCATAGTCGCGGGCAGTAGACCCGAAACCGGGTGATCTAGTCATGCCCAGGGTGAAGGTGCGGTAACACGCACTGGAGGCCCGAACCCACTCCCGTTGCAAAGGTAGGGGATGAGGTGTGATTAGGAGTGAAAAGCTAATCGAACCCGGAGATAGCTGGTTCTCCTCGAAAGCTATTTAGGTAGCGCCTCATATGTATCCTCTCGGGGGTAGAGCACTGTTATGGCTAGGGGGTCATCGCGACTTACCAAACCATTGCAAACTCCGAATACCGAGACGGACTGTATGGGAGACACACGGCGGGTGCTAACGTCCGTCGTGAAAAGGGAAACAACCCAGACCCACAGCTAAGGTCCCAAATTCACTGCTAAGTGGAAAACCATGTGGAAAGGCACAGACAGCCAGGAGGTTGGCTTAGAAGCAGCCACCCTTTAAAGAAAGCGTAATAGCTCACTGGTCGAGTCGGTCTGCGGGGAAGATTTAACGGGGCTAAGCAGTGAACCGAAGCTTGGGGTGCATAACTTTGTTATGCGCGGTAGAGGAGCGTTCCGTAAGCCGTTGAAGGTGGATTGAGAAGTCTGCTGGAGGTATCGGAAGTGCGAATGCTGACATGAGTAACGATAATGCGGGTGAAAAACCCGCACGCCGAAAGCCCAAGGTTTCCTTGCGCAACGTTAATCGGCGCAGGGTGAGTCGGCCCCTAAGGCGAGGACGAAAGTCGTAGTCGATGGGAAGCAGGTTAATATTCCTGCACCTCGCGTAAGTGCGATGGAGGGACGGAGAAGGTTAGGTGTACCAGGCGTTGGTTGTCCTGGGGAAAGGCGGTAGGTTTGGATCTTTGGCAAATCCGGGATCCTTTAAGACCGAGCACCGAGACGAGTCTTTAAGACGAAGTCACTGATACCACGCTTCCAGGAAAAGCTCCTAAGCTTCAGCTTACGCAGACCGTACCGTAAACCGACACAGGTGGGTAGGATGAGAATTCTCAGGCGCTTGAGAGAACTCGGGTGAAGGAACTAGGCAACATGGCACCGTAACTTCGGGAGAAGGTGCACCCTTTTTGGTGGCTCGTGCGAGCTATAGCTGAAGAGGGTCGCAGTAACCAGGCCGCTGCGACTGTTTATCAAAAACACAGCACTCTGCAAACACGAAAGTGGACGTATAGGGTGTGACGCCTGCCCGGTGCTGGAAGGTTAATTGATGGGGTCAGCCGCAAGGCGAAGCTCTTGATCGAAGCCCCAGTAAACGGCGGCCGTAACTATAACGGTCCTAAGGTAGCGAAATTCCTTGTCGGGTAAGTTCCGACCTGCACGAATGGCGTAACGACAGCGGCGCTGTCTCCACCCGAGACTCAGTGAAATTGAAATCGCTGTGAAGATGCAGCGTTCCCGTGGCAAGACGGAAAGACCCCGTGAACCTTTACTATAGCTTTACACTGAACGTTGAGTTCGTCTGTGTAGGATAGGTGGGAGGCTATGAAACTGTGGCGCTAGCTGCAGCGGAGCCATCCTTGAAATACCACCCTGTCGTGCTTGACGTTCTAACCTGGGCCCATTATCTGGGTCGGGGACCGTGTATGGTGGGTAGTTTGACTGGGGCGGTCTCCTCCTAAAGAGTAACGGAGGAGCTCGAAGGTACGCTCAGCGCGGTCGGACATCGCGCACTGTGTGCAAAGGCATAAGCGTGCTTGACTGCAAGATCGACGGATCAAGCAGGTAGGAAACTAGGACTTAGTGATCCGGTGGTTCTGTATGGAAGGGCCATCGCTCAACGGATAAAAGGTACTCCGGGGATAACAGGCTGATACCGCCCAAGAGTTCATATCGACGGCGGTGTTTGGCACCTCGATGTCGGCTCATCACATCCTGGGGCTGTAGTCGGTCCCAAGGGTATGGCTGTTCGCCATTTAAAGTGGTACGCGAGCTGGGTTCAGAACGTCGTGAGACAGTTCGGTCCCTATCTGCCATGGGCGTTGGAGATTTGAGAGGGGCTGCTCCTAGTACGAGAGGACCGGAGTGGACGAACCTCTGGTGTTCCGGTTGTCACGCCAGTGGCATTGCCGGGTAGCTATGTTCGGAAGCGATAACCGCTGAAAGCATCTAAGCGGGAAGCGCGCCTCAAGATGAGATCTCCCGGGGCACAAGCCCCCTGAAGGAACCATGTAGACTACGTGGTTGATAGGTCAGGTGTGTAAGTACAGCAATGTATTGAGCTAACTGATACTAATGATCCGAGAGGCTTGACCATATAACCTCAAGTTGCCTTGGCTTTACGACAGCGTCGTAAGAGCATCCAAGTGCACGCTACGTCACAAGAACTACGAGAGGCAGGCGCCTTATCCAGCTGTATCGGATGGCGACGCTCCAACCGCCTCCCTGGTGAAATTAGCGCTGTGGAACCACCCGATCCCATCCCGAACTCGGAAGTGAAACGCAGCTGCGCCGATGGTAGTGTGGCTCAAGCCATGCGAGAGTAGGTCATCGCCAGGGTTT
>NZ_JAWIRT010000049.1:6971-10260 GCF_036320045.1 Stenotrophomonas sp. SMYL20 | reverse complement strand
GCACCGCCGTCTTCAACATTCTGGCAAGGAAACTAGCCAAGATCGCCTGGGGCGTGTTCAAGAGCGGCCGGGACTTCGATCCGGCCATGCTGAAGGTGGGTCAAGCCTGCTTCCAGCAGGCTTGACCGCGAACATAGGATCTCGACTCTACAGACCACACACCGCCGCCAGGTCATCGGCCAGCTGCCGCAGCTGCGCCGGTCCCAGCGCCGAACACGTAATGCGCAGACCATGGCCCGGTGCCGCCACCGCGAACACTTCGCCGGCGCGCACATGCCAGCCGCGCGAGGCCAGTGCCAGCACCTGTGGGTGGCTGTCGGCCGGCAACGGCAGCCACAGGTTCAATCCTTCCATCGGCTGCGGCGTCGGCATGCCATGCGCGCGCAGCAGCTCCTGTAGCGACTGCAGGCGCTGCTGGTAGCGCTCACCCGCCGAGGCGATCTTCGCCCGCTGCGTTGCCGACGCCAGCACCGAAGTCGCTGCATCCTGCAGCAGGTGGCTGACCCAGCCGGTGCCGGACGCCAATCGCAGCCGCAACCGCGATGCGGTCTCCTCATCGCAGGCCAGCCAGGCCAGCCGCAGGTCCGGACCCAGTGGTTTGGACAACGAACGCAGCAGCGCCCAGCGCCGGCCATCCAGCGGCAGCACTGAGTGATAGGCCTGCTGCGAGAGCAGTGCGTAGTGATCGTCGATCAGCACCGCCACCTGCGGGTAGGCCGCCAGCAACTGCCGCAACGCCCGTGCCCGCTTCGCATCCAGGCTGGCCCCGGTCGGGTTGTGTGCCCGCGGGGTCAGCAGCACCGCGCGTGCGCCGGCCTCCAGCGCCTGCCGCAGCGAATCGACCTGCATGCCATGCGCGTCCACCGCCACCGGCAACGGCGCGTGGCCCACAGCATTGAGCACATTGAGGCTACCGAGGAAGCATGGATCCTCCACCGCGATGCGGTCTCCTGGCAGCAACCACGCCGCCAGCAGGCGCTCGATGCCATCAACCGCGCCATGGGTCAGCTCCAGCGCATAGCCCTCCGGGCAGTCCGCATCCAGCGAGGCGCGCGCCAGCGCCTGCAACCTCGGGTCGACCGTGCCTACGCCGTACAAACGCGGCGCGGCCGGGGCCAGGCGCAGGTTCGGCAGCAGGCGCGGATCCGGATTGCCACCGGCCAGGTCCTGCAGCGCCAGCCCGGGCGTACTGCCCTCGCGCGCCAGCGTCGGCGGCAATCCGCGCACCACCGTGCCACGGCGGCCCGCCGTGCTGGCCAGGCCCGCCGCATCCAGGCGCTTGTAGGCAGCGGCCACGGTGTTGCGGTTCACGCCCAGTTGCTCGGCCAGTTCACGCACCGGCGGCAGCACGCTGCCGGCCGGCAGGCGGCCCTTGCCGATGCCGTCGCGGATGCTGTCGAAGATCGACTCGGCGCTATGCCCGGTGATTTTCATTTTGTCCTATGCCAAAATATCTCTTGTCCTGTGCCAGTGTATCCCACCCTGGCCATCCTGCATTGGAGGTGCCCGCATGCCCCTTGCCGCTGCCGACTGGCCCGTCGCCCAGTCCGTTGAACAGATCGCCGCCAACCTGGTCACGGTGCGCCAACGCATCACCGATGCCTGCGCGCGCGTCGGCCGGGACCCGGCCAGCGTGCGCCTGCTGCCGGTCAGCAAGACCGTCGATGACGCCCGCATCCGCATGGCGGTGGCCGCCGGTTGCCACGAACTGGGCGAGAACAAGGTGCAGGAGGCACAGCGCAAGGCCGAAACGATGGCCGACCTGGGCGTGCACTGGTCGGTGATCGGCCATCTGCAGACCAACAAGGCGCGCTACGTGGCGCGCTTTGCCAGCGAGTTCCAGGCGCTGGACAGCCTGCGCGTGGCCGAGGCCCTGCAGCAGCGCCTGCAACTGGAAGACCGCACGCTGGATGTGTTCGTGCAGGTCAACACCTCGGCCGAGCCGAGCAAGTACGGACTGGAACCCGACGCGGTCGAGGCCTTCGTCCAGCAGCTGCCGGCCTTCGATCGCCTGCGTGTGCGCGGCCTGATGACCCTGGCCATCTTCACCCCCGACGTCGAGCGCGTGCGCGCCTGCTTCGTGCGCCTGCGCGAACTGCGCGACCAGCTGCAACGCACCGCCCCGCCCGGCCTTGACCTGTCGCAGCTGTCGATGGGCATGTCCGGTGATTTCGAAGTGGCCATCGAGGAAGGTGCCACCGTGGTCCGCGTCGGCCAGGCCATCTTCGGCGCCCGCGCCACCCCGGACAGCTTCTACTGGCCAAACAGCGGAGCCCCGGCATGAAGCACGCAGTCGTTCTGCAACACGTCGCCTTCGAAGACCTCGGCACCCTGCAGCCTTTGCTGTTGGCACAAGGCTGGCAGCTGCAGGTGCTGCAGGCCGGCGTCGATGCGCTCGATCCGGCCGAAGTGGCCGACCTGCTGGTGGTGCTGGGCGGCCCCATCAGTGCCAATGACACAGAGACCTATCCCTTCGTCACCGACAGCATCGCCCTGCTGCAGCGCCGGCTGCAGCAGCAGCGGCCAACCCTGGGCATCTGCCTGGGTGCACAACTGATGGCGCGTGCACTCGGTGCCAGTGTCGCTCCCAGCGGCGGCAAGGAAATCGGCTTTGCGCCACTGCTGCTGACCGATGAAGGCCAGCGTTCACCGCTGCAGGCCCTGCAGGGCATTCCGGTACTGCATTGGCATGGTGAGGCGTTCGAGCTTCCGGCCGGTGCACGCCGCCTGGCCAGCACGCCGGCCTGCCGCCATCAGGCCTTCGCCATCGGCAACCACGCACTGGCCCTGCAATGCCATCCGGAACTGGACGCCCGCCAGTTCGAGCGTTGGCTGGTCGGCCACACGCTGGAGCTGGCCCAGGCCGGCATCGATCCGAATGATCTGCGCGCGCAGGCGCGTCGCTATGGCGCACCACTGGCCGCGGCCGCCACCGCGATGTTCGACCATTGGCTGCAGGACCTGCCGGAGACACCGCGATGAACTATCGATTACAGATCCACCGCGATGGCGTCTATTGGGGCCACTTCGACTGCAGCGGCCCTGATGCCCTGCAGCGCATGGACGCCATCGCCGCACAACTGCCTGCGGATCAGGGCTTCCAGCTGAAACGGCAGAAAGGTGTTGGCGAAGAGCGCATCCTGTCCAGCAATGCCGACGGCCTGCGCGTACTGGCTTCGCAGATCCAGTACCGCGATCTCTGACGATCGTCACGGTAGTGGGGGGGGGGGGGGGGGCGGGGGGGGGGGCGGGGGGGGGGGGGGCCCGGCGCCCGCCGGGGGGGGGCGGC
>NZ_JAWIRT010000049.1:0-6961 GCF_036320045.1 Stenotrophomonas sp. SMYL20 | reverse complement strand
TCGCAGACCCAGTACCGCGATCTCTGCCTATCGACCGGGTAGGGCCGGCCGCTGGCCGGCATTCGAATCTACCGGCCAGCGGCCGGCACTACCCCGGCTGTTCGGCCGCGTGCGAAGCTTCACCGATGCTGACCCTGCAACGCGGCAACCACCACGGACTGCTCATCGCCCCGCGCTGGCCCTCCACCCGCATCCAACTGGAAGAAGAGGTACTGCAACGCCTGCTCGACGCGCAGGCAATGCTGCCTGTGGGGCTGCGGCTACTGCTCACCCGTGGCTTCGAACCCAGCCACAGCCGTCTCGGTGGCTTCCGCCGCCTGGTGCGTCGGCTCGGCATCACCCTCTTCCGTGCCTGTTATCCGCAGCGCCGGGATGAAGTCGACGCCATCTTCGGCGCCAACGGCCACGACATCGATGGCCGTCATGTCGATGTCTCACTGGTACTGCACGGCGAGCGGCTGCGGCTGCTGCCCCTGGGCGTGTTCACCCCGCCGCGCTGGCAGCACCGCCGCGTCGCCCGGTATGCCGAGCCAGTCGCACGAGCGAAGCGCAGCCTGCAGCACTGCGGATTCGTGCTGCATCACAATCCCACCGAAGCCCTGCAGATCCACTGCGATTATCGTCCCCGCTGACGCCGCGGTGGCTCATGCGGACTGCGCTCGCACCAAAGATGCAAATGATTCTCTTTTGCTGTAAGGTGCAGCCGCTGCCCTTGCCGCCGCGGGCTGTTCCCTTTCCCAGTTGTCGCCCGCCCCGTGTCCACGCCTGTCGAACCGACGGATGTCGCGCAGCTGTGCGCGGCCCATTACCGGCCGCTGCACGCCCATGTCCGCCGCAAACTCCCGCAACGCAGCGACGCCGATGACGTCGTCCAGGAAACCTGGCTGCGTGTCGTCAAGGTCGCCGCCAGTGGCCTGCTGAGCAATGGCCGCGCGTACCTGTACCGTGTTGCCCACAACCTGATTGCCGACCATTACCGGCAACGCCAGCGCCGTCGCGAAGAAGCGCTGGATGACACGCAGTTGCATGCCATCGCCGATCCTGCGCCGCTGCCCGAGCAGCGACTGCTCGACGCCGAACAGCTGCGCCACCTCGACGCGATCATCGCCGCGCTGCCACCGCGCTCGCGCCAGGTGTTCCTGCTGGCGCGGGTTGAACAGTTGGCGCTGGCCGAGATCGGGCGCCAGCTCGGCATCAGCCGGCAGACCGCGCACGGCCATCTGCTGCGCGCACTGGTCGCCCTGCAGCAGGTGCCGGGCGCATGAGCCTGGACGCGATCGCGCGCGAAGCTGCACGCTGGTGGCTGGACGGGCACGACGGTGGCCGCGACGAGAACGCGTTCGAGCAGTGGTACCAGGCCGACCCTCGCCATGCTGCGCAGTACCAGCATCTGCAACACCTGTGGCAGGCCGGTGCGACGCTGCCCAGCCTGCAGCGGCAACAGCAGCGCAGGCAACGCCGTCGCCTGCGCGAAGCCGGCATTGCGGTTCTGTTGCTGTGCGCGCTGGGTCTCTACAGCCGCCATGTGTCGCCGCCTGTAGCGCAGGTCCTGCGAACGGCCGCTGGCGAGATCCGCGAGGAGACCCTTCGGGATGGCTCGCATGTCCTGCTGTCACCCGGCAGCGAAGTGAAGGTGCGCATCGATGGGCAGCGCCGCCAGCTCCAGCTGCAGCGCGGCCAGGCCTGGTTCCAGGTCGCCGCCGATGCCGACCGGCCCTTCCAGGTGCATACCGCACAGGGCACCGTCACTGCACTGGGGACCGCATTCGATCTTGCCGTGCAGGGCAACAGCAGCGTGGTCACCGTTACCGAGCATCGCGTGCGCGTGGACAGCGGCAACGTCAGCATGCTGGCTGACCACGGCGAACAGCTGCGCTTCGATGGGCAGGCAACAGCCCATGCAACAACGACCGCCCCCGGAGCATTGGCCTGGCGCGAGCGGCGCCTGCATTGGGTCTCGGCCCCACTGGCCGACGTCACGCAGGGCCTGGACCGCTGGCATGGCGGGCACACGTGGGTCGTCGGCGAGCAGCTGCGCCAGCAGCCGGTCACCCTGCTTGGCAGTGCCGACGGTGCGGCCGGCAACCGCGACCAGTTGGCCACTCAGTTGCAGGTGCGCGTGCTGCGCCTCGGCGCGGGCATACAGGTGTGGCTGCCGCCACGCAGGGAACAGCGTGATGGACCCTGACATCCGGCCTGCGGCTGCGTCTACCCAGGATGACGACGCTCTGCGTCAGCCCCTGGAGCCCCCGATGCTGTGCCCCCGCCCCCTTGTCCTCGCCCTGTCGCTGGCCTGTACCAGTGCCCTTCCGCTGCTGCCCGGCAGTGCCCACGCACAGACCGCCACCCGTACCTACAATCTGCCCGCACAACCGCTGGCGGCCGCGCTGGACGCCTACAGCCGGCTGACCGGCGTCGATCTGGTGATCGGCGCAGCGCTGCCCGCGGGCCATTCGGCGCCTGCGCTGCGCGGTGACTTCGACGATGCGCAGGCCCTGTCGCGCCTGTTGGCAGGCAGCGGCCTGCGCCCGCGCTTCGTCGATGCGCGTCGTGCCGCCCTGGAGCCGGCGCCGGCTGAACGCGCCGATGGCAGCCGTCGCACTGGCCCGCTGCGGGTGCAGGGTACTACCGCACACGGTCAGGCACCGGGTGCCGGCGCCAGTCAATATGTACCGGCCACCCGCGATGGCTTTGCGCCCCCGGTGGGCAGCGAGCGCGTGGCGATGGCCGAACGCCAGGAAGGCAACAGCCTGCTGCGCTCGATGCCCGGCACCCACAGCTTCCATTCGCGCAGCCAGCCGGGCCTGCAGGTCAACATCCGCGGCATGACCGGTGCCGGCCGGGTCAACACCATGATCGACGGTGTCACCCAGACCTTCCGCAACAATGCCGGGCACGGCTCGGGCGGCCCGTTCGCCTATGTCGATCCCTTCCTGCTGGCCGGTGTGGACGTGCAGCGCGGTGCGGTCGCCGGTGGTGATGGCGCCGGCACGCTGGCCGGCAGTGCCAACTTCCGCACGCTGGACATCGACGATCTGCTCGGCGAGGGGCGCGACTGGGGCCTGCGTGCGGGCTACCGCCACGGCAACAACGGCTACGGCAGTGGCCGTACCTTCGCCGGTGCCTGGCGCCACAGCGAAGAGGGTGGCGACCGCCAGTTCGGCCTGCTGGCCGCCGCCAGCAGCAGCCGCAGCAGCGAATACGCGACCGCACGCGGGCAGAAGAACAACGCCGACCCGGGCAGCCAGCAGCCCAGCAGCTGGCTGTTGAAGGCGCGCCTGCAGCCCAGCGACCAGCATCGGCTGGACCTGAGCCACATGCGTTACGAAAACGACTTCTACCACAACTATCCGTGGCAGATTTCCGCGCGCAACCAGCGCGCCAGTTACCACTACACACCCTATTCGCCGTGGATCGACCTGCGTGCGACCTTCGCCAGCAACAAGACCCGGCTGTTCTACCCGCCGGTGGAGGACTCCAGCTACATCGGCCGCCGCACCCACAGCAGCCTTAGCAGCTGGACCGTGGACAACACCAGCCGCTTCGACATCGGTGCACTGCAGGCGCGCTGGAACACCGGCATCAAGCACCAATCGGACATCTATGTGGCCGATACGCCCATCCTGCGCGGTGCCAATCCGCAGGGCCGCAGCCAGCTGGACAGTGTGTTCAGCACGCTGGAGCTGCAGTACGACATCTATGCCCTGACCGCAGGACTGCGCCAGGATCGCTTCGGCATCCGTGGTCACATCCCGGTGTGCTCGGATGTGCCCGGCCAGTGCGCGGAGATCAATGGCGGCGACATCGACGTGCGTCGCACAGAGCGCGCACTCAGCCCGAGCCTGGCGGTTTCACTGCAGGCCACCGACTGGCTGCAGCTGTTCGCCGAGGTCTCGCGCACGTCGCGGCCGCCGCGCGTGCAGGAAATGTTCTTCGAGAAGATCCCGCTGGAGGACGCCAGCGTCGCCGACGGCATCGGCGCCAATCCGTTCCTGCGCCGCGAGCGCTCGCGCAACCTGCAGTTCGGCGCCAACCTCAGCACCGACTCGCTGCTGGTCGACGGTGACCTGGCACAACTGCGGGTCACCCGCTTCGACAACCGCATCCGCGACTACATCAAGCCGCAGTACCTGCTGATCGTGCATCCGCCGGAAGTGGAACCGTTCGTGGTGCCGATCGACAGCGATCCGCAGCTCAATGCCTGGACCGATGTGCTGGACGCCGACGACTTCAGCGCCACCACGCGCTGGATGAACCACCCCGGCGTGGTGCGCATGCGCGGCATCGAACTGGAAGCCCATTACGCCAGCGAGCACTACCACGCCACGCTGAGCTGGACCCGCTCGCGCACCAGTGCACCGGCCATCGAGTTCGTCAACCTGGAAGACATCACTGCCCTGCCCGACCGCTACTGGACGCTGGACGTGGGCGGCCGCTGGTGGCAGCAGCGTGTGCAGGCCGGCCTGCGCGCCGAGTACTCAGGCCCGACCGAGGAAGGCTACGACTTCTTCCAGACCCGCAAGACCGGCGGCACCGGCGTGCTGCTGGACTTCTACGCCAGCTTCAAGCCCCAGGCCAACACCACCCTGTGGCTGAACATCGAAAACCTGCAGAACAAGGCCTATGACAACAATGCCTCGATCGACAGCATCTTCAGCCCGATCCTGGACCGCGGCAACGGCCGTGGCCGTACCGTCTCGATGGGCGTCAATGTGGCGTTCTAGCCGTCGCTGGCTGCCGCTGTGCCTGCTCGCGCTCGCGTCAATGGCCAGCGCGCAGCCGATGCCCGGCAAGGTGCTCGACCTCGCGAGCGGCCAGACCCTGGACGAAGCTGCGTTCGTGAAGCGCGCAGCGAACGCCCCGCGACTGCTGCTGGGCGAACGCCACGACCTGGCCGGTGACCACGCTGCCCAGCGCTGGCTGCTGCACGCGCTGCAGCAGCAGCGTCCACAAGGCGCGCTGGTGCTGGAGATGATTGCCAGCGAACGCCAGCCGCGCCTGCAGCGGGTGCAGCGCTGGCTGGCCAAGGGCAACCATGCCGACGGTGCGCGCCTGCAGGAGCTGCTGGGCTGGGATACACGATGGCCGTGGACCGCCTACGGCAGACTGGTGCAGGACGCCACCGCAGCCGGCATCCCCTTGTTCGGCGGCAATCTCGCGCGCGTCGAGGTCAACGCCCACCTGGCGTCCGCTGATGCGGTGCGGTTCCCGGTGCCCGCCGCCCGCCAACGCCTGTCGGATGTGGTACTGGCCCAGCACGCAGACGCGGCACCGATGCTGGAAGGGATGCTGGCCGTGCAACAGGCCCGCGACACGCGCATGGCACAGGTGCTGACCGCAGCACCCGCACCCGCGCTGCTGGTAGCCGGTCGCTGGCATGTGCTGCGCGGCACCGGGGTGCCGGGCTACCTGTCACCGGATACGCCTGCGCTGGTGATCGCATTGGCCTCGCCGGGTGAAACCGTCGGTGCTGCTGATGCCGATCTGCTGTGGGTGCTGGACGATGAGTGAGCGCGGCCAACACTGGCAGGCGATCGTGATCACCGTCGTCCTGCACCTGCTGCCCCTGCTGCTGTTGGTGCACTGGGTTGCAATGCCGCCGATGCTGCCACCGCCGGAGCAGGACGTGCGCATCAGCCTGCGCCTGCTGGCACCGGCCACGCCGCCACAGCCCGTAGAGGAGCGCCAGGCGGATACCCCCAGCCAGGCGCAGCAGGCGCGTGCATCGCAACCGACCAAGTCGCCGCCACCACCGAAGCCTACCGCCGCGCGCGAGGGCGAGTTGGCCGCCAGCGAAACGGGCGGGACGGGTCGAAAGCCGCTGCCGGTCGCCCCGCCTGCGGCCGCGACCGATGCAAGTCCCGCACCGGCATCGATCACGGCCGCGCCGCCCGCTCCAGACGCGCCACCGGCGGACTTCCAGGCCGGCGCCGCCAGCGACCAGTGGGAAGCCCGCCTGATGGCACGGCTGGAGCGTTACCGCTATTACCCTGCCGCCGCGCGCTCGCGCCGGCAGCAGGGCACTGCCTGGGTCAGGGCCAGCATCGACCGCGAAGGTCGCCTGCTGGCGCTGCGGCTGGAGCAGTCCAGTGGCCAGCCGATGCTCGATGACGCTGCGCTGCAGACCTTCCGTCGCGCGCAGCCGCTGCCGCCCATTCCCGAGGAACTGAAGGCACCGCAGGAACTGGTGGTGCCGGTGGAGTACTACCTGCGCTAGGCGGCGTAGGCCTCCGCCTCGATCTCGAACAGCATGCCGTCCAACGCCAGTCGCGGCACCGGGATCAGCGTGCAGGTGGGCGCCGCGCGGTTCGGCCAGCGCCGTCGCACCTGGTGGGCAATGATGCCGAGCCGGTCCTCATCGTGGTTGACCACCAGGATGCGCAGCCGCGCCACATCGGCCAGACTTGCCTGCGCCGATCGCAGCGCGGTCTGCAGGTTGTCCAGCGCCTGCCCGACCTGTTCTTCGAAGCTGGGCGAGAGGCGGCCCTGGGCATCTTCGCCGCCCTGCCCTGCGACATGGATCACCCGTGCCGGCAGGCGCACCACCGCCACGTGTGAGTAGCCGTTGGCCGAAGGATCGTAGAGACCCGGTGGATTGAACAGTTCCATCAGGCCATGGCTGAGGTCCGGTGTGGTCAGCAGGTTCATGCCGCGCGCCTCGTGGGGGATGCCGGCAGTCTGTGACCTCAACTCCGGTTGAGGTCAAATGGGTCCTGTGCAACAGAGTAGTCCGCCATGCGCAACGATCGCGCGTTCCCGTGGACTCGAGCCTGCTCGACTTCCACCGACCAGAAGCAGTCGAGCAAGCTTGTATGTTCCTCCCGGCTCCTACGCGGTATGTAGGAGCCAGGGTGGAGGGACCGTCAAGCATGCATCTGCGGATACTAGCCGACAGACGAGTCGAGCGATCCCCATCCCGCACACGAACGTCGATAAAGGATCGTACGGCCCCCAAAGGGGA
>NZ_JAWIRT010000048.1:0-10424 GCF_036320045.1 Stenotrophomonas sp. SMYL20 | reverse complement strand
GCACCGCCGTCTTCAACATTCTGGCAAGGAAACTAGCCAAGATCGCCTGGGGCGTGTTCAAGAGCGGCCGGGACTTCGATCCGGCCATGCTGAAGGTGGGTCAAGCCTGCTTCCAGCAGGCTTGACCGCGAACATAGGATCTCGACTCTACAAAGAGCGACGGCCGAGCATGGGCTCGGCTCTGCAGCAACCGCAGGTCAGCGCATCAGCACCACTTCCTCGGCCGAGGTCGGGTGGATCGCCACGGTGTCATCGAACTGGGCCTTGGTCGCGCCCATCTTCACCGCCACCGCGAAACCCTGCAGGATCTCGTCGGCCGCTTCGCCCAGCAGGTGGATACCCACCACGCGTTCTTCCGGGCCGGCGCAGACCATCTTGAACAGGCTGCGCTGTGTACCGTTGGCCAGCGCCTGCAGCATCGGTCGGAAACGGCTGTGGTAAACGCTCACCTGGTCGAAACGCGCGCGCGCTTCTTCCTCGCTCATGCCCACCGCACCCAGCGGCGGGTGCGAGAACACCACGCTGGCCACGTTCTCGTAATCCATCTTCGACTGCGGGCGACCACCGAACAGGCGATCCATCAACCGTCGCGAAGCAGCCACCGCCACCGGGGTCAGGCCGACCTTGCCGGCGATGTCACCCACCGCGTGCACGCTCGGCACGCTGGTGGTCTGCCATTCGTCCACCTGCACCTGCTGGTGTTCGCCAATGCCGATGCCGAGCGCTTCCAGGCCCAGATCACGACTGTTGCCGCGGCGGCCGGTGGCGAAGAACACCGCGTCGAACACGCTGTCGAGCGGGCCGTCATGGCCGAACGCACGTACGCGTTCGCCATCGCGCTGCAGTTCGCGCAGGCGATAGCCGAAATGGATGCGCACGCCCTGCTGCTTCAGGTTCTCGGCCAGCTGATCAGTCAGCTCGTAATCGAAGCGATCCAGCAGCCGTTGGCCACGCACCAGCAGGCTCACCTTGCTGCCCAGTGCCTGCAGCAGGCCGGCCAGCTCCACCGCGATGTAGCCACCGCCGATGATCGCCACCTCGGCCGGCGCCGCACGCAGGTCGAAGAAATCATCGGAGACCAGGCCCAGTTCCGCGCCGGGGATATCTGGACGCAGCGGGTGCGCGCCGGTGGCGATCAGGATGTGCTCGGCGCTGTAACGCACGCCATCACTGCAGGCCACGGTATGCGCATCGAGCAGATGGCCGCGCGCCGGAATGCGCACCACGCCGGTCTCATCCAGGCGTTTGTGGTAGCTGGTGTGGATGTTGCTGATGTAGGCCTGGCGATGGATCACCAGTTCCTTCCACGACAGCGCCGGGCGCGCCTGAACATCGAAGCCCATCGCACTGGCCAGGCCGATGCGCTCGTGCAGGTCGGCCGCCAGCCACATCGCCTTCTTCGGCACGCAGCCGACATTGACGCAGGTCCCGCCCAGCTCACCGGGCTCCAGCATTGCCACGCGCTTGCCATGCTGCGCGGCACGGATCGCACCAGCCAGGCCGGCGGAGCCGCCGCCAAGGACGATCAGGTCGTAATCATAGGGTGCAGTGCTCATCGGAATCGCTCGGGTCGGTAAGGGGCAGGATCGATCGCTGGCGTGCGGCCGCAGACGAGATCGGCGATCAGCTGGCCGGTGCCGGCGCTCATGCTGATGCCGAGCATGCCATGCCCCGCTGCAAGCCAGACGTGAGGATGCGCAGGCGCGCGGCCGATCAACGGCACGTCGTCCACGCTCATGGGGCGCCACCCGCACCACTGCTCCTGCAGCTGCGCACCGCGCGGCGCGCGCAGGTAGCGGTCGGCGGCCTGCTGCAGGGCCTGCAGGCGGCGCGTGCGCAGCTGCGGGTCGGCACCGGCGAATTCCATGGTGCCGCCCAGGCGCAACGCATCGCGCCAGGCAATCACGAACACGGAATGGTCCTTCAGTACGACTGGACGCTGCGGCACCTGCTCCGGTCGTGACCAGGTCAGCGAATAGCCCTTGCCGGGCTGGATCGGCACGCGCAGGTCCAGTTGCCGTGCCCAGTCGCGCGACCACGGGCCAGTGGCCAGTACCAGCTCACGCGCCCGCACGGTCTGCAGGCCGGCCTGCACGCGTACGCCCTGCGCATCGTCACTGAATCCCTGCACGTCCACCTGTTCGTCGATCACCACGCCCTGCGCGCGCAGCACGCGCGCCAGTTCAGCGGTATAGCGGTCCGGACGCAGCTGCGCATCGCCGGGAAAGTGGATCGCACCGGCGAGGCGATCATGGAACGCCGGATTGTCGCGCGCATAGTCGGCGCCGTCGATGCGCGCCGTGGCGATGCCCTGCGCGTTCAGTGCCTCACACTCAGCGGCGTGGTGATCGAAATTGCGGGCATCGCCAAACACGTAGTCCAGACCGCGGGTATCGAATTCGCAGTCCAGCGCATGCACCTGCACCCACTGTGCCAGGCGCAGCCGGGAATCATTCAGCAGCGCAGCGCGGGCGCGCGTGGCCTGCAGCCAGTCGCGGGCATTGCAGCGTGCGCTGAACTGCAGCAGCCAGCGCCACAATGCAGGGTCCAGTCGCGTACGCACGTACAACGGCGCACGCGGATCGAGCATCCAGCGCAGCGCGCGCAACGGTACGCCAGGCGCTGGCAGCGGCGGCGCGTGGCTGGGGGTGATGGTGCCGCAGTTGCCATGCGAGGTCGCGCCGCCGACACGCCCACGGTCTATCACGCGTACCTGCCGGCCCTGTGCGCGCAGCGCGAGCGCGACGGCCAGTCCAATGGCACCGGCGCCGACCACGATCACATCCTCGCGCGCGCCCTGCATCGATCAGCCCTGCCCGGCCCCGCGCCGCATCGGCGGCCACTGCCGGTAGGTCATCGCACGCCACAGCCATTCCATCGGCCCGAAACGGAAGCGGCGCAACCACGCGTGCGAAATGCCCACCTGCACAGCGAACAGCAGTAGTGCGAACAGCAGCTGCACGCTGCGCGGCATCACCTCGAACCATCCCAGTCCGTAGTGATAGAAAAGCAGCGTGCAGACCAGCGACTGCGCCAGGTAATGGGTCAGCGCCATGCGCCCCACCGGCGCCAGCCAGGCCAGCCGCGTGCGCCAGTGCACGATCCACGCCAGATAGCCCAGGCACATCGGCAGGCCGCCTATGGTCACCAGGCCCATCGCCGCCGTCACCGGAAGGTTGTAGGCGCCCGGTGCCAGGTAGGGTTTCCAGGCGACGCCGATCAACGTGACCAGCAGGCCCAGCGGCAACGCGATCCAGCGCAGCGACGCGTACAGCCGCGGGAAGCGCTCCGGCGCCGCCAGCGCGCCACTGCCGGCGAACCAGCTGCCGATCAGGAACATGCCCAGCACTTCCGGACCGGTGATCAGCAGCGCCCCCATCGACGTACCGAACTCACTCAGGCGCTGCACATTGGCCTGCGCCCAGCTGCCCTGCCCGTACACCTGCCGCTGCAGCTCAATGCTCCGCTGCGCCTCGGCAAGCATGCCCTGCACCTCTTCGGCCGAAGCCATCGACACCATCGCGCCGACCAGCAGCATCATCGCCACACCGCCGAGGTAGACCATCAGCCCCATCCACGGCAGCCAGCTGCGTGGCGCCTCGCGGCAGGCCAGCAGCGGCAACGAGATCAGTGCATACATCACCAGAATGTCGCCGGACCAGACCAGCAGTGCATGGCACAGACCGATCAGCAGCAAGCCAGCGCTGCGGCGCAGGTAGAACGGGGTGAAGTCGCGCCCGGCGGCCTCAGCGCGCTGCGCCATCACCGCGAAGCCGGCACCGAACAGCAACGAGAACAGGGTGAAGAACTTGCCCTGCACGAACACGTAGACAAAGGCATCGGCCCAGTAGTCGATGCCCTGCCAATGCACGTCGATGCCGGTGAACGCCAGGTCCAGCGGCCCGCTGAAGGCCTCGATGTTCATCAGCAGGATGCCCAGCAGCGCAGCACCGCGCAGCACGTCAAGCACGGCGATGCGTTCGCCGGAAGCCACCGGCTGCAGGGAAGGAGAAGCGGCGTTCACAGGGCGTCCGTCGGGCAGGTCCGCCATTATGCCGCCGGCCTGCGCGCCATGGATGGCCGCGCCGTGTTCCACAAACGCAACGGCCCGCCGAAGCGGGCCGTTGCTGCCATCACGATCGCGCTGCGATCAGTGCTGGTGACCGCCGTCGCCGTGGACGTGGCCGTGGTCGATTTCTTCCTTGCCGGCTTCGCGCACATCGACGATTTCCACGTCGAAGTGCAGGTCCTTGCCGGCCATCGGATGGTTCAGGTCGACGTCGACGACGCTCATGCCGACCTTCTGCACGGTCACCGCACGCGGGCCGAAGTTGGTCTGCAGCACGACCTGCTGGCCCGGAGCCAGCTTGGTGTTGCCGAAGTGCTTCTTCGGCACGCGCTGGGACAGGCCCTCACGACGCTCGCCGTAGGCATCGGCAGCGTTGACGTCGACGCTGAAGGTCGCGCCGGCTTCCTTGTCCATCATGGCGTTTTCCAGGCCCGGGATGATGTTGCCGTGGCCGATCAGGATCGCCAGCGGCTCGCCGCGGTCCTTGGACGATTCGATCGGCTCCTGGCCGACTTCGGAAACGGTGTAGTGGAAGCGGACAACGCGGTCTTTTTCGATCTTCATGCGCAACTCTGTCTGGATCTGCCGGAGGCAGGCGGGTTGGGGCGGGTTGTCGCCCGGCGGGGACGCCGCCATCATGACGGCCAATCCTAAGGTGGCGCATTATCCGGAGATCATGCACATCACGCCAGTTTCGTCCGGCCTGCGCCGGCTCCTCGCCCCGGCCCTGCTGCTGGCCCTGCCCGTGCTGATGACCGCCTGCGGCGGCGGCAAGGCCACCCGACCCGCGCCGCCCCCGCCGACCGCGAACTGGCCGAAGACCGTGCCGGACAATCCCGAGGCGGCCAACTCGGTGCTGATGCGCGCCATCAGCCTGGTCGGCACCCCCTATCGCTATGGCGGCAATACCCCCGACTCCGGCTTCGACTGCAGCGGCCTGGTGGCCTACGTCTACCGCGAGATGCTGGACCTGAAACTGCCGCGCACCTCGCGCGACCTGGCGGCGGTACAGGGCCCGAAGATCGACACGCAGCGCCTGGCCACCGGCGACCTGGTGTTCTTCGGCAGCCGCGGCAGCGTCACCCATGTCGGCATTTATGTGGGTGAAGGGCGCTTCGTGCACGCGCCGAGCACGGGTGGCACGGTCCGGCTGGACTCGCTCAGCGGTCCGTACTGGAAGGACCACTACACCGGGGCGAAACGCGTCCTTCGCTAAGATGAACAGGCGATATGTTCAAAATTGTGACGCACATCACCGTGCAACTAACGATTTACTAACGGAATTTTTAACTTATTGCCGCTTTTACAGGGCATGATGCCCCATCGTTTTTTTCCTGTGACCGACGCGTGACGACTGACGACCTGAAAAGCGAAGGCCAGACTTCCGTATCTTCACGTAGTGCCCGCCCGCTGTTGCTTGGCTTGGCACTGTGTCTGACCAGCCTTCCGGCCTGGTCGCAGACTGCTCCGAACCGTTCCGATGTGACCCCGGCCCCGGTGGCCGAGAGCACCGCCCGACCGGCCGCCAAGGCCGAGGCTGCCGCTCCGCAGCGCAGCCGCGTCGATGCCGCCGCCAGTGCCACGCTGGCCGCCCTGCTGCCGCACCTGGCCGCCAATGACACCATTCCGCTGATGGACCGCTCGGCCGTGGTGGCCGGCGACCTCAGCCGCCTGCTCGCCAACTACGACACCAGCAGCGCCGCCAATGGCAGCGTTGTCGGTACCGCGGCCGACAACGGCAAGGTGCAGTCGCTGCTGCGCCGCGCGATGACCCTGCTGGGCACCCCGTACCGATGGGGTGGCAGCAACCCGGACAGCGGTTTCGACTGCAGCGGCCTGGTCGGTTACGTGTTCCGTTCGGCCCTGGGCATCGAGCTGCCGCGCGTCTCCCGCGAAATGGCGCACGATGACAACGCCGAACTGATCAACGACCGCACCGCACTGGCTGCCGGTGACCTGGTGTTCTTCGGCCGCAAGGGCCGCGTCGACCACGTCGGCATCTATGTTGGCGATGGCCGCTTCCTGCACGCACCGAGCTCCGGCAAGGACGTCCGCGTGGACACCCTGCTCAGCGGCTACTGGGGCAACAAGTTCATGCAGGCCCGCCGGGTCGATCTCTGACCCGCTGGCGCCACCGCGCCGCCTGACACGAGAAAGCCGCTGCCCTGCAGCGGCTTTTTTGTTTGCGCCCCCACTGGGTGCCGACCTTGGCCGGCACTGCGCCACCTGCCCCAGTGGGTGCCGACCGTTGGTCGGCACTGCGGCCATCCACGCATGGCGTGGATCTACCGGGGACCTACCCTGATCGGCACCGCGCCAGTCAGCTCCAAAACAAAAAGCCCGCCGGTCAGGGCGGGCTTTTCATCTCCACGCAACCTCAGCCGCGTGGCGGTGTCGGGTCCGGATCGTCCACGCCCACGTTGCTGGACGGGTTGTCATACACCGCCTGGTCAAGCAGGCCGGTTTCCTTGGCCACGATCACCGGCACCAGCATCTGGCCCGTCACGTTCGTCATCGTGCGCATCATGTCCAGGATGCGGTCGATGGCATACAGGTAGCCGATGGTCTCCAGCGGCAGGTTGGCTGCGCTCAGCACCACCGTGGCCATGATCACCGCGGTACCCGGCACGCCGGCCGTACCGAAGCTGCCCAGCACCGACGCGATCAGCACCACCACGTACTGCTCCGGGGTCAGCGGCACACCGCTGTACTGCGCGATGAACACCGCGCACAGCGCCGGATAGATCGCGCCGCAGCCATCCATCTTGATGCTGGCACCCAGCGGCACCGCGAACGAACCGTAGTCCTTGTTCACGCCCAGGTTGTGGGTGATCGAGCGCAGCGCCACCGGCATCGCTGCGAAGCTGGACGAGCTGACGAAGGCGACCTGCATGCCCGGCGCCGCGCCACGGAAGAACTTCAGCGGGTTCAGGCCGTGCGCCAGCAGCAGTGCGCTGTAGACCACCACGATGTGCAGTGCGCAGGCCACGTACAGCGCCAGCACGAAGTGGCCCAGCGGCAGCAGCTTCTCGAAACCGTAGCTGCCGACCAGGCCGGCAATCAGGCCGAAGGTGCCGATCGGGGTGACTTCCAGCACGAAGCGGGTCACCTGGATCATGATGTCGCTCATCTGCCCGACCAGCTTGCGCGCCTCGGTCACCTTCTCGCCCAGCTTGACGATGGCAAAGCCCACCAGGCCAGCGAAGAAGATCACTGGCAGGATCGAGCCGCGACCGGCAGCCAGCACGGTTTCACCGGCCGCATTGACCTTGGTGCCGATGCCGGACAGCGCGTAGAAGACATTGGCCGGCACCACGTCCAGCAGCACCTGCACCACGCTGGGCACTTCGCGCGGCACGTAGTTGCTGGCCATCGACAGCTGCAGGCCACCGGCCCCGGGCTGCAGCACGGTACCCACGCCCAGGCCGACGCACACCGCCAACGCGGCGGTGATCACGAACCACAGGAAGGTGCGGCCACTGAGCGCGGCGACCGACTTCTGGCCGTGCAGCGACGAGATTGCGTTGATGACCGCGAAGAACACCAGCGGCACGGCGATCATCTTGATCAGGGTGACGTACAGCTCGCCGAGCGGGCCGAACCACGTTTCCGCGGCCGGGCCGAGCGCCCAGCCGGCCAGCGCGCCGAGCACGAAGCCACCGACCACGCGCTGCCAGAATGGAATCCGCAGCCAGGCAGAGACCAGCTTCATAGGCAATCCAGAGGGGAAGGAAGGGATGCTGGCACGATAGCCCAAGGCGGCCCGCAGAACGACCGCCCGGCCGGCAAATCAGTGTGTCATCGGCGTGCCTTGCGAGGGCGGGCATAATGAACGTCCCGTTACAGTTTGTGAGATCCCAGCGTCCATGCGCCGTTCCGTCTCCCTGTTGGCCGCCTGCGCCACCACCCTGCTGCTGGGCGCCTGCGCCAGCACCACCCCCGCGTCCGCCCCGGCCGGCCTGAAGGTCGCCGTCGACCCCGTTGCCCATCCGGCCGGCGAGACCCCGCAGTGGTGGTACCGCAGCGGCGCCGCCCAGGCCGCCGCCAACGGCGCGATGTCCGGCAAGGCCAAGAACGTCATCCTGTTCCTCGGCGACGGCATGAGCCTGACCACGGTGGCCGCCTCGCGCATCTACGAAGGCCAGCAGAAGGGCGGCTCGGGTGAAGAGAACCTGCTGTCCTGGGAGCGCTTCCCGGCCACGGCCTTCAGCAAGACCTACAACACCGATTCGCAGACCCCGGATTCGGCCGGCACCATGACCGCCATCACCACCGGCGTGAAGACCCACATGGGCGCGATCGGCGTCAGCGCCGGCAGCCGCACCGACTGCGCCGACAGCCTGTCCAAGGGCCTGCTGACCTGGCTGCAGCTGGCCGACAGCGCCGGCCTGGCCACCGGCGTGGTGTCCACCGCACGCCTGACCCATGCCACTCCGGCCGCCACCTATGCGCACTCGCCCGAGCGCAACTGGGAAAACGACACCGACCTGACCGAAGCCGCGAAGGCCGCCGGCTGCAAGGACATCGCCCAGCAGCTGTTGTCCACCTCGCGCTATGGCCGTGGCCCGCTGGTCGCCCTCGGCGGTGGTCGTGGTGAGTTCACCACCGTGGAAGAGCGCGATCCCGAGTACGACGACAAGGTCGGCCAGCGCCTGGACGGCCGCAGCCTGGTGCAGGAATGGCAGCAGGCGCATCCGCAGGGTGCCTACGTGTGGAACAGCAAGCAGCTGGCCGCCGCCGCGAATGCGCCGGCCATCCTTGGCCTGTTCGAGCCGGACCACATGCGCTACGAGTACGAGCGCCCGCAGGATCCGGGCGGTGAGCCGAGCCTGGCCGAACTGACGGCGGCAGCCATCAAGAACCTGGCCAAGCACCAGGAAGGCTACGTGCTGATGATCGAAGGCGCGCGCATCGACCACGCCAACCACAGCGGCAACGCCTACCGTGCGCTGACCGAGACCGTGGCCCTGTCCGACGCGGTGCGCGTGGCCAACGAACTGACCTCGGCCGACGATACCCTGATCATCGTCACCGCCGACCACTCGCACACCCTGAACTTCGTCGGCTACCCGGCGCGCGGCAACCCGATCCTGGGCAAGGTGAAGGACAAGGGCGGCGAAGATGGCGCCGGCAAGCTCGACTACGCGCTGGACGGCACCGGCCAGCCGTACACCACCCTGAGCTACGCCAATGGCCCGGGCCACACCGGCAGCAGCAACCAGCAGCCGGCTGGCCCGAAGCGTTACCCGCACAACCCGAGCAGCTTCGAACCGGCCAACGGCCGCCCGAACCTGCGCGAGGTCGACACCGAGCATCCGGACTACATGCAGGAAGCACTGGTGCCGATGAAGTCCGAGTCGCACGGCGGCGAAGACGTCGGTATCTGGGCACGCGGCCCGGGCAGCAAGGCGATCCGCGGCACGCTGGAACAGAACGCGATCTACCACATGATCGTGCAGGCCACCCCGGCCCTGCGCGAACGCCTGTGCCAGGCCGGCACCTGCGATGACAAGGGCGTGCCGGTGCAGCTGCCGGCGCCGACCGCATTCGAGCGCAAGGCCGAGGCCAAGTGATCGTGAGGCAGGCCTACCCTGCTCCTGCCAGCGGCCGCTTCGCGCGGTCGCTGGTCCTGCTTGGCGTGCTGGTCAGTGCCAATGCAGCGGCACAGGCACCGGCGTGCAAGCTGCTGACCGACGAACACGGATTGTGGCCGCTGCCCAACTGCGAAGTGGTCGATCACCGGCCGAAGATCAGTGCCGACACCTTGAAGGACCTGAATTACGACGACCATGGCCTGGCCGTGGTGTACGCCGACCAGGGCTTCCACTATGTCAACCGCAAAGGCCGCAGCCTGCCGGTACTGACCTGGGACAACGGTCCGGAAACGCCGCAGGAAGGCCTGCTGCGCGCCCGCGTCGGCAACCGCGTGGCCTACTTCGATCTGAAGTTCCGCCAGGTGGTGCCCGGCACCTTCGATTTCGGTTGGCCGTTCCAGGATGGCGTGGCCGAAGTCTGCAATGGCTGCCGGCGCGGCACGCCGGATGCCGATGGCCACACGCCGATGGAAGGCGGAGAGCGGTTCCGCATCGACCGTTCGGGTCGTCGGGTAAAGTAGGGTTTTCGGCAGGGCTGCGCCCTGCACCTGCAGACGCAACGGCAACGGCCGAAGCAACAGCGTGCATTCCGTGGGATGGCGGGGCACTGTGGGTTTGCGGGGACGGCGCAAGTACGTCCATGTAGCCTTGATCGCCGCATCCATGCGGCTCACACCCCGCAAACCCACAGTGCCCCGCCTCTGACAGATCTCCGCGGCTGTTGGTAGGTGTCGACCTTGGTCGACACATCTGTCAGATAT
>NZ_JAWIRT010000047.1:0-11704 GCF_036320045.1 Stenotrophomonas sp. SMYL20 | reverse complement strand
CAATAGGGGGTCAGAGCCCGTTGCGCAGCAACGGGATCCGACCCCGGATAGCCTGACAGATCGCAGGAACCTGTCGAAGGCGGGGTGGGGCCGGTTGCGGGGGCGTGAGCCGCATGGGCCCGAGGCAGGCCTCGGGCGGGTTGGGCAGGACGCCCAACCCCGGTCTTGCCGTGTGCGCAGGACTGCGCACACGAGCAAGCGGCGACCGAGCTTACATGGACGTACTTGCAGCGGCCCCCGCAACCGGACCCACCCCGCCATCCCCCAGGAGACCCGCTTTTGACGTTGACGTTGATCCAGCGGGTGCAGGGCCGCAGGCCCTGCCGCTACCCCTCTTCCCGCCGTCCGCGCAGGATGTCCCGGAACCACTGCCGGTGATGCTTGTACGCCCACCCGTAGGTCACCTTGCCCTGGGTCATCGCCCGCACCGAGCCCTTGATCCAGATCGCTGCATAGATGTGCACCACGATCGCGCAGATCAGCACCCAGCCGAACAGCGCGTGGGCCAGCACCGAGAAGCGGATCACCCCGATCGGGAAGAAGTGGCTGAAGTACTGCCGCCAGATCACGAAGCCGGTCAGCAGCAGCGCCGACAGGCAACCGATGATCGCCCAGAACAGCAGCTTCTGGCCGGCATTGAAGCGACCCACCGGTGGCAGCTTCTCGTCCTCGTTGCGCAGTACATCGCGCATGCCGCGCATCCACTTGCCATCGTCGGCGGTCGGCAGATTGTCGCGCCACATGCGGAACGCCAGCAGCGCAAAGCCGACGACCATGGCCAGGCCGATGAACGGGTGCAGGATGCGCGTCCATGGCCCACCGCCAAACAACTGGGTCAGCGGGAACAGGGCAGGGTGGAACAACGCCAGCCCGGACAGCGCGGTCAACACGAAGCAGATCGCCACAATCCAGTGATTGATGCGGGTCGGCGCGCGGTAGCGGATGATCTGCCGCGGGTGCGGGGCGTACTTCATGGCCGCTGCTCCTCTTCGATCTTCTTCGCCTCGTGCTCGGCTTCCTCTTCTTCCTCGTCATTGACCGTGTTGCGGCCGATGCCGATGTAATGCAGGAAGCCGGCGAAGGCGGTAGCGGCAATCGCCAGCACGCCCAGCGGCTTGGCCACGCCCTTCCACACCTCCACCATCGGGCTGATGCGCGGGTCCTTCGGCAGGTCGGCATACAGTTCCGGCTTGTCCACGTGCTGCAGCACGTACATCACATGGGTGCCGCCCACACCCTGCGGGTCGTACAGGCCGGCGTTCTCGTAGCCACGCGATTTCAGGTCCTCCACGCGGCCGGCCGCGTGTTCGGTCATCGCCTGCTTGCTGCCGAAGGTGATCGCGCCGGTCGGGCAGGTCTTCACGCAGGCCGGTTCCTGGCCCACCGCCACCCGGTCCGAGCACAGCGTGCACTTGTAGGCCTTGTGGTCCTTCTTGGAGATGCGCGGCACGTCGAACGGGCAACCGGTCACGCAGTAGCCGCAGCCGATGCAGTTCTCTTCCTGGAAGTCGACGATGCCGTTGGCGTACTGGATGATCGCGCCCGGCGACGGGCAGGCCTTCAGGCAGCCCGGATCGCTGCAGTGCATGCAGCCTTCCTTGCGGATCAGCCACTCCAGCTTGCCCTTCTCGTCCTCGTACTCGCGGAACTTCATCACCGTCCACGACTGTTCGCTCAGGTCGGGCGGGTTGTCGTAGCTGCCAACGCAGCTGCCGACCTCGTCGCGCAGATCATTCCACTCCATGCAGGCGACCTGGCAGGCCTTGCAGCCGATGCACTTGCTCACATCGATCAGCTTGGCGACCTGGCCGGTGTGCGCGCCACGCGCCTCCGGCGAGGGCGTGGTGGTGGCCGAGCGGCGGATGATGTCCAGGGATTGCAGTGACATGGCGTGTCTCCTACACCTTCTCGACCTTGACCAGGATGCACTTCGATTCGGGCGTCTGCGAGTTGCCGTCACCGATGGCGTTGGTCAGCGTATTGGCGATGTATCCGGGCTTGGCCGCACCGAGGAAACCCCAGTGGATCGGCACGCCCACCTGGTGCACGGTTCTGCCATCAATCTGCAGGGCCTTGATGCGCTTGGTCACCATCGCCACCGCTTCGATGTGCCCGCGCTTGGAACTGACCCGCACGCGGCTGCCGTTGTTGATGCCCAGCTCATCGGCCAACGCCGCGCCGATCTCGACGAACTGCTCGGGCTGGATGATGGCGTTCAACTTGCCGTGCTTGGTCCAGAAGTGGAAATGCTCGGTCAGGCGGTAGGTGGTGGCTACATGCGGGAACTCGTCCGGCGAACCGATCTGTGCGCGATCGCTGGCGAACACGCGGGCCGCCGGGTTGTTCAACGTCAGTGCCTGGCCCGGGCTGAGCGGGTTGCTGCGCAGCGGGGTATCGAACGGTTCGTAGTGCTCCGGGAACGGCCCTTCGGCCATGCCAGCCTTGGCGAAGAAGCGGGCGATGCCTTCCGGGTTCATGATGAACGGGCCCATGCCGCCGGCGGGATCTTCATCCGCCTTGAAGTCCGGCACGTCCACGCTGCCCCAGTTTTTCCCGTTCCAGGCCAGCAGCGTGCGCCGCGGGTCGAACGGTTGGCCGGCCACGTCGCACGAGGCGCGGTTGTACATCACGCGGCGATTGGCCGGCCACGCCCAGGCCCAGCCCAGCGTGTTGCCGATGCCGGTGGGGTCGCTGTTGTCACGTCGCGCCATCATGTTGCCGGTCGGGCCCCAGGCGCCGATGTAGATCCAGCAGCCGGAGGAGGTGCTGCCGTCGTCGCGCAGGTCGCCGAATGCCGCCAGCTGCTCGCCGGCCTTGCGCACCAGCTTGGTCGGGTCCTTCGGATCGAACACGTCGGCCAGTGCCTTGCCGTTGTATTCCATCGCCAGTTCTTCCGGCGTCGGCAGTTCCGGGTTGGAGTACTTCCAGGCCAGGTCGCGCACCGGCTCCCACCACGCACCGCCGTCCTTTTCATACATCGCTTTGATGCGATGGAACAGCTCGGACATGATCTCGATGTCGCTGCGCGCTTCGCCCGGCGGATTGGCACCCTTCCAGTGCCACTGCAGCCAGCGCGAGGAGTTCACCACTGCACCGTTCTCCTCTGCGAAGGAGGTGGTCGGCAAGCGGAATACTTCGGTCTGGATCGCACTGGGATCAACATCGTTCAGTGCGCCGTGGTTCTGCCAGAACGCGATGGTCTCGGTTTCCAGCGGGTCCATGCTGACCATGAACTTCAGCTTGGAGAACGCGCTGATCAGCTTGCCCTTGTTCGGCGCCGAGGCCAGCGGGTTGAAGCCCTGGCAGATGTAGCCGTGGATCTTGCCCTCGTTCATCAGCTCGTACGCCTGCAGCATGTCGTACGGCTTGTCGAGCTTGGGCAGATGGTCGAAGCACCAGTTGTTGTCGGCGGTAGCGGCGTCGCCCCACCACGACTTCATCAGGCTGACGTGGAACTTCGGGTAGTTCTGCCAGAACGACATCTGGTTGGCGCGCAGCGGCTTCTGCGTGCGCTTGGCGATGTAGGCGTCGTAGTCCTGCTCGTCCTGCTTCGGCAGGGTCAGGTAGCCGGGCAGCAGGTCGGACATCAGGCCGATGTCGGTCAGGCCCTGGATGTTGGAATGCCCGCGCAGCGCGTTCATGCCACCGCCGGCCACGCCGATGTTGCCCAGCAGCAGCTGCACCATGGTGCCGGCACGAACGTTCTGCGCACCGATCGAGTGCTGCGTCCAGCCCAGCGCGTACAGGATGGTCATCGCCTTGTCCTTGCCGGCGGTGGACGCAATCATGTCCCAGACCTGGCGGATGCTGTCGGCGGGCGTGCCGCAGATGCGTTCGACCATCTCCACGGTGTAGCGCGCGTAGTGCTGCTTGAGCAGGTTGTAGACGCAGCGCGGGTCCTTCAGCGTCGGGTCGCTGCGCACGAAGCCATCGTCACCGTAGGCGTAGTCCCAGCTGGAACGGTCGTAGCTGCGCTTCTCCTCGTTGTAGCCCGAATACAGGCCGTCCTTGAAGGCGAATTCGTCCTTCACCAGGAACGACATGTCGGTGTAGTTCAGCACGTACTCGTGCTGGATGCGGTCCTCGGTCAACAGGTAGTTGATCAGGCCGCCCAGGAACACGATGTCGGTGCCGGTACGGATCGGCGCATACACATCGGCCACCGCGGCCGAGCGGTTGAAGCGCGGATCGACCACGATCAGCCGGGCCTTGTTGTGTGCCTTGGCCTCGGTCACCCATTTGAACCCGCACGGGTGTGCCTCGGCGGCATTGCCACCCATGATCAGGATCAGGTCGGCATTCTTGATGTCGACCCAGTGATTCGTCATCGCACCACGGCCTAGCGTCGGGGCAAGACCTGCCACCGTCGGGCCGTGTCAGACACGTGCCTGGTTGTCGAATGCCAGCATGCCAAGGGAGCGCACGACCTTGTGGGTCAGCACCGCGGTTTCATTGCTGGTCGCCGAGGCCGCCAGCATGCCGGTGGTCAGCCAGCGGTTGACCGTCTGCCCGGCCTCGTTCTTCTGCACGAAGTTCGCATCGCGGTCTTCCTTCATCAGCCGCGCGATGCGGTCCAGCGCATCGTCCCAGCTCAGCCGCTTCCACTCGTTCGAGCCCGGTGCGCGGTACTCGGGGTAGAGCAGGCGTGACTTGCTGTGGATGATGTCGGCCAGGCCGGCACCCTTCGGGCACAGCGTGCCGCGGTTGACCGGATGGTCCGGGTCACCCTCGATATGGAAGATGCTCGGCTCGGCGTTCTTGGCGCCATCGCCGAGGCTGTACATCAGGATGCCGCAGGCCACCGAACAATACGTACAGGTGTTGCGGGTCTCGGTCGCGCGGGTCAGCTTGTACTGCCTGACCTCCGCGAGCGCGATGCCGGGCGCGAAGCCCATCAATGCCAGGCTGGAGCCGACCAGGGTTGTCCCGGTCACTTTCAGGAACTGGCGGCGGCTCATCGATGGCATGCCGTTCTCCTGGGATGGCGGGGAGGCGCAGGCCTCCGGGCTGTCGTTGGGTACGGCCCGGTTATAGCACAGGCCCCCGCACGCCCATGTGGCACAAGGCCCGGCGTCTGCCGGACGGGCGCGCAACGCGGCCGCTCTGGTAAAGTTGCGTGCCCGCCCCCCGGGGAAGCGTCTGCCGGGCCTGGTTCCAGGATGTTCCGCGCAGCCCCCGCCGTCCTGGCGCGATCCTCCGCGCCGGATCTGGAACACCGAGGAAAAATTTTGCGAAATCAACCAGTTGGGTTCCGCGCATGAGCGCCCCGTCGAAGCCGTCGGACGCCGTTGCGCGCGGCACGCTGTACATCGTTGCCGCCCCGTCCGGTGCCGGCAAGAGCAGCATCGTCAATGCCACCCTGGCGCGTGACCCGCAGATCGCCCTGTCGATCTCCTTCACCTCGCGCGCGATGCGCCCGGGTGAGGTGAATGGCCAGCACTACCATTTCGTCTCTGCGGAGAAGTTCGAGGAAATGATCGCCGCCGGCGACTTCTTCGAGCATGCCTGGGTGCACGGTGACTGGAAGGGCACCGCCCGCCAGTCGGTGGAGCCGCAGCTGGCCGCCGGCCAGGACGTGCTGCTGGAAATCGACTGGCAGGGCGCGCAGCAGGTACGCCAGCTGGTGCCGGGCACGGTCACCGTGTTCATCCTGCCGCCGTCCAAGCAGGCCCTGCAGGACCGCATGCGCAAGCGCGGCCAGGACAGCGAGGCGGTCATCGCCCAGCGCCTGGGCGCCGCCCGTGACGAGATGCTGCACTTCAACGAGTTCGACTACGTGATCGTCAACGAGGTGTTCGACACCGCCGTGGACGAACTGTGCGCCATCTTCACCGCCAGCCGCCTGCGCCGGGAGGCCCAGAAGGTCCGCCACGCAGGCCTGATCCAAGCCTTGTTGACCCCCGATCCGGGCGCAACTGACTGATTCCAAAAGAATCGGGTAGGGGCTGGCTTGATTTTGTCCAGCCCCTGCCAGTACACTCCGTCCCCTTTCCCTCATTCGACTGAGCGGCCGACCGGTCGCCGGGAGCCCGTATGGCCCGCATCACCGTAGAAGATTGCCTGGAAGTCGTTAACAACCGTTTCGAACTGGTCATGATGGCTTCCAAGCGTGCCCGCCAGCTCGCCAACGGCGTGCAGGCCACGCTGGACAACAGCGAGACCGAGGACAAGCCGACCGTGCTGGCGCTGCGCGAAATCGCCGCCCGCAAGATCGACAACGCGCTGATCGACGAAGTCGAGAAGGCCGAGCGTGAGCGCGCCGAGCGCGAAGCGCTGGAGTGGGCTGCCGCGGAAGTGGTCGCCGACGAAGACATGTCCAAGAACGACGATTGATCGCATCGATCAACGCAATCGTTGGATGTGCCGAACAGCCCGCCCCGTGCGGGCTGTTTCGCATTCAGGATTTGCCGTAAACGTCGCGCTGGAATAGGCTTCGGGCATGAACCCAGGCCCCACTGCCAAGGTCGCCGCAGCCCCCGCTGCCGCCGTACCCGACTACGTCCTCCAGCTTGAACGCGCCGCCCATTACCTGCCGCCGGAACAGCTGCCGCTGTTGCGCCGTGCCTGGGAAGTCGGAGCCGCCGCACACGCCGGGCAGACGCGCAAGTCGGGCGAGCCCTATATCACCCATCCGGTGGCCGTGGCCCAGGTGCTGGCCGAGCTCGGCCTGGACGTGGAGGCGCTGATCGCCGCGATCCTGCACGACACCATCGAAGACACCCCGCTGACCCGTGAGGCGCTGGCCGCCGAGTTCGGCGAAGCCGTGGCCGAACTGGTCGACGGCGTGACCAAGCTGGACAAGCTGAAGTTCCGCGACCGCCAGGAAGCGGCCGCCGAGAGCTTCCGCAAGATGCTGCTGGCGATGTCGCGCGACCTGCGCGTGATCATGATCAAGCTGGCCGACCGCCTGCACAACATGCGCACGCTGGGCGCGCAGAGCCGCGAAGCGCGCGGCCGCATCGCCCGCGAGACGCTGGAGATCTATGCGCCCATCGCCCAGCGCCTGGGCATGAGCCTGGTCAAGAGCGAGCTGCAGAACCTCGGCTTCAAGGCGCTGTATCCGTGGCGCCACGCGATCCTGGAAAAGCACATCCGCAGCCAGCCGGTGGTCCGCCGCGAAGCGCTGGCGCAGGTGGAAGTGCAGCTGTCGCAGCGGTTGGCGAAGGAGGGCATCGAGCACCGCCTGGTCAGCCGCATCAAGACCCCGTGGAGCATCTACAACAAGATGCGCGACGAGAACAAAACCTTCGACCAGGTGATGGATGTGTTCGGCTTCCGCCTGGTCGTGCGCAGCGTGCCCAGCTGCTACCACGCGCTGGGCTCGGTGCATGCCACCTTCAAGCCGCTGGATGGTCGCTTCCGCGACTTCATCGCCATTCCCAAGGCCAACGGTTACCAGTCGCTGCACACGGTGCTGTTCGGGCCGTATGGCTCGCCGATCGAAGTGCAGATCCGTACCGAGGAAATGGACCTGATCGCCGAACGCGGCGTGGCCGCGCACTGGACCTACAAGTTCGGTGGCGATTCGCCCAACAGTGCACAGAGCCGCGCCCACGCCTGGATCGTCGAGCTGATCGACTCGCAGCGTGCCGCCGGTTCCTCGCTGGAATTCCTCGACAACGTCAAGGTCGACCTGTTCCCGGACGAGGTCTACCTGTTCACGCCGAAGGGCAAGATCCTGGCCCTGCCGCGCAATTCCACCGCGCTCGATTTCGCCTACGCCGTGCATACCGATGTCGGCAACATGGCGGTGGCTTCGCGCGTGGACAAGAAACTGGTGCCGCTGCGCACCAAGCTGGTGTCCGGGCAGTCGGTGGAGATCATCACCGCACGCTCGGCCACGCCGAAACCGCAGTGGCTGGAATTCGTGGTCACCAGCAAGGCGCGCACCGCCATCCGCCACCAGCTCAAGCAGCTGGAGCACGAAGACGCCGTGCAGCTGGGCCATCGCATGCTCGACCGTGCGCTGGAAGCGATGGATTCGTCGCTGGAGCGGCTGCCGAAGGGGCGCCTGGATGCGTTCCTGGCCGAACACCGCTTCCCGCGCCTGGAGGCGCTGCTGGCCGAGGTCGCACTGGGCAACTGGATGCCGACCCAGGCCGCGCAGGCGCTGATGGCCTATGCCGAACTGCGTGGCGGCCCGCACTCGCGCCACCATTCGCAGGAGAAGATCCTGATCAATGGCAGCGAGCGTGGCGTGGTCACCTTCGCTGGCTGCTGCCAGCCGATTCCCGGCGACGAGATCATGGGTTACCACACCGCCGGCAAGGGCATCGTGGTGCACCGCATGGACTGCCCGAACCTGGCCGAGCTGCGCAAGTCGCCCGAGCGCTGGGTGCCGATCGGCTGGGATACCACCGTCTCCGGCGACTACGACACCTCGCTGGTGGTGGAAGTGGAGAACGGCACCGGCGTGCTGGCGCAGCTGGCCGCCGCCATCGCACAGAGCCATTCCAACATCGAGCGCGTGGACTACCTGGACCGCGACTTCAACGCCGCCGTGCTGGCGTTCAACATCCAGGTCCGCGACCGCAACCACCTGGCCGAAGTGATGCGCCGCCTGCGCCGCCTGTCGGTCGTGCAGTCGGTACGCCGCCAGTAGATCCACGCCATGCGTGGATGATTGCGCACTCGCCGGGAATGGCCCGTCGCTACCGGTTGCATCGCAGTAGATCCATGCCAAGCGTGGATGTTCCCGGTAGTGCCGGCCGCTGGCCGGCAACTTCCCGGTGCTTCCGACGTTCATGGGGTTGCCGGCCGCCGCGCCCCCCCCTCGCGGTGCGCCGCGTGGGGGGGGCGGCGCCCCCCCCCCCCCCGCCACTACCGAAGCGGCGCGGTAGATCCACGCCATGCGTGGATGCGCCCCCACCCGGTACAATCACCGCTCTGTTTTCCCCCAAGCACCGGAGCGACCCATGTCCCGCCAGATCATCAACACCGAAAAGGCCCCCGCCGCCATCGGCCCGTACTCGCAGGCCGTGCGCGCCGGCAACACCGTGTACTTCTCCGGCCAGATCCCGCTCGATCCGGCTACCGGCGACATCGTCGGCGCCGGTGACGTCGAAGCACAGGCCCGCCGCGCCTTCGACAACCTCAAGGCCGTGGCCGAAGCCGCTGGCGGCTCGCTGGACAAGGTCGTGCGCCTGGGCCTGTACCTGACCGACCTGGGCGAGTTCGCCAAGGTCAATGCGGTCATGCAGGACTACTTCCAGGCCCCGTACCCGGCCCGTTCCACCATCGAAGTCTCCGGCCTGCCGAAGGGCGCCAACTTCGAGGTCGACGCGGTGATGGTCATCGACTGACCGCCACGTGGCACGCAAGGCGGCGGTCACCCCGGTCCTGTCACCGTCCGGCGAAGCATCCCTGGCGATGCTCGCTGGCGTCGGTCCGGCCGTGGCCGCCAAACTGCAGGCGCGTGGCCTGGCCACCCTGCAGGATCTCTGGCTTCATCTGCCGCTGCGCTATGAAGACCGGACCCGGCTGACCCGCATCGAAGACCTGCGCAACGGCGTGCCGGCGCAGGTGGAAGGGCGGGTGGTCGCGGTCGAGCGCGGCATGCGCTACCGGCCGATGCTGAAGGTCGCCGTGGAGGATGAAGGGCAGGGCACCCTGGTGCTGCGCTTCTTCCATTTCCGCCAGCAGCAGGTCGGCCAGTTCGCGGTCGGCAACCGGCTGCGCTGCTTCGGCACGCCCAAACCGGGCCAGCTCGGTCTGGAAATCGTCCACCCCAGCTACCAGGTGCTGGGCCGCAACGACGATCCCGAACTCGGCGACCGCCTCGACCCGGTGTATCCCACCGTCGAAGGCGTCGGTCCGATGACCATGCGCAAGCTGATCGGCCAGGCGCTGGACCGCCTGCCCGAGGAAAGCGCGCTGGAACTGCTGCCCAGCGGCTGGCTCGATGGCCTCGGCCTGCCGTCACTGCGCAGCGCGCTGCTGACCGTGCACCGGCCGCCACCAGATGCCGATCTGGCCGCGCTGGCCGCAGGCACCCATCCGGCGCAGCGTCGCCTGGCGATGGAAGAACTGCTGGCCCATCACCTCAGCCTGCGTCGTCAGCGCATCGCCTTGCAGGCGCACCATGCGCCGCCGCTGGCCGGCCCCGGCAAGCTGGCCAAGGCGCTGCTGAAGCAGCTGCCGTTCGCGCTGACCGGCGCACAGGCGCGCGTGTTCAAGCAGATCCGTGAAGACCTCGCGCGCCCCAGCCCGATGCTGCGGCTGGTGCAGGGCGACGTCGGTTCCGGCAAGACCGTGGTGGCCGCACTGGCCGCGATGCTGGCAGTCGAGCAGGGCAAGCAGGTCGCATTGGCCGCCCCCACCGAACTGCTGGCCGAGCAGCATCTCAACAACCTGCGCGGCTGGCTGGAACCGCTGGGCGTGCGTATCGCCTGGCTGGCCGGCAAGGTCACCGGCAAGGCGCGCGCCAAGGTGATGGAGCAGGTCGCCAACGGCGAAGCGCAGGTGGTGGTCGGCACCCACGCGCTGATGCAGGAGGCGGTGGTTTTCCAGGATCTGGCGCTGGCCATCGTCGATGAGCAGCACCGCTTCGGCGTGCACCAGCGGCTGGCCCTGCGCGACAAAGGCGCGGGCGGCAACAGCGTGCCGCACCAGCTGGTGATGACTGCCACGCCGATTCCACGCACGCTGGCGATGTCCGAATACGCGGATCTGGATGTGTCGGCCATTGACGAACTGCCGCCGGGCCGCACCCCGGTGCAGACCGTGGCACTCAACAACGATCGTCGTCCCGAGCTGATCGAGCGCATCGCGCTGGCCTGCCAGGAAGGGCGGCAGGTGTACTGGGTGTGCACGCTCATCGAGGAAAGCGAAGAGCTCGACGCCACCCCGGCGCAGGCCACCTACGAATCGCTGCAGGCGCTGCTGCCGGGCGTGCGCGTGGGGCTGGTGCATGGCCGCCTGAAGGCCGCCGAGAAGCTGGCGACGATGGTGGCGTTCAAGGCGGGTGAGATCGATCTGCTGGTGGCGACCACGGTCATCGAAGTGGGCGTGGACGTACCGAACGCTTCGCTGATGGTGATCGAGAATGCCGAGCGCCTCGGCCTGGCCCAGCTGCACCAGTTGCGCGGCCGCGTGGGCCGCGGTTCGGCGGTGTCGCGCTGCGTGCTGCTGTACCAGGCGCCGCTTTCGCAGATGGCGCGCGAGCGTTTGCAGACCATGCGCGAAACCAACGATGGCTTCGTCATCGCCGAGAAGGATCTGGAGCTGCGTGGCCCGGGCGAACTGCTCGGTACCCGCCAGACCGGCCTGGCTGGCTTCCGCATTGCCGACTTGGCCCGCGATGCCGGCCTGCTGCCCGGCGTGCATGACCTGGCCGAGCGCCTGCTGGACCAGCAACCCGCGCTGGCCGATCGCGTGGTGCAACGCTGGATCGGCACCGCCGTGCGTTACGCCTCGGCGTAATGCCGCATTGGTGGGTGTGGACCCTGGTCCACACATCCCCGCATGGCGTGGATCTACTGCGCGCCGCGCGCGTGAGTCGAGCATGGCGCGACTCTACAGACAGCCTTTTCGATCATCTCGTGGATATGTCGACCAAGGTCGACACCTACCAGAGCAGAACGCCGTTCCGACAGACTGCAGAAATCTGTCGAAGGCGGGGTGGGTCCGGTTGCGGGGGCGTGAGCCGCATGGATGCGGCGACCGAGCTTACATGGACGTACTTGCAGCGTCCCCCGCAACCGGA
>NZ_JAWIRT010000046.1:0-15784 GCF_036320045.1 Stenotrophomonas sp. SMYL20 | reverse complement strand
TGCCGGCCGCTGGCCGGCAATCATTGGGAACCTGGCAACGGTTCATGAGGCTGCCGGCCAGCGGCCGGCACTACCGGGATGCGCGCCAAGGTTCATGGGGCTGCCGGCCAGCGGCCGGCACTACCGGGATGCGCGCCAAGGTCCATGAGGCTGCCGGCCAGCGGCCGGCACTACCGGGATGCGCGCCAAGGTCCATGAGGCTGCCGGCCAGCGGCCGGCACGACCGGGGGCGGTCAGAACCGGTTGTCGCCGTCCAGCATCCGGCCCAGGCCGCCCAGCACCGAGCCTTCGCCGCGGTTCTGGCCACCGCCCTGCGGCGCGGCCATCCACATGCGGCCGGCCAGACGCGAGAACGGCAGCGACTGCAGCCAGACCTTGCCCGGACCGGTCAGCGTGGCCAGGAACACGCCTTCGCCGCCGAACAGCATGCTCTTGATGCCGGCCACCCGGCGCACATCCATGTCTACGGTCGGGTGGTAGGCCACCACGCAGCCGGTATCCACGTCCAGGCGCTCGCCCGCGGCCAGCTCGCGCTCCACCACGCAACCGCCGGCATGGATGAACACCCAGCCGTCGCCTTCCAGCTTCTGCATGATGAAACCTTCGCCGCCGAACAGGCCGGTCATGATCTTGCGCTGGAACTGCACGCCGATCTGCACGCCGCGCGCGCCGGCAAGGAAGCTGTCCTTCTGGCAGATCAGGCGGCCGCCATGCTGGTCCAGCTTCATTGCCAGCACGGTGCCGGGGTAGGGCGCGGCGAAGGCGACCTTGCCCTTGCCGTGGCCGCTCTGGGTGTAGACGGTGGCGAACAGGCTCTCGCCGGTCAGCACGCGCTTGCCGGCGGCCATCACCTTGCCCATGAAGCCGCCGCCCTGGTCGCCGTTGGCGGCGCCGAACACCGTGTCCATCTGCACGGTGGCATCCTTGAACATCAATGCGCCGGCCTCGGCAATGGCGCTCTCGCCGGGGTCGAGCTCGATCTCCACGAACTGCATTTCATGGCCGACGATGCGGAACTCGATGTCGTCGGCGCGGCCGCTGGCCGCGGCGGGGACCGGCGGCGGGGTGTTCGGCATGCCCGGGGCCGCGGACTGCAGTTCGGGCACCTCGGCAATCGAGGTCCACCCGCTCATGCCCTGGCACCAGGCCAGGGCGCGCGGGTTGGCCTGCGCATAACGGCGCGCGGCCTCGTCATCAAGCGGGCCGATACGCTCGGCCTGGGCGGAGGCATGGAAGTACCACTGGGTCATCGCGGCGGCTCTGCAGGGCTGGAAAACCCCGAGTCTAGCGAGGGCGTGGGGGCCGGGGCGACGCGGCCATGAACGGCAGGCATTTGCGGGGCAGGTGCTGTATTGCAACAATTATCTGGTAGCGCCGTTTTACCACCCCTCCAAACACAGCCTACCGCCATGTCTCCGACCCGCACTTCCCGTGGCCGCCTTCCGGTCGCGCGCCCCCTCGTTGCCGCTCTTTCCGCCCTGTTGCCGCTGGTAGCAGCCGCCCAGGAAACTCCCGCTGCCAAGGATCCGGTTGCCCTTGATGCCCTGCAGGTGACCGCGCAGCGCCGCGTCGAGAACGCCAAGGACGTGCCGGTCGCGATCAGCGCGATCCAGGGCGAGAAGCTCGATGTGCTGGGTTCGGCGGGCGATGACATCCGCTTCCTGGCCGCGCGCGTGCCCAGCCTCAACATCGAGTCGTCCTACGGACGTGCCTTCCCGCGCTTCTACATCCGTGGCCTGGGCAACACCGACTTCGACCTCAATGCGTCGCAGCCGGTGTCGCTGGTGTACGACGACGTGGTGCAGGAAAGCCCGCTGCTGAAGGGCTTCCCGCTGTTCGACCTGGCCAATGTGGAAGTGCTGCGTGGCCCGCAGGGCACGCTGTTCGGCCGCAACACCCCGGCCGGCGTGGTCAAGTTCGATTCGGCGCGCCCGTCGCAGGATGCCGATGGCTACGTGCGCGTCGGCTACGGCAGCTACAACAGCTGGAATGTGCAGGGCGCCTATGGCGGCCCGCTGACCGACCGCTGGTCGGCTCGCGTCTCGGCCATCTACCAGCGCCGTGACGACTGGGTCGACAACACCCGTGCCGGTGCGCCCAACAGCGGTTTCGAAGGTTATGACGAAGCCGCCGGCCGCGTGCAGTTCCTGTACGAAGGCGACGACTTCGAAGCACTGTTCAACCTGCACAAGCGCAAGCTCAACGGCACCGCCCGCCTGTTCCGTGCCAACATCATCCAGAAGGGTGGCAACGGCCTGGTCGAGAACTTCGATCGCGACAAGGTGGCCAACGATGGCGTCAACTTCTCCGACCTGGAGACCTGGGGCGGCAGCGCGCGCCTGCAGTGGAACCTCGGTTCGGTGACCCTGCACTCGATCACCGGTTATGAAACCGCCGAATCGCTCAATCGTGGTGACATCGACGGTGGCTACGGCGACGCATCGCTGGGCGCTGGCAACTATGGGCCGGGCTTCATCCCGTTCTCGTCGGAGTCGGCCGACGGCCTGCCGCACCATCGCCAGTGGACGCAGGAATTCCGCGTTGAATCCAACGAATGGGGCCGCTTCGACTGGCAGGCCGGCGTCTTCTATTTCGACGAAGACGTGACCATCAACAACTTCAACTACAACTCGTTGAAGCCGGGCAATCCGCAGACCGGCCACGTGGTGCAGAACCAGCGCAACAAGGCATGGGCGGTGTTCGCCTCGGGTGACTTCGATGTCACCGACCGCTTCAAGCTGCGTGCCGGCGTGCGCTACACCCAGGACAAGAAGGACTTCAACGCCAGCGTGCTGCAGGCCGTGCCGTTCGGCACCCCGGTCAGTGGCCCGTACCTGGCCAACACCGACGTCAACGACGTCAGCTGGGATGTCAGCGGCGTGTACAAGCTGACCGACAACGTGAATGCCTACGCCCGCGTGGCCAAGGGCTTCCGTGCGCCGTCGATCCAGGGCCGCCTGGCCTTCGCGCCGGGCCTGTCGCAGGCCGATTCGGAGAAGGTGATCTCGTACGAAGCCGGCATCAAGGCCGACCTGTTCGAGCGCCGCGCGCGCCTGGGCCTGAGCGTGTTCCGCTACAACGTTGACGGCCAGCAGTTGATCGCGGTGGGCGGCACCAACAACACCGCCACCCTGCTCAACGCTGACAAGACCATCGGCCAGGGCGTGGAGCTGGACCTGGAAGCCTATCTGGCTGACAACGTCCTGCTGACCTTCGGCAGCAGCTACAACGACACCGAGATCAAGGACAAGGATCTGGCGGTAGCGATCTGCGGCGGTGGCTGCACCATCAATGACCCGACCACCGTCATCAACGGTGGCACCTACGCACTGGTGAACGGCAACCCGCTGCCGCAGGCGCCGAAGTGGATCCACAACGCGACCCTGCGCGTGGGCTTCCCGCTCAGCGATGGCAGCGAGCTGTATGCCTACACCGACTGGGCCTACCGCAGCGCGGTGAACTTCTTCATCTACGAGTCGCCAGAATTCCGCGGCCGTAGTTCGCTGGAAGGCGGCCTGCGCCTGGGCTACAACTGGGATTACGGCCAGTACGACGTGGCCGTGTTCGGCCGCAACCTGACCAACCAGACCCGCGTGGTCGGCGCGATCGACTTCAACAACCTGACCGGCTTCCTCAACGAGCCGCGTACCTGGGGCGTGGAGTTCACCGCGAAGTTCTGATGTGGTGGCTGCGTTGATGGAATGAAGAAGGGCCGGCGCAATGCCGGCCCTTCTGCTTTACACCCATCGGTAGTGCCGGCCGCTGGCCGGCAACAATTGAACCGCCAGGCGCTTACAGCGCGCTCTGCGGGCGCACCTTCAGCACCGCTTCCTCGGCCGCGCAGTCGCGGCTGGAGTGCAGGCCGGCCTTGCGCGCGGCAGCGATCTCCTTGCGTGCGGCCAGCAGGTCCTTGTTGAACGCGGCGTTGTCATGCAGGCGGGCCACGGCGGCGGCGCCCATGAAGCGGCCTTCGAGGATGTCGCTCTGCCAGTGCACGTTGCACACCAGGCGGCTCTCGCCGTAGTTGCGGCCGCGCGCCTGGATGGCATCGGCGCGATCCGGTGCGATCTCCGACAGGATCAGGGCCCAGGCCCAGCCGATCGAGGTGTGGCCGGACGGGTACGAGCCGTTCTTGCGCAGGCCTTCTTCGTCCTTCGGCGAGCAGGTCGGTTCACCATTGACCATGAACGGGCGCGGGCGCTGGTAGTGGTTCTTGGCGGCCTTGGTGGCGGCGCTGGCGTCGATCCGGCTGCGCTCCAGCAGGCGGTACAGCGCCGGGGTCTTCACCGCATCGACGTCGATGTCGGCGGCGCAGGAGAAGTGGTTGGCGCCTTCGGGGAAGCCGAGTTCGGCATCGACACCGGCCTGGGCGAAGCGCGGGCTGCCACGCAGCGCGCGGGCTTCACGGCTGACCTGTTCGTCGAGGGCGAGGGCGGCCGAACCGGCCACCGGCGGTGCTGGCACCAGGTCGAGGCTGGCCGGTACCACGCTCTTGTCCAGATAGCCCACCGCCTTGGTGGTGATGTTGGCTTCGACGGCGGTCGGCTTGGCGGCGGTGGCGGCACAACCGGCCAGGGCCGCGATGACGGCAAGGCCGAGCAGCGGGCGGGCAGGGTGGGAAATCAGCGACATGGACAGGCTCCGGAGGAAAAACATCGCGCCATGATCGCAGCCCGTATACGACACCGCAGTGGCCATCGGTCATACGGCCAGACCCGGCATGGTCATCCCGGCGATATGAAAAGCGTCATCGAGTGACGTCAGTCTCCTGAATCCGGGCGCAGCGCACGGACTTTCACGCGGCCGCGCCGCGAGCATCGGCACAACGGCAAGCACCAGGGGCCGTCCAGTTCCAGCCGGGTCGGGGGGATCCGTTGACAGAGGGAGAGAAGCGATGCGCAGCACCGCAACAGGAAGTACCGTCCTGGCCCTGCTCCTCGGGCTGGCAGCCGCGCCGGCTCAGGCGGCCGACGTGGTCGGCGTGGCCTTCGTGCATGGCACCGGCGCACAGACCAACGCCACCCAGGACTACTGGCAGCCGGCGATCATCGACACCGTGCGCCAGGGCCTGCCGAACAGCAGCAACTACGTCGTCATCAACTGTGACTTCACCCAGTACATGTGGAAGCCGGAAGCGGCCGGCTGCCTGGCCAATCAGCTGACCGGCTTCATCGACAGCCGTGGCATCACCCAGCTGGTGGTGATCACCCACTCCAACGGCGGCAACGTGATGCGCTGGATCCTGTCCAACCCGACCTATGACAGCCGCTATCCGAAGATCATCCGCACGGTGCGCAAGGTCAATGCGCTGGCACCGTCTTCGGCCGGCACGCCGTTGGCCGATGCGGTGCTCAACGGCAACACCTTTGAAACCTCGCTGGGCTGGCTGCTGGGCTACAAGAACGACGCCGTGCGCCAGCAGCAGGTGGCGAGCATGGCCACCTACAACGCGCAGAACCTCTATGGCACCGCTGGCCGCCCGGCGCTGCCCAAACCGTTCCGCGCGGTGGTGGGCAGCGATGTGGAATCGGCGGTGTGGGACAGCAACAGCTACTGCGGTGGCTATGCCGCCAACGTCGGCCTGGAGTTCACCCAGAACTGGCTGTCGTCCTGCTCCGATGGCTTCCTGGAGTGCAGCAGCCAGAAGGCCGCCGGCACCACCTGGTTCACCGACAAGGCGCGTACCCAGGGTGCAGAACCGCTCAGCCACAACCAGAGCCGCCGCGAGTGCTTCGGCCTCGGCACCCTGCTGCGCAACGACCTGACCCAGTGAGGGAGACGACCATGACGATTCAATCCACCCTGCTGGCCGGCGCCACCCTGGCAGTGCTGTCCCTTTCCGTAGCGCAGGCCGCGCAGCCGCTGCAGGCCGCCCGTGCGGGCGATCAGGTGCCTGCCGCCCTGGTAGCCGCGCCGCTTCCCACCGATGAGAGCGAACACGCGCCACTGGCCTTTGCCTGGGCGCTGGACCCCGCACAACCGCTGCAGGCGGCCACGCCGTATGCCTCGGTCAGCCGCAGCTACTGGCAGCAGGTTGATGGCACGCAGCTGCAGCGAGGCCTGGACCTGCCGCTGACGGCGCCGGATGCGGTGATCCAGCTGAGCCCGGCCGACGGTGCCCGCGCGCTGCCGGCCAACACGCTACAGGTGCGCGACCCGGCCGGCCGCAGCAGCGTGGCGCGCAGTGTTGATGCGCGCGCGCTGCAGGATGCCGGCATGCCGGTCAGCGATGGCAGCAGCATGCTGCGTACCGGCGCGACCAGTGCCGTCGGTGCCTACACGCTGCAGAGCACGCAGGCCCAGGGCCGCTACGTGGTGCAGGTGCTGGAGCCGAACAGCCCGCTGCGGCTGGAAGTGCAGGCCAACCAGGCGCAGGTGCTGGCCGGTGGCAACGTGCAGCTGCAGGCACGCCTGCTGGAAGACGGCGCCACCACCGCGCAGCTGGCATCGCGTCGTGGTGGGCTGGGCGGTGAAGCCCTGCTGGTCGCACCGGATGGCCGCAGCTGGCCGCAGCGGTTGCTGCGAACCACTGATGGCAGCCTGCGCGCGCAGGTGCGGATCCCCGCCGATGTCGGCAGCGTGCAGGGGCTGTGGGAATTGCAGGTGTTCGCCCAGGCCGACGGTGTGCTGCGCGATGGCAAGGTCGCCTTTGCGGTGGCACGGCCGACTGCCCGCTTCAGTGGCCAGGCGGCACCGGATCCGTCCAATCGCCAGGTGGCACTGCCATTGCAGGTGGCCGCCGCAGGCCGCTATGAGGCACGGGGCACGCTGTATGCCACCGCCCGCGATGGTCAGTTGAAGCCGGTCGCGCAGGCACATGCGGCCGCGTGGTTCGATGGCCCGGGCGCAGGCCAGCTGGTGCTGCCGTTCGACCAGGCCGCATTGCCGACCGGCTTCGGTGCGCCGTACGAGCTGCGCGACCTGCAGCTGCAGGACCAGAGCCGGATGGCACCGATCGAGTCGCGCGCACTGGCGTTGCGGTTCTGAGCAAAGCGGTGGCGGGCCGGAACATCCGGCCCGCTGCCCCGCCTTCTGTAGAGCCGAGCCATGCTCGGCTGCTTCTGCTCGCGGCGAACGGCAGTCGAGCATGGCTCGACTCTACAGACGGTTACGGAGAGCGATGCATCTGTCTATCCCGCGTACGCGGTCAGTCGGCCTTCCTGCTCGACCACCGTGATCGCGCCGCCGAACACCGCCGACAACGGTTCGTTGCGCAGCAGCTCGGCGCGGGTGCCGTCGGCCAGTACGCGGCCGTCGCGCAGCAGCACCACCCGTTCGATCTCGGGAATGATCTCTTCGATGTGGTGGGTCACCAGCACCAGGGTGATGCCCTGCTGCGCCAGCACCCGCATGGTCGCCACCAGCTGCTCGCGGGCGACCAGATCCAAGCCGGTGGAGGGCTCATCCAGCAGCAGTGCCTGCGGCCGGTTGACCAGCGCGCGGGCGATCAGCACGCGGCGGGTCTCGCCGGCCGACAGCTCGGCGTAGGCGCGCTCACGCAGCGACAGCGCGCCGGTCATCGCCAGTGTCTCGCCGACGCGTGCACGCATGTCGGCGGTCACCTCGCGAAAGGCCGGCACCACGTAGCTGGCGAAGAAGCCGGACAGCACCGCCTGTTCCACGGTCAGCCCCGGCATGTCGGCCAGGTTGCTGCTGAGGTCGCCGGTGACGATGCCCAGCTGCGAGCGCAGGCGATCCACCTGCCAGCGGTTCTGGCCCAGCACCTTCACCGCCACCGCGCCGTCGCCCTGGGCCAGCGGGTACAGCTCGCGGGTGATCAGCTTGATGAAGGTGGACTTGCCGCAGCCGTTGGGGCCGAGCAGTGCGGTGTGCTGGCCCTGCGCGATGCGCAGGCTGAGCCCGTGCAGCACCTTCACCTGGCCGCGTACCACGGTGGCGCGGTCCAGTTCGATCAAGGGGGGCTGCTCCGCCAGGGGCGGGGCGGCGGTCATGGCGCTGGCGCGTGGATCAAGGCTCGACAACTCAGGTCCCCAACTGTGAACGGTACCTCGGATGGCGATGCAAAGCATCGCCGCAGGGATGCAGTTTGCAACGCAAGCGCCCATGATGTCTGCCATCCCCGCGTCGATCCGGAGAGCCGTCATGCCAGATGCCCTGATGTCCCTGTTGACCGGTGGTGTGCTCGGCCTGGGCTGGTGGGCCATGCTGGCGGTGCTGCTGGTCTTCACTCAGATCACCATCTTCTCGGTGACCCTGTACCTGCACCGCAGCCAGGCCCATCGTGGGGTCGATTTCCACCCGGCGCTGGCCCATGTGTTCCGCTTCTGGCTGTGGCTGACCACCTCGATGATCACCCGCGAGTGGGTGGCCATCCACCGCAAGCACCACGCCAAGGTGGAGACCGAGGACGACCCGCACAGCCCGGTCACCCGTGGCATCGGCAAGGTGTTCTGGCACGGCGTGGAGCTGTACCGCGAAGCGCGTGGCATGCGCGCGGACATCGAGCAGTACGGGCGCGGCACCCCGGATGATGCGATCGAGCGCCGCCTGTATACCCCGCATGCCACGTTGGGGCCGGTGCTGCTGTTCGCGATCAATACCGTGTTGTTTGGCCTGCCGGGCGTGGCCCTGTGGGCGATCCAGATGGCATGGATCCCGTTCTGGGCCGCGGGCGTGGTCAATGGCCTGGGGCACTGGTGGGGCTACCGCAACTACGAGTCCGCCGATACCTCCACCAATCTCACGCCGTGGGGGGTCTGGATCGGTGGCGAGGAGCTGCACAACAACCATCATGCCTTCCCCAGTTCGGCGCGCTTCGCGATGCGGCGCTGGGAGTTCGATATCGGCTGGAGTGCGATCCGCCTGCTGCAGGCGCTGCGCCTGGCCAGGGTGCTGCGGGTGGCGCCGGCCATGGACGTGCGCCCGAACATCGCCGTGCCCGATGCCGAAACCCTGAAGGCGCTGCTGTCGCACCGCTTCCAGGCGATGACCGATTACCAGCGCAATGTGTTCATGCCGGCCCTGCGCGAGGAAGCCGTGCAGGCCGGGGCCAAGCTGCGCCGCCTGCTGCCACGCCGGCTGCGCCGTGGCCTGGTCAACGATGGCCGCTGGCTGAAGCCGGACAGTCGTGCCCAGCTCAGCGAATGGGTGGCACAGCGCCCGCGCATCCGCACCCTGGTCGAGTACCGCGCGCGGCTGGCGGCGCTGCTCGAGGCCCGCGGCCACGATGCCGCCGAGCGCCTGCATCAGTTGCAGGCGTGGTGCCGTGAGGCCGAGGAAAGCGGGATCGCCGCGCTGCAGGCCTATGCCGCACGGTTGAAGGGCTACAGCCTGGTGGGCGCGTGAGGGCAGGGTACGGGCTTCTGCTGGCGGTGCTGTTGCCGGGCGTGGCGCTGGCCCAGGTCACCGACACCACCAGCTACCTGCAGCGGATGGACAGCGATGGCGACGGCAGGGTCAGCGAGGCCGAGTACGTGCAGTGGATGCTGTATGCCTTCGATCGCATGGACCGCAATGGCGATGGCGTGCTGAGCGCAGACGAGCTGCCCGGCGGCAAGGGCAGGGCGATCAGCCGCGAGCAGCAGCGGCAGGTGATCGTGCAGCGTTTCCACAAGCAGGATGCCAACGGTGATGGCGTCCTGGATGCCCGTGAACTGGCGGCACCGCCACGCTGAGCGGGCGTAGAATCGGTTCATGCCTGAACTGCCCGAAGTCGAAACCACCCGCTGCGGCCTGGCGCCGCACCTGCAGGGCCGCCGCGTGCATGGCGTGATCCTGCGCCGCGCCGACCTGCGCTGGCCGATTCCGCCGGAAGTGGCCGAGCTGCTGCCGGGGCAGCGCATCGAGGAGATCCGCCGTCGCGCCAAGTACCTGCTGCTGGATACCGCCATCGGCAGCGCGGTGCTGCACCTGGGCATGTCCGGCAGCCTGCGCGTGCTGCCCGGTGATACGCCGGTACGCGCCCACGACCACGTCGACATCAGCCTGGACAACGGCCGCCTGCTGCGCTTCAACGACCCGCGCCGCTTCGGCAGCCTGCTCTGGCAGCCGGCCGGTGAGATCCATCCGCTGCTGCAGGGGCTGGGCCCGGAGCCGCTGGACGACGCGTTCGACGGCGACTACCTGTTCGCCCGCAGCCGTGGCCGCAGCGCGCCGGTGAAGACCTTCCTGATGGACCAGGCGGTGGTGGTGGGCGTGGGCAACATCTACGCCGCCGAGAGCCTGTTCAAGGCCGGCATCAGTCCACTGCGCGAGGCCGGCAAGATCTCGCGCGGGCGCTATCAGCGGCTGGCCGACGCGGTGAAGGAAATCCTCGGTTACGCCATCACCCGTGGCGGCACCACCCTGCGCGATTTCATCAGCCCTGACGGCGCACCGGGCTACTTCGAACAGGAACTGCTGGTGTACGGCCGCGACGGGCTGCCCTGCCCGAACTGTGGCCGCGCGCTGAAGCACGCCACCATCGGCCAGCGCGCCAGCGTCTGGTGCAGCCACTGCCAGCGCTGAGGCGGGCGGCCAGCGGCAGCTGAACGGGCAGGGCACGTCTCCGCTGCCCGTTAACGTTTGTCTGCCTATGATGGCCGACCTTCCCTCTGTGCCTGACGCGCCTGCATGCAACGACGCGACTTCATCCGCAATGCCTCCCTCGCCCTGGCTGCATTCGGCCTGCCGTCCCTGCCCGCGTGCGCGGCCAGCAAGAGCGGCCAGATGGGCCTGCGCCGCCTCGGCCAGCCGCAGCCGTTCGACTTCGCCACCCTGAAGGGCCAGGCGCGCGCGCTGGCACAGGCACCCTACAAGAGCCACAAGCGGGTGCTGCCGGGCCGCCTGGAAGGCCTGGACTGGGACCAGTACCAGTCGATCGGCTACCGCCAGGACCATGCGCTGTGGGCTGACCAGCCTGGCAAGTTCCAGGCCAAGTTCTTCCACCTGGGCCTGTACTTCCACTCGCCGGTGCGCATGTTCGACGTGGTCGACGGCAAGGCGCAGGAGCTGGCCTATGACGGCGCGGCGTTCAACTACGGCAAGAGCGGCATCAAGGACGGCGAGCTGCCGGCCGATCTGGGCTTCGCCGGCTTCCGCCTGAACACCCGCAAGGACACCGACCGCGACTTCGCGGCCTTCCTCGGCGCCAGCTACTTCCGCGCGGTCGGCAAGGAAGGCCAGTACGGCCAGTCCGCGCGCGGCCTGGCGATCGACACCGGCATGGGCAAGCCGGAGGAATTCCCGGACTTCATCGCCTACTACCTGGAGCAGCCGTCGGCCGATTCGGAGACGATCGTGGTCTACGGCCTGCTGGATTCGCCCAGCGTGGCCGGTGCCTACCGCTTCGCCATCACCAATGGTGATGTGCTGCTGATGGACATCGACAGCGCGCTGTACCCGCGCAAGGCGATCGAGCGGCTGGGCATCGCCCCGTGCACCAGCATGTACCAGGTGGGCGAGAACGACCGCCGCATGGCATGGGACTGGCGCCCGGAGATCCACGACACCGATGGCCTGTCGCTGTGGACCGGTGCCGGCGAATGGATCTGGCGACCGCTGCTGAATCCGCGCAACCTGCGCTTCAACATGTTCGTCGACCGCAACCCGCGTGGTTTCGGCCTGCTGCAGCGCGACCGCAACTTCGACCACTACCAGGACGACGGCGTGTTCTACGAGAAGCGCCCCTGCCTGTGGGTGGAGCCGAAGGGCGAATGGGGCGAGGGCTCGGTGCAGCTGGTGGAGATTCCCACCGTGGACGAGACCTTCGACAACATCGTGGCGTTCTGGAACCCGAAGGAAAAGCCGCAGCCGGGCCAGGAGCTGCTGGTCGGCTACCGCCTGTACTGGGGCGCCGAGCCGCCGGCACGGCCGCCGCTGGCGCACTGCGTGGCCAGCCGCACCGGCCTGGGCGGCGTGGTCGGCAAGAAGCGCGAGTATTTCAGCTGGCGCTTCGCGGTGGACTTCGAAGGCGGCGAACTGGCCAGGCTGATCGACAAGGGCGAGGTCGAGGCCGTGGTGGAAGCCAGCCGTGGCCGGGTCGAGATCGTGTCGGCGCGCCCGCTGCGCGAGATCAACGGCTACCGCGCGATGTTCGATCTGGTGCCGCCGGAAGGCAGCACCGAGCAGATCGACATCCGCCTGTTCCTGCGCAGTGGCGGCAAGACCCTCACCGAGACCTGGCTGTACCAGTACACCCCGCCGCCGGCAGGTGCGCCGGAGCGCACGCTGTACTGAATGGATGCGGCCCGGTGCCGGCTACATGCCGGCACCGTTGTTTCAAGGCTTGCTGTCGGTGGCGTGCGACTGGGTCGGCACACCCACTTCCACCGTGCCCCGGCGGATCTTCATCCAGGTTTCGTCCTGCCAGCGTTCGTACTGCTTCGGGTCCCAGTACTTCGGGTCGTAGAGGCGATCGGCCTTGATGGTGCGGGAGATTCCGCCGTCCATGTACACGATGTCGACGTTGTTGGACATCGAGCCGACGCGGCTGCCGGTCATCTCGCGGCGCCCCTTTCTGAGCACTTCGGCCATGCGTGGGCGCGCGACTTCGTCACCATACTCGGCGCGCAGCGCGCTTGCCTGCGCGCGCGCCGCATCATGCTGCTCCAGCGGCAGCGTGGCCCAGTACTCGTTGCGCAGCTCGACGAACAACGGATAGCCACGTTCGGCCGCCACCTCCATCCAGGCATAGGCCATGACCGGATTGCGCGGCTGCTCTACCCCGTACCAGTACATCTCGCCGAGGTAGCCCTGGGCAGGCTTGTCCGCATACCGCGCGGCCAGCCGGAAGTTGTCCATCGCGCCGTTGACATCGTTGCGACGCAGCGCGTTGACGCCCCATTGCCGGTACATCATGTCCGGGTGGCTGTCCATGAAACCGGCGCCGATCACCGCCGCATCGTCTTCACCTGACGGGCGCTCGGCCGCGGTGGCCAGCAGGGGCAGCAACAGCAGCGGCAGCAGCAGGAGGGCAGAGCGCATGTCGGACGTCCAGTTCGGCAGCAGGGGAGCCGCAGCCTAGGCGCGACAGCGCTTGCTTGTAAACCGCTGGAGGTCATGGCGCACCGGCGCGCCTGCTACAGCGGCAGCGGCGCCTGCGCCGGATCGATCCGCCCTTCGCCGCGGGTGATCTTCTTGAACTCGGCGCGACTGACCGACACGTAGCGGTCGTTGCCGCCGATCTCCACCTGCGGGCCGTCCTGCACCGCGTGGCCATGCTCGTCCACACGCACCGTCATCGTCGCCTTCTTGCCGCTGTGGCAGATGGTCTTGATCTCCTGCATCTCATCGGCCCAGGCCAGCAGGTACTGGCTGCCCTCGAACAGCTCGCCGCGGAAGTCGGTGCGCAGGCCGTAGCACAGCACCGGAATGCGCAGCTGGTCGACCACTTCGCTGAGCTGCCAGACCTGGGCGCGGGTCAGGAACTGCGCCTCGTCCACCAGCACGCAGCCCATCGGGCCGTTGGCTGCCAGATCCTGTTCAACCCAGCGCTGCAGGTCGGTATCGCGGTCGAAGGCCATGCCGTCCGCACGCAGGCCGATCCGCGAGGCGACCACGCCGGCGCCGGCACGATCGTCCAGGCGCGGGGTCAGGATCGCCACCCGCATGCCGCGCTCGCGGTAGTTGTGGGCGCTCTGCAGCAGGGTGGTGGTCTTGCCGGCGTTCATCGCCGAATAGTAGAAGTAGAGCTTGGCCATCGACGGATTGTACGCCGCGGCCCCGCTTCGCCGAAGCCGTTCAGCAACCCCACCGGCGGCCCGCTGTGGTCGTCACCCGGCCCCGCTACAATCCCCATCCCATGCACGGTCTCAATCCCCCCCAAGCCGCCGCCGTCCTGCACATCGAAGGTCCATTGCTGGTGCTCGCCGGCGCGGGCAGCGGCAAGACGCGTGTGATCGTGGAAAAGATCGCCCACCTGATCGGCTGCGGCCGCTATCCGGCGCGCCGCATCGCGGCGATCACCTTCACCAACAAGTCGGCCAAGGAAATGCGCGAGCGCGTGGCCAAGCGCCTGCGCGAGCAGGACGCCGACGAGGTGACCATCTGCACCTTCCATGCGCTGGGCCTGAAGTTCCTGCAGATCGAGCACGCGGCCGTTGGCCTGAAGCGCGGCTTCTCGATCTTCGATGCCGACGATGCCGCTGCGCAGATCAAGGACCTGATGTACGGGGCCAAGCCTGATGACATCGAGGACATGAAGAACCTGGTGTCGCGCGCGAAGAACGCCGGCCTGTCGCCCGAACAGGCGATGGCCGCCGCGCGCAGCAATCGCGAGAAGGAAGCGGCCAGCGTCTACGAGCGCTACCAGCTGCGCCTGACGGCGTTCAATGCGGTCGACTTCGATGACCTGATCCGTCTCCCGGTGCAGATCCTGGAAGAAAATCCGGAGATCGCGCTGGCCTGGCGCGAGCGCATCGGCTACCTGCTGGTGGACGAATGCCAGGACACCAACGACGCGCAGTACCGGCTGCTCAAGCAGCTGGCCGGTGACAAGGGCAACTTCACCTGCGTGGGTGACGATGACCAGTCGATCTATGCCTGGCGCGGCGCCAATCCGGAAAACCTGCAGCAGATGGGGCGCGACTATCCCACGCTGGAGATCATCAAGCTGGAGCAGAACTACCGCTGCTCCAACCGCGTGCTGCGCGCGGCCAATGCGCTGATCGCCAACAACCCGCACGAGCACCTGAAGAAGCTGTGGAGTGACCAGGCCGACGGCGAACGCATCCGCGTGTGGGAATGCCGCAACAGCGAACATGAGGCGGAAAAGGTTGCCGCCGAGATCGCCTTCGTGGCGCAGTCGCGCAATGTGCCGTGGAGTGATTTCTGCATCCTGTTCCGCGGCAACTTCCAGTCGCGCCCGCTGGAAAAGGCGATGCAGCTGCTGCGCATCCCGTATCACCTGACCGGCGGCACCATGTTCCTGGAACGCCAGGAAGTGAAGGACACGCTGGCCTGGCTGCGCCTGCTGGTGAACCCGGACGACGACACCGCGTTCATGCGTGCGGTGCAGTCACCCAAGCGCGACGTCGGCGCCGGCACGCTGGCCAAGCTGGCCGAGCTGGCGCAGGAGAAGGACATGCCGATGGCGCAGGCTGCCGAGGCGATCGGTGCCCTGCAGCAACTGCCCCCGCGCGCGGCCAACAGCCTGGCGCGCTTCACCGACATCCTGCGTGACCTGCGCGCACAGACCCGGCAGGTCACTTCCGGCGACATGATCCGCAAGGTCGCCAAGGAATCCGGCCTGCTCAGCGAACTGCGCCAGCAGGCCAAGGAAGAGGCAAGTTACCAGCGCCGTGCCAACAACATCGAGGAACTGGCGCAGTGGTTCGAGGGGGGCCCGCGCGGTGCCACTGCCGCCGACCTGGCCGGCCAGCTGGCGCTGCTGTCGCGCAGCGACAAGGACGAGGGCGGCAACCAGGTGCGCATGATGACCATGCACGCCTCCAAGGGCCTGGAATTCCCGTACGTGTTCATCGTCGGCTGCGAGGATGGCGTGCTGCCGCACCAGGTCAGCCTGGACGAGGGCAACCTGCAGGAAGAGCGGCGCCTGCTGTACGTGGGCATCACCCGCGCCAAGATCCAGCTGTGGATGAGTTACAGCAAGCTGACCCGCAAGTTCGGTGAGCACGTGCGGTTGAAGCCGAGCCGGTTCTTCGAGGAGATTCCGGCGGAGGAGATCCAGCGCGATGGTGCTGATCCGGTGGCCGATGCGGTGCGCAAGAAGGAACGGGCGAGTGCGGGGTTGGCGGCGATCGAGGCGTTGTTCGATTGATCGGCGAACGGCGCAGCCCCTCGTGGCTGCCGCCGTTCGCAGCGCATTCGTGGTGGGCCGGGCGGG
>NZ_JAWIRT010000045.1:0-16990 GCF_036320045.1 Stenotrophomonas sp. SMYL20 | reverse complement strand
TTCCGTGGCTGGCCGCGCAGGAACCTGTCCGTGGCCGGGGGGGGGGGGGGGGGGGGGGGGGGGGGGGGCCGGGGGGGGGGGCGCCCCCCCCCCCCCCCGGGCGGGCGGGCCCCCCCCCCGCCCCCCCCCCCCCGCCCCCCCCCCCCCCCCCCCCCCCCCCCCCCCCCCCCCCCCCCCCCCCGCCAAACCCCAGAAATCCGCTGTACGTGACCCACCCCAGCCACGAGGGGGCTCCGCCGATGGCCGCCGACCGCGCGCAGCGCCGCTCTCCATCCGAATCCCGGAACCATGCACTCGCTCACGGATTGACCACACGATTGATGACAACGTTGTCCCTACCTGGTGCCGGACTCTCTCCCCGGCCTCCCAGGTACCTCCGTCCGCCCCCTCCGTCGCCTTCCCGGGCGACGCCCGGACCTGCGTCACGCGCGGCGCCATCGGGGCCCGCGCGCCCTTTGATCGGAGACTTACCCATGTACGACCCGATTGTGCGCAGTGCCGAACGTTCGACCCGAAGCTGTCGTCCCCGCCGCCTGGCCTGGCTGCTTGCCCTGGCCGCCGGTACCGCCGCCCTGCCCGGCCTGGCGCAGGCCGCCAGCTGTGCCGGCGTGGCCCAGTGGGACCAGGCCAAGATCTACCGGGCTGGCGATACCCTGCAGAAAGGAGGCGTCCTCTATCGGGCGAACCAGGACATCTGGAACGCGCCGCCGGACCATCCGGCCGGTGCGCCCTACTACACCAACCTCGGTGCCTGCGATGGCAGCGGCGCCAACCAGCCGCCGGTGGTCAGCCTGACCTCGCCGGCCAACGGCGCCACCTTCAGCGCCGGCAGCACGGTCAACGTGACCGCCAACGCCAGTGATCCGGACGGCAGCGTCGCCAAGGTCGAGTTCTTCCGCGATGGCAGCACGCTGGGCGTGGCCACCAGTGCGCCGTACGCGGCCAGCTGGGCCAATGCCAGCGCCGGCAGCCACACCCTGCGTGCAGTCGCGACCGACAACAACAACGCCACCACCAGCACCGCGACCATCACCATCACCGTCAACGCCGCCGGTGGCGATACCACCGCACCGAGCGTGCCGGGCGGGCTGGCGGTCGGCACCCGCACCGCCAACAGCATCGCGCTCAGCTGGAGCCCGTCCACCGACAACACCGGTGGCAGCGGCGTGGCCGGCTACGACGTGTACCGCAACGGCAGCCTGGTCGGTTCACCGTCCAGCGCCAGCTACATCGATGGCGGGCTGACTGCCTCCACCACCTACCGCTACCGGGTTCGTGCCCGCGACAACGCCGGCAACGCCTCGGCCCAGGGCACCGAGATCAGCGCCACTACGCTGGCCGGCGACGGCGGCACCACCGGCAAGCGGGTGATCGGTTACTTCACCCAGTGGGGCATCTACGGCCGCAACTACCGGGTCAAGAACATCGACAGCAGTGGCTCGGCCGCACGCCTGACCCACATCAACTACGCGTTCGGCAACGTGCGCAACAACCGTTGCGAAGTGGGCATCACCCAGCCGTCGGATCCGAACAGCGGTGCCGGTGGCGATGCCTTCGCCGACTACACCAAGGCCTTCAGTGCCGCCGAGAGCGTCAGCGGCAGCGCCGATACCTGGGACCAGCCGTTGCGCGGTAACTGGAACCAGCTCAAGCAGCTCAAGGCCAAGTACCCGGGCATGAAGGTGCTGATCTCGCTGGGTGGCTGGACCTGGTCGCGTGGTTTCTCCAGCGCGGCGCGTCCGGAAAACCGCCAGGCCTTCGTCGCCTCGTGCATCGACGCCTACATCAAGGGCAACCTGCCGGTGACCGACGGTGCCGGTGGCGCCGGTGCCGCACTGGGCGTGTTCGACGGCATCGACGTCGACTGGGAGTACCCGGTGGCCTGTGGCATCGAATGCGGCAAGCCGGAGGACAACGCCAACTTCACCGCGCTGATGGCCGAGTTCCGCCGCCAGCTCGATGCGGTGCGTCCGGGCCTGTTGCTGACGGTGGCGGTGGGTGCCGGCATCGACAAGATCCGCGTCACTGATCCGGCCGCGTACCACCCGTATCTGGACTACATCAACGTGATGACCTACGACTTCCACGGCGCGTGGGATGCGAAGACCAATCACCAGTCGGCGCTGTTCGATTCGCCGAATGATCCGTCCACCGGCGACCAGAAGCTCTACAACAGCAACGACGCCATCGAGGCCTTCATCAGCCGTGGCGTGCCCGCCGCCAAGCTCAACCTGGGCATCGGCTACTACGGGCGTGGCTGGACCGGTGTGACCAACGCCAACAACGGCCTGTACCAGACCGCGACCGGCGCCGCCCCGGGCACGTATGAAGCCGGCATCGAAGACTGGAAGGTGCTGAAGAACCTGGCGTGGCCGGGCTACACCGACAACACCGCCGGTGCCACCTGGATCTACAACGGCAGCACGCTGTGGAGCTTCGATACCCCGGCCAACATCACCCGCAAGATGGGCTACGTGAAGACCCAGGGCCTGGGCGGCGCGTTCGTCTGGGAGTTCAGCGGTGACGATGCGCAGGGCACGCTGACCAAGGCGGTCAGTGATGGCCTGAAATAAGCAAAAAGCCGGGGGCGCATTGTGCGCCCCCGGCCTCTGATCTGTAGCGCCGAGCCCATGCTCGGCTGATGGTCCCGCAGTCGAGCATGCCTCGACGCTACGATTCCGCGTCAGCGCTTCTCGGACAGCTTGTCCAGCGCCGCACGCAGCTGCGCCGGCGGCAGGTAACCGCCCAGCTGGGTGCCATCCGGCGCGAAGATCGCCGGCGTGCCGTTCACGCCCAACTGCTGGCCCAGCGCGTACTGCATCGCCACCGGGTTGGTGCAGTTCTTGGCCGGCACATTGCCACCGCGCTTGGCGTTGGTCAGGGCCTGGCGGCGATCCGCTGCACACCAGACCGAAATCATGTCGGTGTAGTCCTTGCTGCCCAGGCCCATGCGCGGGAATGCCAGGTACTCGACCGAGATGCCGTTGCGGTTGAGCTCAGCGATGTCTTGGTGCAGCTTGCGGCAGTAACCGCACTCGATGTCGGTGAACACGCTGATGGTGTACTTCGCGTTCGGCGCGGCGAACACGATGCGGTCGCCGTGGTTGGCCTTGGCCAGCAGATCGCGGCGGTAGCCGAGCAGGCCTTCGCTGTTGGCCGGGCCCTTGGCACGCGTGTCGTAGGGCTGCGACTGGAACAGGTAGCGGCCATCGTCGGACACGTACAGCAACTGGCCGGAGACCACCACTTCGCGGAAGCCGGGGAACGGCGCAGCGCCGATGTAGTCCACCTGGAAGCCGGGATTCAGGGCGGTCAGCGCGGCGCGTACGGCCTGGTCGGCCGAAGCGTTGGCGGCCGGGACGGCCTTGGCCGCAGCCGCGGCGGGTGCCTTGGCGGCCGGCGGAGCCGGCTGGGCGCAGGCGGTCAGGCTGAGCGCACCGAACACGGCGGCGATGGCAAATCGGAGCATGGAGCGGTCCGCGACAGAAGAAGACCCCGGATTCTGACACAGCCGCCGCTACCGGGCCGCGACACTGCCCACCGTCCGAGGCCGGGGTTCAGGCCGCTGCTCAGCCGCGCGGATGGTGACGGGCGTGCAGCTTCTGCAGGTGTTCGCGGGCCACCAGGGTGTAGATCTGGGTGGTCGACAGCGAACTGTGGCCGAGCAGCATCTGCAGCGCGCGCAGGTCGGCGCCGCGGTTGAGCAGATGCGTGGCGAAGCTGTGGCGCAGGCCATGCGGGCTGATCCGCACCGGATCGATACCGGCCACCTGCGCGTGGCGCTTGACCAGATGCCAGAACGCCTGGCGGGTCAGCGCATGCAGCGTCGGCTCGACAAACAATGGGGTCTGCCCATCGGCCAGCGCCTGCACCTTGCCCTTGCCGACCAGCTGCGGGCGCGACGCCTGCAGATAGCGCTCCAGCCAGTGCTGCGATTCCTCGCCCAGCGGCACCAGCCGCTCCTTGCTGCCCTTGCCCGTGACCCTCAGCACGCCTTGGCGCAGGTTGACTGCCGTGGCCGGTAGCAGCACCAGCTCGCTCACGCGCAGGCCGGCCGCATACATCAGCTCCAGCATGGCGCGGTCGCGCAGGCCCAGCGGACTGTCGATGTCCGGCGCCGCCAGCAGTGCGTCGATCTGGCTTTCGGCCAGCGCCTTCGGCAACAGCCGCGGCAGCTTCGGCGGGTCCAGCAGTGCACTGGGGTCCTCGCTGCGTTCACCACGGCGCACGCCATCGGCGAAGAACGCGCGCAGCGCCGACAGCAGGCGCGCATTGCTGCGCGGCGACCAGCCATGCCGGGTGCGCCAGGCCAGGTAATCGAACAACCCCGGGCGCTCGATGCCGGCCAGGCCACCGTCGCGTCCATCCATCCAGCGCGCCAGCCCTTCCAGGTCGCGCCGGTAGCTGTCGAGGGTGGCGCGGGCCAGGCCGTTCTCGGCCCAGATCGCATCGAGGAAGCGCTGGATGCGCGCGCTGTCGTCGGCGCGCAGTTCGGGCAGTTGCTGCACCAGCTGGCGGCGTTCGGCGGGGGTGGAAACAAGGGCCATGGGTGCAGGATACGAGGGCCACTGCGGGCGCGGCCAGCTTTGCGTATGCTCGGCGCATGTCCCGCCCCGCCACCGACACGGCCCCTGCGGCCGCTACCGAAATGCCCCGCCCACGTGCCTTGTTGGCCTGGCGCGTGCTGGCGATGGTCTACGACGCACTGCCGGTGCTGGCGCTGTGGATGCTGGCCGGCACGCTGTTCACCCTCGCCTACACCTTCAGCGGCCACGCGCAGCGCGAGAACATCGCACCGTTCAGTGCCTGGCAGTGGCTGCTGTGGGCGGTGTGCTGGGGAATCACGGGGTGGTACGCCACGGCCAGCTGGCGCCGTGGCGGACAGACACTGGGCATGCGTCCGTGGCGGCTGAAACTGCAATCGCGCGATGGCACGCCGCTGCGGCGCGGCCAGCTGTGGCTGCGCTTCGCGGTAGGCACGCTGTCACTGCTGCTGGGCGGGCTGGGATTCTGGTGGGCGTGGGTCGACCGCGATCGCCTGACCTGGCATGACCGCGCCAGCGGCACCCGCGTGGTGCGCATGCCGAAGCGGTAAAGCGCTGTCTGCAGGGCCGAGCACGCGCTCGGCGCTACACGAACAGCGCAGCGATCAGCCTGCAGGCGCCGGGTCGGGCAGGATCACCGCCGGCTGGGCCCAGAGGTCGAAGTAGGCGGACGCGAACGCATTGGCCTGCACGTCATCGGCCACCGGAACCTGTCCGCTCAACTGCGCCCGGGTCTTCACGAAGTCCTGCCACAGCTTCAGGCTGGCCTTCTTCAGGCGCCTCTGCTCCCCCGCGTCGGTGGCCGCCAGATAGTGCGCGTAGAGGTCGCGCATCGGTTTGCCCTGGGCCTCATAGGCCGCCGGGAGCGCCGGCAGTTGGGCCGGGGTGAATGCCACCGTTGCCGCCGGCACCTGGTAGCCGCCCGGCCCGAAGGCCTCCTTCAGGTCTTCCCCGGCGTCCAGGTATTCGAAGAAGCCAGGCACGTTGTAGAGCTTGGTCCGGTAGTCGGACGAGGTATCCGGGCTGCTGGAGACCACCGTGTCAGGCAGTTCGTCCTTCAGTCCTGCGTCCCAACGGCGCGGAATGAAGAAGCCGGTCGCCTTCACGTAGGGACCCTCGATCTCCACATCGTTCAGTTCGATCTTCGATGCCAGGTTGCCGGTATTGGTTTTGCTGGTGACGTACTGCTCGGTGACGATCACGTACTCGGCCATGGCCGGGTTGATCAGCCCGCCGATCCCGTCGGCGTAGACAACCATGCGGACGCTGCCGATCTTCTCGCTCTGCAGCCGGTACTGGCCCGGCTCCAGGACCAGGGGCATGGAGGTGTGCGGCGGCAGGGTGTGCACCTGCTGATCGATCGACAGGGTCAGCGGCGCATCGGTCGGGTTGTCGATCTCGAAGTCGACCGTGGACCGGCTGCAGCCGGCAGAGAGCAGCACGGCCGCAATACACGGCAGAAGGCGTTGAAAGCTCATGTTCGTCCTTGAAATGAAACGGAAACAGCCGGGCCATGCCCGGCTCCATGGGGGTCAGCCCGACTTGCGCCGGAACAGCAGTCCGGACACCGCCAGCATCACGATCGGCGGCAACGCATAGGCAATGCGGTAATCGAACTTCAGCGCACCGGCCATGCGGCCGAAGAACAGCTGCAGCAGCCAGAAGCCCAGTGCGAACAGGATGCCCAGGAACAGGCGCTTGCCCATGCCGCCGCTGCGCAGCGACCCGAACGCGAACGGCACCGCCGCCAGGCACAGTGCCAGCACATTCACCGGGTAGAACCAGCGGCTCCAGTACACATCCTCGAAGTCGCGCGCATCCAGCCCGTTACGCTGGCGGTAGGCAATGCTGGTGCTGAGCTCGGACACGCTGAGGTTGCGTGGCTTGGCGATGCCGGTGGCCAGTGCCGCCGCATCCAGCTTCGAGTTCCACGGCTCGCGCGCCACTTCCTGGCGGGCCGCCGAGCGCTCGCCGAAGGTGTCGCGACGCACGCCGGTCAACACCCAGCCGTCCTTGTCGTGCTCGGCGGTGGCGGCATGGGTCAACGAGGCGATCTTGCCGTCTTCGGCGACCCGGTACAGGCGCACGTCGCGCAGGATCAGGCGCGTGCCCTTGTCGCCGACCAGCTGCTCCTCGCCGCTCTGCGCGTTGAGGAAGGTATCGCCCTCGCGTGCCCACAGGCCCGAGTAGCGGCTGGTGGCAATATCCCGCCCCCACTTGGCGCTGGACTTCAACGCATCGGCGCGGTCCTGGCCCCAGGGGCCCAGGGTCTCGGCGCTGAACACCATCACCGCGGTCAGCAGCGACAGCGCGATCGCCACCGAAACGCTCAGGCGCTTGCGCGACAGGCCCAGCGCACGCAGCGCGGTCAGCTCCGAGGTCGCCGCCAGCTGGCCCAGGCCCATCAGTGCACCGATCACCGCGGCGGTGGGGAACATGGTGTAGGCGCGGCGTGGCACCGTGTACAGCACCCAGGCGGCGGCATGGCCCAGCGTGTAGCCGTTCTTGCCGATGTCCTTGAACTCGCCGGAGAACGCCATCACCACGTCCAGGCCAACCAGCACGGCCCAGGTCAGCAGCACCGTGGTGAACACCGACCGGCCCAGGTACAGGTCGAAACGCATCGGGCGCAGCCTCATGCGCGGGCTCCCTTCGGGCGGCCCAGGCGGCCATCACGTGCATACATCCAGATTGCCAGCGCCAGCAACGGCAGGGTCAACCACCACAGGCCGAGCGCTGGGGGGATCTTGCCGTTGGCGATCCAGCCGCTGCCGATGAACATCAGATTGGTACCGACCATGTAGGCCATCAGCGCCAGCATCATGCGGCCGTAGCGCTGCTGGCGCGGCGAGCTCCGGCCCAGCGGCACGGTCAGCAGGGCGAACGCCAGCGCGATCAGCGGCGGCGCCAGGCGGCGGTGCAGCTGCGCCTGCGCCTGCGGACGCTCATCGCCGATCAGCTGCAGGGTCGGCATCAGTTCCGGGTCATCCTCGGTGCGGGTCTGCGCGCCATCGGGCAGGGCCACGTCATTGCGGGCAAAGGTCGCCAGGCGGTAGTCCAGGCCACCAGCCACCGGCCCTTCCACCTGGTGGCCGTCATCCAGCTCCAGGAAGCGCTGACGGGTGCCCTCGAAGAACATGCGGCCGCCATTGGCCGACACCACCTCCAGGCGGTCATCCTTCTGGCGCTGCAGGAACACCTTGCCCAGCTGGGTGCCATCGGGCGAGATCGAGGACAGGTAGACCACGCCGCCGTTGGGCAGGGGGGTGAAGCGGCCCGGCTCCAGACCGGCCATCAGCACGCTGCGGTTGGCCTCGATGATCATCTGCTCGGCCACCCGGCCGGCCCACGGGCCCAGCCACAGCGAGCAGGCGCCCACCAGGGCCACCACCGGCACCACCAGCATCAGCAGTGGCCGCAGCAGTCGCTTGGGGCCGACACCAATGGCGGTGATCACTGCCATTTCCGAGTCGCGGTACAGGCGCGCGATGGCCAGCAGCAGGCCCAGCATCAGCGCCAGCGGCAGGATCAGCGGCAGGTAGGCGATGAACTGCAGGCCCAGCTGCGAGAACAGCAGCTTGGCCGGCAGGCGCCCGTCGGCGATGTTGCCGAGGATGTCCACCAGCACGCCGCCCACGCTGACCACCAGCAGGACGATCAGGGTAGCCAGGAAACTCTGGACGAAATCGCCCAGCAGGTATCGGTCGAGCTTCAGCATGGGGCGGTGGTTTAAACTCTGGGGTTCGTTCGCGGTGCCGCCCAGTCTACTGTCTGGGCGTAAACGGCCTGCGATTGTACGGACTCGCCAATGGAATCTGCTCAATGGCCCTCGAATTCACCCTGAACCACGTTGCTCCGGCCGCCGCCACCGTCGATTGCCTGGTGGTTGGCGCGTATGCCGACCATACCCTGACCCCGGCCGCACAGGCCCTGGACGCCGCCAGCGGTGGCCGCCTGGCCGCCCTGGCCCAGCGCGGCGACCTGTCCGGCAAGACCGGCGCCACCACCCTGCTGCATGACCTGCCGGGCGTGACCGCCCCGCGCGTGCTGGTGGTCGGCCTCGGCGAAGTCGCCCGTTTCGGCGTGCCGCAGTACCTGAAGGCCGTCGGCGACGCCGTGCGCGCGCTGAAGGCCGGTGCTGCCCGCAGCGCACTGTTCACCCTGTCCGAAGTGGCGGTGAAGGACCGCGACGCGGCCTGGGCGATCCGCCAGGCGGTGATCGCCGCCGATCATGCCGCGTACCGCTACACCGCCACCCTGGGCAAGAAGAAGGCCGACGACGCCGGCCTGGCCCAGCTGGCCATCGCCGGTGACGACGCGCAGGCCCTGGCTCAGGGCCAGGCCATCGCCGCCGGTGTCGAGTTCGCCCGCGAACTGGGCAACCTGCCGCCGAACTACTGCACCCCGGCCCATCTGGCCGAGGTCGGCGTGAAGTTCGCCGGCGAGCACGACGGTGCCGAAGCCGAGATCCTCGACGAGCACCAGATGGAAGCACTGGGCATGGGCTCGCTGCTGGCCGTGGCCCGTGGTTCGGCCAACCGCCCGCGCTTGGTCGTGCTGAAGTGGAACAATGGCGGCGACGCCAAGCCGTACGTGCTGGTCGGCAAGGGCATCACCTTCGATACCGGTGGCGTCAACCTGAAGACCCAGGGCGGCATCGAAGAGATGAAGTACGACATGTGCGGTGGCGCCAACGTCATCGGCACCTTCGTCGCTGCGGTCAAGGCCAAGCTGCCGCTGAACCTGGTGGTGGTGGTGCCGGCGGTGGAAAACGCCATCGACGGCAACGCCTACCGTCCGTCCGACGTGATCACCTCGATGTCGGGCAAGACCATCGAAGTGGGCAACACCGACGCCGAAGGCCGCCTGATCCTGTGCGATGCGCTGACCTACGCGCAGCGCTTCGAGCCGGCCGCGCTGGTCGACGTCGCAACCCTGACCGGCGCCTGCATGGTCGCCCTGGGCCACCAGACCGCCGGCCTGATGAGCAAGCACGACGACCTGGCCAACGAGCTGCTGGCCGCCGGCGAGCAGGTGTTCGACCGCGCCTGGCGCCTGCCGCTGTGGGACGAGTACCAGCCGATGCTGGATTCGACCTTCGCCGACGTCTACAACATCGGCGGCCGCTGGGCCGGTGCGATCACCGCCGGCTGTTTCCTGTCGCGCTTCGCCGAAGGCCAGCGCTGGGCCCACCTGGACATCGCCGGCGTGGCCAGCGATGAAGGCAAGCGTGGCATGGCCACCGGCCGCCCGGTCGGCCTGCTGAGCCAGTGGCTGCTGGACCAGGCCGCCCGCGCCTGATGCCGTACCCGACCCTGGCCGGCCTCCGCCGGCCAGGGCCTCGCCCGGCACTGCCGGGCCCCTGCCTGACCCGGACCCTGCCATGCCCCGCGCCGACTTCTACCTGATCGCCAAGCCCCGCTTCCTGACCGAGCCGTTGCGCCTGGTCTGCGAGCTGGCGCGCAAGGCCAACGACGCCGGGTTGTTCACCCTTGTGCTGGCCCGCGACCAGGCCCAGGCCGAGGAGCTGGACGAACTGCTGTGGGCGTTCGACAACGATGCCTACATCCCGCACCAGATCGCCGGCGAGGACATGGACGAGGAAGAAGCCCTGGTGCTGATCGCCGTGCCGGGCACCGAGGCACCGGCGCGCCCGCTGGTGATCAACCTGCGTGATGAACCCTGGCTGGGCGAGTGCGAGCGCGTGCTGGAAGTGGTTCCGGCCGACCCGGAAGCGCGCGAACCGCTGCGCGAACGCTGGCGCCAGTACAAGACCGCCGGTTACGACCTGAACAAGCACGACATGTAAGTCCAGCGAGGACCCCTTGATGCGCCTGTTGATCGCCCTGATTCTTCCCTGGCTGTCCTTCTTCACCATCGGCCGGCCGTTTGCCGGCATTGTCTGCCTGATCCTGCAGATCACCCTGATCGGCTGGCTGCCCGCCGCCATCTGGGCCGCCTACGCGGTCAGCCAGTACCACACCGACCAGAAGATCCGGCGCGCCCTCGGGCCGCGCTGATCTCCCTTCCGCCTTGATTACCGGTTCCCCCGCATGACCCAACTCGCCTCCAGTTACGACCCGAAGTCCTTCGAGACCGACCTCTACGAGGCCTGGGAGAAGGCCGGCCACTTCAAGCCGTCCGGCACGGGCGAGCCGTACACCATCCTGCTGCCGCCGCCGAACGTGACCGGCACCCTGCACATGGGCCACGCCTTCCAGCAGACCCTGATGGACGCGCTGGTGCGCTACCACCGCATGCGTGGCTACGACACGCTGTGGCAGGTCGGTACCGATCATGCCGGCATCGCCACCGAAATGGTGGTCAGCCGCAACCTGGCGCTGGAAGGTAAGGGCGAGACCCGCGATTCGCTGGGCCGCGAAGGCTTCATCGGCAAGGTCTGGGAGTGGAAGCAGCAGTCCGGCGACACCATCGAACGCCAGATGCGCCGCCTCGGCACCTCCGCCGACTGGTCGCGCAGCACCTTCACCATGGACCCGCAGCCGTCGGCGGCGGTCAACGAGGCCTTCGTGCGCTGGTACGAGCAGGGCCTGATCTACCGCGGCCAGCGCCTGGTCAACTGGGACCCGGTGCTGAAGACCGCCATTTCCGACCTGGAAGTGGAAAGCGCCGAGGAAGACGGCTTCCTGTGGTCGATCGCCTACACGCTGGATGAGGGCCTGAGCTACGAACACGTCGAGCGCGATGCCGACGGCGTGGAAACCCTGCGCGAAACCCGCGACTACCTGGTCGTCGCCACCACCCGCCCGGAAACCCTGCTGGGCGATACCGCGGTGATGGTGCACCCGGAAGACGAGCGCTATGCACATCTGATCGGCAAGAGCGTGGTGCTGCCGCTGACCGGCCGCCGCGTCCCGGTGATCGCCGACGACTACGTGGACCGTGCCTTCGGCACCGGCGTGGTCAAGGTCACCCCGGCGCACGATTTCAACGACTACGAAGTGGGCGTGCGCCACAGCCTGCCGATGATCAACCTGTTCACCCCGGTGGCGGCGCTGAACGAAAACGCGCCGGAGCGTTTCCAGGGCCTGGACCGCTACGCCGCGCGCAAGGCCGTGCTGGCCGAGCTGGAAGACCTGGGCATCCTGGTCGAGACCAAGGCGCACAAGCTGCAGGTGCCGCGCGGCGACCGTACCGGCCAGGTGATCGAGCCGTACCTGACCGACCAGTGGTTCGTGAAGATGGACAACCTGGCCAAGCGTGGCCTGGAGCTGGTCGAAGACGGCAGCATTTCCTTCGTGCCGCCGAACTGGATCAACACTTACCGCCACTGGATGAACAACATCCAGGACTGGTGCATCAGCCGCCAGCTGTGGTGGGGCCACCGCATTCCGGCGTGGTTCGACGAAGCCACCGGCAGCTGCTACGTCGGTCGCAGCGAAGAGGAAGTGCGGGCGAAGCACAACCTGGGCAGCGACGTGGTGCTGAACCAGGAAAGCGACGTGCTGGAGACCTGGTTCTCCTCGCAGCTGTGGCCGTTCTCCACCCTGGGCTGGCCGAACGAACAGGCCATGGCCGAGCGCGGCTTCGACCGCTACCTGCCGTCGTCGGTGCTGATCACTGGCTTCGACATCATCTTCTTCTGGGTGGCGCGCATGATCATGGCCACCGACAACCTGGTCGGGAAGATCCCGTTCAAGGACGTCTACTTCACCGGCCTGATCCGCGACGGCCAGGGCCAGAAGATGTCCAAGAGCAAGGGCAACGTGCTCGATCCGCTGGACATCATCGACGGCATCACCATCGACGATCTGGTCGCCAAGCGCACCGGCGGCCTGATGCAGCCGAAGATGGTGGAGAAGATCGAGAAGGCCACCCGCAAGGAATTCCCGGACGGCATTGCTGCCCACGGTGCCGATGCGCTGCGCTTCACCATCGCCGCGCTGGCCACCCACGGCCGCGACATCAAGTTCGACATGAACCGCGCCGAGGGCTACAAGAACTTCTGCAACAAGCTGTGGAACGCCAGCCGCTTCACCCTGATGAACACCGAGGGTGCAACGTTCACCGGCGTGCCGACGCCGCGCACCGATGCCGAGCGCTGGATCCTTGCGCGCCTGGCGGCGGTGTCCACCGAGGCGCAGGGCCACTACGCCAACTACCGCTTCGACCTGCTGGCGCAGTGCCTGTACGAGTTCGCCTGGAACGAGTTCTGCGACTGGTTCCTGGAGCTGAGCAAGCCGGCACTGAATGGTGCCGATGCCGCCGACGCCGAAAGCACCCGCCACACTCTGCTGTACGTGCTGGAAGCGCTGCTGCGCCTGCTGCACCCGCTCACGCCGTTCATCACCGAACAGCTGTGGCAGCAGCTGGCCCCGCGCCTGGGCCTGGCCGAAACCACGCTGTCGCTGCGCCCCTACCCGACCGCCGCCGAGTTCGAAGGCGATTTCACTCAGGCTGAAGCCGACGTGGAATGGCTGAAGGCGGTGATCAGTGCGGTGCGTCGCGTGCGCAGCGAACTGAACGTCGCCCCGTCCAGGCAGGTGCCGCTGCGCCTGCAGGCCGGGCTGGAGCAGGACCGCGTGCGCATCGAACGTTTCAGCGCCTCGCTGTCGTTCCTGCTCAAGCTGGACAGCATCCAGTGGCTGGCCGAAGGCGAAAGCGCACCGCCGGCTGCCGCCGCGATCGTGGGCGAGCTGAAGCTGCTGGTGCCGCTGGAAGGCCTGGTCGATCTCGATGCCGAGCGCGTGCGCCTGGACAAGGAAATCGCCCGCGTCGAAGCCGAAAAGGAAAAGAGCGAGACCAAGCTGGCCAAGTTCACCGACAAGGTGCCGCCGGCGGTGGTCGAGCAGGAACGCATGCGCCTGGTCGACTGGAACACCCAGCTGGCCGGCCTGCGCGAGCAGCGCGCGAAGCTGTAAGTGCAGGGAAACGCCGGGTACTGCCCGGCGTTTCCTTTTGTAGAGTCGAGCCGTGCTCGACTCATGACAGCAGTCGAGCATGGCTCGACTCTACATTTCCCGCGCATGGCATCATCGCTGGATGCCGCTTTCCATCTTCCTGCTGGTTCTCGCCGCTGCAGCCCTGCACGCCAGCTGGAACGCGATCGTCAAGCGCGGGCCGGACAAGTTCCTCGGCACCGTACTGGTGACCGGCAGTGCCGCGCTGCTGTCGGCTGCCGGCCTGCCCTTCCTGCCATTTCCCGCCGCGCACAGCTGGCCGTGGCTGGGCGCGTCGGTGCTGCTGCAGGTGACCTACTACGGCCTGGTCGCACGCTGTTACCAGCAGGTCGACATGAGCCTGGCCTATCCACTGATGCGTGGCAGCGCGCCGATCCTGGTCGCGCTGGCGGGCACCCTGCTCGGTGAGCAGCTGCCGCCTGCGGCGTGGCTGGGCGTGGTGCTGGTCAGCACCGGCATCCTGTGCATGGCGCTGGGCGCGCGCGGCGGCCAGCTGCGCCTGCCGCTGCTGACCGCGGCGATGATTGCCACCTACACGCTGGTCGATGCGCAGGGCGCGCGTCAGTCCGGCAGCGCACTCAGCTATACGTTGTGGCTGTTCCTGCTGTCGGGCATTCCACTGCCACTGTGGGCGCTGTACACGCGCCGCGGCGCGGTGCTGGACTATGCGCGGCAGCACTGGCCGCTGGGGCTGGCCGGTGGCGTCGGCACCACCGCCTCGTATGCGATGGCGTTGTGGGCAATGACCCAGGCGCCGGTGGCGATGGTCTCGGCGTTGCGCGAATCGTCGATCCTGTTCGCGTTGCTGATCTCGGTGTTCCTGCTGCGCGAGCGGATTCCGCGTGCGCGCTGGCTGGCGGCGGCGTTGATCGTCGGGGGTGTGTTGGCACTGCGGCTGGCGTGAGGAAAGCGTGCCAACCAAGGTTGGCACCTACCGGACAAGCCATTGCACGCCTTGGTAGCAGCCGACCTTGGTCGGCGCATTCCTGCCACCCCCGGTTGCCGGCTACCGGTAGTGCTGGCCGCTGGCCGGCACCCCTTCTCCGTTACAGCGGCGGCATCGCCTGCAGGTCGCCGTCGACCAGTTCGATCGCCATCACCACCGCGTCTTCGCGGCCCTGTGCGGCCGGGTAGTAACGCGGGCGGCGACCGATCTCGTTGAAGCCTTCGCTGTGGTACAAGGCCAGCGCCGGTGTGTTGGACGGACGCACTTCAAGGAACACACGCTGCGCACCCCGGTCGCCGGCCAGCTGTACCAGCGCGCGCAGCAGCTGACGCCCGAGCCCACGCGACTGCGTCAGCGGGTCGATGCAGACGTTCAGCACATGGGCTTCGTCGGCCGCGATGCTGAGTACGCCATAGCCGATCAACTGGCCATCGCGCTCCATGGCCAGGCCCGGATAGCCCGCACGCAGGCAGTCGACGAAGATGCCGCGGGTCCAGGGAAACGGATAGCCGCGTACTTCAATCGCCATCACCGCGTTGAGGTCGCTCTCGCGCAGCGCGCGCAGGCTGACCGGACCGGGCTGGCTGACCGCACTCATGGCGTGCCCCGCTTGCGCAGGGCGCGCAGCTGCGGCCACAGCGCGCGCTTGGCGGCCGGGTCCTGACGCAGCTGGTCCAGCGGCCAGCTATCCATCAGCGCCTGCGTGGCCGGATCATTGGGATTGCAGCCGGACGCGCGCAGCAAGGCGATCTGCAGGCGATCCGGCAGGCGCACCACCGGCTGCCGGGCATTGCCAGGCAGCGGCCGGGCAGCCGCGGGCGCGGTGTCCGGTGCGCTGACCGGGGTCTCGCGACGCGCTGGCGCCGGGCGTTCCTGGCGGGAAACCGGTGCGGCCGCAGCCAGAGGTTCGCGCGCGGGTGCGGTTGACGCCCGCGCCTGCTCCGCCGCTGGTGTGGCAGCCGCCTCGGCGTCGGCCACGCTCAGCTGCAGCGCGGCATCCAGCTTGGCGGCCAGCTGGCCGTCGTGATAGACGGTGTAGCCCATGGCCTGCAGCCAGGCCTGCTGGGCCGGTGACCACAGCACGGGCAGGTCCTCGCTCACGCGGCCTCGGGCTTCTTGCGCAGGCGCTGCACGGCCCACATCACCGGGCCCGACAAGGCGTACAGGATGCCCACCGCGAACAGCACGCGCGGCAGGTCGATGACCGCAATGGCGATCGCCACTGGCACCAGGGCCAGTACCAGGAACGGCACGCGGTCGGAGCGGGTGCCCTTGGCGCCGCCGCCCTTGAAGCTCCAGAAGCGGATGCGGCTGACCATCAGCAGCGCCGCGATGATCGTCACCGCCAGCGCCACGTAGCGCAGCTGGTTGCCGTCCCAGCCCAGGTTGCCATCGGCGAACGCCCAGACGAAGGACATCATCAGGCCGGCCGCGGCCGGGCTGGCAAGGCCGACGAACCAGCGCTTGTCGACCACCGCTACCTGGGTATTGAAGCGGGCCAGGCGCAGCGCCGCGCAGGCGGCATACAGGAAGGCCACGGCCCAGCCGACGCGACCCAGCAGCGGGTCGTCGAACTTCAGCCACGACAGCGACCAGTGGTACATCACCAGCGCCGGGGCCATGCCGAAGCTGACCAGGTCGGCCAGCGAGTCGTACTGCACGCCGAATTCGCTGCTGGTGCCGGTCAGGCGCGCCACGCGCCCATCCAGGCCATCCATCACCGCCGCCACGAACACGGCGATGCTGGCGTTGACGAAGTCCCCGTTGGCCGCGGCGATGATCGCGTAGAAGCCGGCAAACAGGCCGGCGGTGGTGAACAGGTTGGGCAGCAGGTAAATCGTGCGCGAACGCGGCGGCGGTGTGATCGGGTCCATGGAATCCAGTTTAATCGACTTGCCAGTGCTCGGCGCCAATGCTGCAATCGGCGTTCTACGCCCATTCCGTGGAGTTTGCCATGCGTGCCCTGTCCTGCCTTGGATGCCTGCTGCTGTTGGCCAGTGCCAACGCCGTGGCCGGCCCGGTCTACAAATGGAAGGACGCCAATGGCGTGACCCAGTATTCGGAGACCCCGCCGGCGGGCAGGAAGTTCGAGACCCGGGCGCAGGCGCGCAGTCCCCAGGCGGCGGCCAGCGCCGAGACCCCGGCCGCGCCGGTGCCCGAGCAGTGCAGCACCGCCCGCGCCAACCTGGCCCTGCTGGACGGCGGCGGCCAGGTGATGCAGGACACCGATGGTGATGGCAAGGCCGATACCGCGTTGGCTCCGGAGCAGCGCAGCGCGCAGAAGGGATTGGCTGAAGCCGCCATCAAGGCCTACTGCCCGGCGGAGTGAGGGTTATCGGCAGGGCTTGCAGCCCTGCACCCGCAGAGGCAATGGCAAGGGCAACGTCAAAAGCGGGCATTCCGTGGAATGGCGGGGCGGTGTCGGATTGCGGGGACGCCGCAAGTACGTCCATGTAGCAACTGTGTTGCTGGAGAGTCTCAGGCCCGTCAGGTAAACGGGCACGGTAGTGCCGGCCGCTGGCCGGCAGCCTTTGGTCTTTCGCCCTGGCTCGCCTCAGACGGGGACTAGCCCGCTTTCA
>NZ_JAWIRT010000044.1:4036-19761 GCF_036320045.1 Stenotrophomonas sp. SMYL20 | reverse complement strand
CAGGTTCTGGCCAAGCCGGGTTCGATCAAGCCGCACACCAAGTTCGAAGGCGAAGTCTACGTCCTGTCGAAGGACGAGGGCGGCCGTCACACCCCATTCTTCAACGGCTACCGTCCGCAGTTCTACTTCCGCACCACCGACATCACCGGTGCAGCTGCTCTGCCGGAAGGCGTCGAAATGGTGATGCCGGGTGACAACGTCAAGATGGTCGTCACCCTGATCAACCCGGTGGCAATGGACGAAGGCCTGCGCTTCGCCATCCGCGAAGGCGGCCGTACCGTCGGCGCCGGCGTGGTCTCGAAGATCATCGAGTAATCTGGTAGTATCTGCGCCCCGATGTTGCCTGGGTAGGGCATCGGGGCGTATCAAATGGGAAAGCAGGCACAGGATGTGCCTTGTGTTCCCCGGACCAGGAAGGGTCAATGCCATTCAGGCGGCGTCAACAGGCGACTGTTGACAGCTGCCTTGCGTGCCATTATGCTTCTACGTCTGGGCAGGCCGGGTAACTGGTCTGCCTACGTTTTTGAGGTCTATGGAGTGACCTTGGCGGCCTGCAGGACTGTGGGTCGTCCGTATTCAGGAATTTCATGGGGCAAAGCAACCCAGAGGCTTTGTCTGTCGCTCTTTTAACGAAGGAACCTACCGCCATGGCGGACCAAAAGATCCGGATCCGGCTGAAAGCGTTCGATCATCGTCTGATCGACCGTTCGGCCAGCGAGATCGTTGAAACGGCAAAGCGGACCGGCGCGCAAGTGCGTGGCCCGATCCCGCTGCCGACCAAGATCGAGCGTTACACCGTTCTCGTTTCCCCGCACGTCGACAAGGACGCGCGTGACCAGTACGAGACCCGCACGCACAAGCGCGTGCTCGATATCGTTGACCCGAATGACAAGACCGTGGACGCGCTGATGAAGCTCGAACTGGCTGCCGGCGTCGACGTTCAGATCAAGCTGACCTGAGGACTACGACCATGACGAAGAAGTATTCGTTGGGCTTCGTGGGCCGCAAGGCTGGCATGAGCCGCGTGTTCACTGAAGATGGCCGCTCCATCCCGGTGACCCTGATCGAAGCAACCCCGAACCGCATCGCGCAGATCAAGACCGTCGAAACCGACGGCTACAGCGCCGTGCAGGTGACCGTCGGCGCGCGTCGCGCTGCCCTGGTCAACAAGCCGGAAGCCGGCCACTTCGCCAAGGCGAAGGTGGAAGCGGGTCGTGGCCTGTGGGAATTCCGCGTTGAAGACGCGCAGCTCGGCGATTTCGCCGTTGGCGGCGAAGTCAAGGCGGACATCTTCGAAGTCGGCCAGATCGTCGACGTCCAGGGTGTCACCAAGGGTAAGGGCTTCCAGGGCACCATCAAGCGCCACAACTTCCGTATGGGCGATGCAACCCACGGTAACTCGCTGTCGCATCGCGCGCCGGGTTCGCTGGGTCAGCGCCAGACCCCGGGTCGCGTTTTCCCGGGCAAGAAGATGTCGGGCCACATGGGCGCGGTGCAGCAGAGCACCCAGAACCTGGAAGTGGTCAAGGTCGACGTCGAGCGCGGTCTGATCGCCGTTCGCGGCGCCGTTCCGGGCGCGGCGGGTGGCGACGTGATCGTCCGTCCGGCGAGCAAGGCATAAGGAGAGATGACGATGGAACTCGTTATCACGGGTAGCAACAACAAGGTCTCGGTCTCCGACGCCGTGTTCGGTCGCGATTTCAGCGAAGATCTGGTCCACCAGGTCGTCGTTGCCTACCGCAACGCCGGTCGCGCCGGCACCAAGGCACAGAAGACTCGCTCCGAAGTGGCTGGTACCACCAAGAAGTCGAAGAAGCAGAAGGGCGGCGGCGCGCGTCATGGCGCACTGACGGCTCCGATCTTCGTCGGCGGCGGTGTCACCTTCGCGGCCAAGCCGCGCAGCTTCGAGCAGAAGGTCAATCGTAAGCAGTACCGTGCCGCCATGTGCGCGATCCTGTCCGAGCTGAACCGTCAGGGCCGTCTGACCATCGTGGAGTCCTTCGACGTCGAAGTGACCAACACGAAGGGTCTGATCGCCAAGCTGGCCGGCCTGGAAGTGGGCAAGCGCCCGCTGATCGTCACCGAAGAAGCGTCCGAGCACCTGTACCTGTCCGCCCGCAATCTGCCGTACGTGCAGGTGCGTGACGTCCAGGGTCTGGATCCGGTCTCGCTGGTGGGTGCCGACACGGTCGTCATCACCGCTGACGCGGTCAAGAAGGTCGAGGAGTGGCTGGCATGAACAGCAACGAAAAAATCTTCAGCGTGCTGCGTGCCCCGCGTGTCTCCGAAAAGACCGCGCGCCTGCAGGAACTCTCCAACCAGTATGTCTTCGAAGTTTCGAACGAAGCCACCAAGGCCGATGTAAAGGCCGCGGTTGAGCAGCTGTTCGACGTCAAGGTCGAAGCCGTCAACGTGGTCAACGTCAAGGGCAAGAACAAGTCCTTCCGTAACCGTGCTGGCCGCCGCGGCGATTGGCGCAAGGCGTACGTTCGCCTGGCCGATGGCCAGTCGATCGATGTAACGGCCAAGGCCTGAGGTACATCCCATGCCATTGATGAAATTCAAGCCCACTTCCCCCGGCCGCCGTTCGGCCGTGCGCGTGGTCACTCCCGACCTGCACAAGGGTGCTCCGCACGCTGCGCTGGTCGAGTCGCAGAGCCGCTCGGGTGGTCGTAACCACCATGGCCGCATCACCGTGCGTCACGTCGGTGGTGGTGCCAAGCAGCACTACCGCATCATCGACTTCAAGCGCAACAAGCTGGGCATCCCGGCGCGCGTGGAACGCATCGAATACGATCCGAACCGCACCGCGCACATCGCTCTGCTGTGCTACGTCGACGGTGAGCGTCGCTACATCATCGCCCCGAAGGGCCTGAAGGCTGGTGATCAGGTGATCGCTGGTTCGGATGCCCCGATCAAGGCTGGCAACACCCTGCCGCTGCGCAACATCCCGGTCGGCACCACCATCCACTGCATCGAACTGAAGCCGGGCAAGGGCGCTCAGATCGCTCGCGCCGCTGGTGCGGCCGTGCAGCTGGTGGCTCGCGAAGGCATCTACGCCACCCTGCGCCTGCGCTCGGGTGAAATGCGTAAGGTTCCGGTCGAGTGCTGCGCCACCATCGGCGAAGTCGGCAACGACGAGCACAGCCTGGAAAAGCTGGGCAAGGCCGGTGCCAAGCGTTGGCGCGGCGTCCGCCCGACCGTTCGTGGTGCTGCCATGAACCCGGTTGACCACCCGCACGGTGGTGGTGAGGCGAAGGCCGGCCAGGGTAATCCGCATCCGGTCACCCCGTGGGGTGTCCCGACCAAGGGTTACAAGACGCGCCATAACAAGCGCACTCAGCAGTTCATCGTCCGCGATCGTAGGGGCTAATCGACCATGGCACGTTCACTCAAGAAGGGCCCGTTCGTCGATCACCACCTCGTCAAGAAGGTGGAGGCCGCTGCGGGCAGCAAGAAGCCGATCAAGACCTGGTCGCGCCGTTCGATGATCCTGCCTGACATGGTAGGCGTCACCATTGCCGTGCATAACGGCAAGAACCACATCCCGGTTCTCGTCAACGAGAACATGGTCGGCCACAAGCTCGGCGAATTTGCCATCACCCGGACCTTCAAGGGTCACGGTGGTGACAAGAAGTCGGGCAAGTAAGGAGAGATGACAATGGAAGCGAAAGCCATCCTGCGCACTGCGCGCATCTCCCCGCAGAAGGCTCGTCTGGTCGCTGACCAGGTGCGCGGTCTGCCGGCCGAGCGTGCGGTCAACCTGCTGAAGTTCTCGGACAAGAAGGCTGCCCACCTGATCAAGAAGGTGGTGGAGTCGGCAATTGCCAACGCCGAGAACAACCAGGGCGCCGACGTCGACGAGCTGAAGGTTCAGACCATCATGGTTGATGAAGGTCCGACCCTGAAGCGTTTCATGGCGCGGGCGAAAGGCCGCGGTACCCGCATCCTCAAGCGCACCAGCCACATCACTGTGGTTGTGGGCGCCGCCAAGTAAGCGGATAAGGAAAAGACCATGGGTCATAAAGTTCATCCGATTGGTATCCGCCTCGGCATTTCCAAGGACTGGAACTCCAAGTGGTACGCCAACAAGGCCGAGTTCGCTGGTTACCTGGCAGCCGACCTGAAAGTGCGCGAAATGCTGCGCAAGAAGCTGGCTCAGGCCGGCATCAGCAAGATCCTGATCGAGCGTCCGGCCAAGACCGCTCGCGTGACGATCCACACCGCCCGTCCGGGCGTGGTGATCGGCAAGCGCGGTGAGGACATCGAGAAGCTGCGCAAGGAAGTGAGCGAGATGATGGGCGTCCCGGCGCACATCAACGTCACCGAAGTGCGCAAGCCGGAACTGGACGCGCAGCTCGTTGCCGAGTCGATCGCCCAGCAGCTGGAGCGTCGCATCATGTTCCGCCGTGCAATGAAGCGCTCGGTCGGCAACGCGATGCGTCTGGGTGCCCTGGGCATCAAGGTCAACGTCGGTGGCCGCCTCAACGGTGCAGAAATCGCCCGTTCGGAGTGGTACCGCGAAGGCCGCGTGCCGCTGCACACCCTGCGTGCCGACATCGACTATGGCTTCGCTGAAGCCAAGACGACCTACGGCATCATCGGCATCAAGGTCTGGATCTACAAGGGCGAGGTCTTCGATTTCTCCCAGGTTGGCCAGGAAAAGCAGGACGACACCCCGTCGCGCAACGATCGTCACGATCGCGGCGACCGTGGTGACCGTCAGCGCCCGGCCCGTGAAGCGAGGTAACGACAATGTTGCAACCCAAGCGAACCAAGTACCGCAAGGTACACAAGGGCCGTAACGATGGCCTGAGCTGGAGCGCCAACGCTGTCAGCTTCGGCGAATACGGCCTGAAGGCAACCGCACACGGTCAGCTGACCGCGCGTCAGATCGAAGCGGCCCGCCGCTCGATCAGCCGCTACGTCAAGCGCGGCGGCAAGATGTGGATCCGCGTGTTCCCCGACAAGCCCATCACCAAGAAGCCCATCGAAGTCCGAATGGGTTCTGGTAAGGGCAACGTGGAATACTGGGTGGCCCAGATCCAGCCCGGCCGCATGATCTATGAAATCGAGGGTGTTTCCGAGGAAGTGGCTCGCGAGGCGTTCCGCCTGGCCGCCGCCAAGCTCTCGGTCACCACCACTTTCGTGACCCGTACGGTGCGCTGATGGATATCAAAACTCTCCGTGAAAAGTCGGCTGACGAACTCAAGGCCCACCTGATCGACCTGCGTAAGGAACAGTTCTCTGTCCGTATGCAGCAGGTCACCGGCCAGCTGCCGAAGACCCACGACATTCGCCGGGTCCGTCGCGAGATTGCTCGCGTCAAGACCCTGCTCGGCAGCACGAAGTAAGGATGGCCGCTATGAGCGACAATACTGAAAAGAAGACGCTGCGCACGGTCGAAGGCCGTGTCGTCAGCAACAAGATGGACAAGACGGTTACCGTCCTGGTTGAGCGTCAGGTCAAGCACGCGCTGTACGGCAAGTACATCAAGCGCTCGACGAAGCTGCACGCCCACGATGCCGACAACGCCTGCAAGGAAGGCGATGTCGTCCGCGTGACCGAGATTGCTCCGATGTCCAAGACCAAGAACTGGCGCGTGGTGGAAGTCATCACGCGCGCGGCTGAATAAGGAGCTGAATCATGATCCAGATGCAGAGCTACCTTGACGTCGCGGACAATTCGGGTGCCAAGCAGGTGATGTGCTTCAAGGTGCTGGGTGGTTCCAAGCGCCGTTACGCCGGCATCGGCGACATCATCAAGGTCACCGTGAAGGATGCGATTCCGCGCGGCAAGGTCAAGAAGGGTGAAGTGTATGACGCCGTCGTGGTGCGTACCCGCAAGGGTGTGCGTCGCGCCGATGGCTCGCTGATCCGCTTCGACGGCAACGCTGCCGTTCTGCTGAACAGCAAGCAGGAGCCGATCGGTACCCGTATCTTCGGGCCGGTGACCCGTGAACTTCGTTCGGAGAAGTTCATGAAGATCGTCTCGCTCGCTCCCGAAGTGCTGTGAGCGACAGGAGATAATCATGGCTAACCGTATCAAGAAGGGCGACCAGGTTGTCGTCAACGCTGGCAAGGACAAGGGTAAGCAGGGCGAAGTCGTCCGCGTCGACGGCGACCGTGTGGTCGTCGCCAACGTGAACATCGTCAAGCGCCACACCAAGCCGAACCCGCAGGCAGGTGTTGCCGGCGGCGTGGTCGAGCGCGAAGCTTCGATCCATATCTCCAACGTGAATGTTCTGAACCCGGCTTCGGGCAAGGGCGAACGCGTTGGCTTCAAGGTGCTGGAGGATGGACGCAAACTGCGTGTGTTCCGCTCCAGCGGTGAGGCGCTCGACGCCTGAGGAATGAGAAGATGAGTTCCCGTCTCGAAAAGTTCTACAAGGACGAAGTGGTGCCGGCGCTGATGAAGCAGTTCGGCTACACCAATCCGATGGAAGTGCCGAAGCTGGTCAAGGTCACCCTGAACATGGGTGTCGGCGAAGCGGCCACCAACAAGAAGATCCTGGAGAACGCCGTCGGCGACATGACCAAGATTTCCGGCCAGAAGCCGGTTGTCACCAAGTCGCGTGTGTCGGTTGCGTCGTTCAAGATCCGCGATGGTTGGCCGATCGGCTGCAAGACCACGCTGCGTCGCCACAAGATGTACGAGTTCCTGGATCGCCTGATCAACATCTCGCTGCCGCGCGTGCGCGACTTCCGTGGTGTTTCCGGTCGTTCCTTCGACGGCCGCGGCAACTTCAACATGGGTGTGAAGGAGCAGATCATCTTCCCGGAAATCGACTTCGACGCCGTCGACGCGATCCGCGGTATGGATATCGCCATCACCACCACTGCGAAGACCGACGCGGAAGCGAAGGCGCTGCTGGCAGCGTTCAAGTTCCCGTTCCGTAACTGATCTGTCGAGGAAACCGAAATGGCAAAGACCTCCATGGTCAACCGCGACATCAAGCGGGAAAAGCTGGCAAAGAAGTACGCTGAAAAGCGTGCAGCTCTGAAGAAGATCGTGTCCTCCGTGGACGCGACCTACGAAGAGAAGATCGACGCCGCAACCAAGCTGGCCAAGCTGCCGCGCGATTCGTCGCCGAGCCGCCAGCGCAACCGTTGCGAGCTGTCGGGTCGTCCGCGTGGCGTCTACAGCAAGTTCGGCCTGGGCCGTAACAAGCTGCGTGAAGCCACCATGCGTGGCGACGTCCCGGGTCTGCGCAAGGCCAGCTGGTAATCCCAGCCGGCCCTGCGATCAGGCGCCCCTTCGGGGGTGCCTGAACCGGGCAGGGGAGGCATTCAGCTTTCCCGACGCAAAAAAAACCGAAGAGCCCGGCGCAAGCCGGGCTCTTTTGGCGTATACTCCCGCGTCTTGCCCTGTGCAAACGGGGTTGTAGGAGTGGGCCCTTGGCCCGCTGCATCAAGGGACCTGGCCCGTTTCCAGGAGACAACAGATTTTCGCGAAAGCGGATATCGGTGCACTCAAAGGTACTCATATGAGCATGACTGATCCCATCGCCGACCTGCTGGTCCGCATCAAGAATGCGGCCGCGGTTGGCAAGCAGACGGTGAAAGCCCCGTCGTCCAAGATCAAGGTTGCGATCGCCCAGGTCCTGAAGGACGAGGGTTACATCACCGACCTGCGCGTGACCCAGCTGGAAAACAACAAGTCCGAGCTGGAAATCGTGCTGAAGTATTTCGAAGGCAAGCCGGTCATCGCGACCCTGAAGCGCTTCTCGCGTTCGGGCCTGCGCCAGTACCGCGGCAAGAGCGAGCTGCCGAAGGTCATGAACGGCCTGGGTATCTCCATCATTTCCACCTCCAAGGGCATCATGACTGATGCGCAGGCGCGCCAGCTGGGCGTCGGCGGCGAAGTCCTGTGCTTCGTGGCCTAAGGCGAAAGGAGTAGAACTATGTCCCGCGTAGCCAAGAAGCCGATCGACCTGGGTAAGGTTGAACTGAACGTCCAGTCGGACAGCGTCACCGCCAAGGGCCCGAAGGGTTCCCTGTCGCTGGCCAAGCCGGCCGGTATTGCCATCAACGTCGACAACGGCGTTGCCACCCTGAGCACCGAGAACGCCGAGCTGGTCGCACTGACCGGTACCGTGCGTGCGATCCTGGCCAACATGGTCAAGGGCGTGTCCGAAGGCTTCGAGCGCAAGCTGGAGCTGGTCGGCGTGGGTTACCGCGCTGCCATGCAGGGCAAGGACCTGAGCCTGTCGCTGGGCTTCTCGCACCCGGTCGTGTTCGTGGCGCCGGAAGGCATCACCATCACCACCCCGACCCAGACCGAGATCCTGGTCCAGGGCGCTGACAAGCAGGTCGTCGGTGAAGTTGCCGCCAAGATCCGTGCGTTCCGCAAGCCGGAGCCGTACAAGGGCAAGGGCGTGAAGTACTCCGACGAAGTCATCATCCGTAAGGAAGCCAAGAAGGCGTAAGTGCGAGTCCCTCGCAAGAGCCCGCACATCCTTGTGCGGACTCCTCAGGGAAAAGCCCAACCTTCAGCTTTCAAGGAATAATCAAAATGAACAAGAACATCGCCCGCCTGCGTCGCGCCAAGTCGACCCGCGCCCACATCCGTGAGCTCGGCGTCGCCCGCCTGTCGGTGCTGCGCACCGGCCAGCACCTGTACGCCCAGGTCTTCACCGCCGACGGTTCCAAGGTGCTGGCTGCTGCCAACACCACCCAGACCGACGTCATGGAAGGCCTGAAGAACGGCAAGAACGCCGACGCCGCCGCCAAGGTCGGCCGTATCGTCGCTGAGCGCGCCAAGGCCGCCGGCGTCGAGAAGGTTGCCTTCGATCGTTCGGGCTACCGCTACCACGGCCGCATCAAGGCCCTGGCAGAAGCCGCCCGCGAAGCCGGCCTGCAGTTCTAAGGGATAAGGGCAGGGGACCTGTGGTCTCCTGCCCGCCTGCTCGCCCGCCTGAGTGAGGCTGGACGGCGCCACTCTTCTGCAGTGGCCCACCGGAACAACGCGACATTCCACAACCATAAGCGGCCCCGAGCCGTACATACCCAAACTACCAAGGAATCAAAATGGCAGAAGAGCGTCAGCAGCGGGGTCGCGATCGCGACCGTAACCGCGAAGAGAAAGTCGACGACGGCATGATCGAAAAGCTGGTCGCGGTCAACCGCGTCAGCAAGACCGTCAAGGGTGGTCGCCAGTTCACCTTCACCGCCCTGACCGTGGTCGGCGACGGCGAAGGCAAGGTCGGTTTCGGCTATGGCAAGGCCCGCGAAGTGCCGGTCGCCATCCAGAAGTCGATGGAACAGGCCCGCAAGAACCTGGTCAGCGTTGACCTGAACAACGGCACCCTGTGGCACACCATCAAGGATGGTCACGGCGCAGCCCGCGTGTTCATGCAGCCGGCTTCGGAAGGTACCGGCGTCATCGCCGGCGGTGCCATGCGCGCCGTGCTGGAAGCCGTTGGCGTGAAGAACGTGCTGGCCAAGGCCACCGGTTCGCGCAACCCGATCAACCTGGTGCGTGCCACCGTGAAGGGCCTGTCTGCTGCGCAGTCGCCGGCCCGCATCGCGGCCAAGCGCGGCAAGAAGGTGGAGGAACTCAACCATGGCTAATGAGTCCAACAAGACTGTGAAGGTGCGCCTGGTGCGTGGCCTGCGTGGTACTCAGTCGCGTCACCGCCTGTCGGTGCGTGCTCTGGGCCTGAACAAGCTCAACGATGTGCGTGAACTGAAGGACAGCCCGCAGGTTCGCGGTCTGATCAACACCGTTCACTACCTCGTCAAGGTTGAGGAGTAATCGATCATGACTCTGCGTCTCAATGAACTGAGCCCGGCACCGGGCGCCCGCACCGAGCGCACCCGCGTCGGTCGCGGTATCGGCTCGGGCCTGGGCAAGACTGCCGGCCGCGGCCACAAGGGTTCGTTCGCCCGTAAGGGTGGCGGCAAGATCAAGGCTGGCTTCGAAGGCGGCCAGACCCCCATGCAGCGTCGTCTGCCGAAGATCGGCTTCCGTTCGCCGATCGCCAAGGACACCGCTGAAGTGCTGCTGTACGCGCTGGACAAGCTGCCGGCCGGTGAGATCGACTTCGCCGCCCTGCGTGCTGCCAAGCTGGTCCCGAGCACTGCAAAGAAGGCCAAGGTCGTCGTCAAGGGCGAAGTGACCAAGGCGTTCACCCTGAAGGGTATCGCTGCCACGGCTGGTGCCAAGGCTGCGATCGAAGCTGCCGGCGGCAGCGTAACGGAGTAAGAAAATCATGGCGCAAGCTGGCATCGGTAACCTCGCGGGCGGAATGGGCAAGTTCACTGAACTTCGCCAACGTTTGCTGTTCGTCGTCGGGGCTTTGATCGTCTATCGCATCGGCTGCTACGTGCCGGTGCCGGGCGTCAATCCCGATGCCATGCTTGCCATGATGCAACAGCAGGGCGGCGGCATCGTGGACATGTTCAACATGTTCTCGGGCGGCGCCCTGCACCGTTTCAGCATCTTCGCGCTGAACGTGATGCCGTACATTTCGGCATCGATCGTGATGCAGCTGGCCGTGCACATCTTCCCCGCCCTGAAGGCGATGCAGAAGGAAGGTGAGTCCGGCCGCCGCAAGATCACCCAGTATTCGCGCATCGGCGCCGTGCTGCTGGCAGTGGTGCAGGGCGGCTCGATCGCACTGGCCCTGCAGGGCCAGGTCTCGCCGTCGGGCGCTCCGGTCGTGTACGCGCCGGGCATGGGCTTCGTGCTCACCGCCGTGGTCGCGCTGACCGCCGGCACCATGTTCCTGATGTGGGTCGGTGAGCAGGTCACCGAGCGCGGCATCGGCAATGGCGTGTCGCTGATCATCTTCGCCGGTATCGTCGCTGGCCTGCCGGGTGCGATCATCCACACCTTCGACGCCTACCGCGACGGCAACATCCAGTTCATCCAGCTGCTGCTGATCGCCATCGTCGTGCTCGCCTTCACCTTCTTCGTGGTGTTCGTCGAGCGTGGCCAGCGCCGGATCACGGTCAACTACGCGCGCCGCCAGGGCGGTCGCAACGCGTACATGAACCAGACCTCGTTCCTGCCGCTGAAGCTCAACATGGCCGGCGTCATCCCGGCGATCTTCGCCTCGAGCCTGCTGGCCTTCCCGGCCACCCTGGCCATGTGGTCCGGCCAGGCTGCCAACCAGAGCAGCTTCGGCCAGGTCCTGCAGAAGGTCGCCAACGCGCTCGGCCCGGGCGAGCCGCTGCACATGATCGTGTTCGCTGCGCTGATCACCGGTTTCGCGTTCTTCTATACCGCGCTGGTGTTCAACTCGCAGGAAACCGCCGACAACCTGAAGAAGTCGGGCGCGCTGATTCCGGGCATCCGTCCGGGCAAGGCCACTGCCGATTACATCGACGGCGTGCTGACCCGCCTGACCGCGGCCGGCTCGGCCTACCTGGTGATCGTCTGCCTGCTGCCGGAACTGATGCGCACGCAGCTGAACGCCTCGTTCTACTTCGGCGGTACTTCGCTGCTGATCGTGGTGGTGGTGGTGATGGACTTCATCGCCCAGGTGCAGGCGCACCTGATGTCCCACCAGTACGAGAGCCTGCTGAAGAAGGCCAACCTGAAGGGCGGCAACCGCGGCGGTTTTGCCCGCGGCTGATTGGCCTGTTATACTTTCGTCTTCCTGACGTGATGGTCCCTCCGCTTCGCGGACTCCGGCCACACAAACGAAGGGCGGCCCCCGCAGCGGTTCCGGGTGGGGGTGTGATGAGGTGGTCCCGCGCTGGAGTAGCGCGGGCGGCCCCGGGGGAAACCCCAGGTCCAACCCCATCCGGCGCCGGAGCCTGGGCACACTCCCCAGGCCGGGTTCATGAAACCAACGGTTTCACGGGCTTCCATGTAAACCGGAACCTTGTTAGTATCGCTAGTTCACTTTTTTGATCCATCCTGCCGGATTGGCGTGCCCGAGGCGCGCTGTCGGCCATCACTCAGCTGGAGAACCGCGTCATGGCGCGTATTGCAGGCGTCAACCTGCCAGCCCAGAAGCACGTCTGGGTCGGGTTGCAAAGCATTTACGGCATCGGCCGTACCCGTTCGAAGAAGGTCTGCGAAGTCGCAGGCGTTGCTTCGACCACCAAGATCCGCGATCTGTCGGAGCCGGAAATCGAGCGCCTGCGCGCCGAAGTCGGCAAGTACATCGTGGAAGGCGATCTGCGCCGTGAGATCGGCATCGCGATCAAGCGCCTGATGGACCTGGGCTGCTACCGCGGCCTGCGTCACCGTCGTGGCCTCCCGCTGCGTGGCCAGCGCACCCGTACCAACGCCCGCACCCGCAAGGGTCCGCGCAAGGCGATCAAGAAGTAAGGGACTGAGAAATGGCTAAGCCCGCTGCTAAGACCAAGAAGAAGATCAAGCGCGTCGTCACCGACGGCGTTGCCCACGTCCACGCTTCGTTCAACAACACCATCGTCACCATCACCGACCGCCAGGGCAACGCTCTGTCGTGGGCGACCTCCGGTGGCGCTGGCTTCCGCGGTTCGCGCAAGTCGACCCCGTTCGCTGCCCAGGTGGCTGCTGAAAAGGCCGGTCGTGCTGCGCTGGACTACGGCGTGAAGTCGCTGGAAGTCCGCATCAAGGGCCCGGGTCCGGGCCGTGAGTCGGCCGTGCGTTCGTTGAACAACGTCGGCTACAAGATCACCAACATCATCGACGTGACGCCTATCCCGCACAACGGGTGCCGTCCGCCGAAGAAGCGTCGCGTCTAAAGGGAGCGATAAGAAATGGCTCGTTATATCGGTCCTACCTGTAAGCTCGCCCGTCGCGAAGGCGCCGACCTGTCCCTGAAGAGCCCGGCGCGTGCGCTGGACTCGAAGTGCAAGCTGGAGCAGAAGCCCGGCCAGCACGGCGCCACTGCCCGCAAGGGCAAGCTGTCCGACTACGCCACCCAGCTGCGTGAAAAGCAGAAGGTCAAGCGTATCTACGGCCTGCTGGAGCGTCAGTTCCGCAACTACTACAAGAAGGCCTCGACCAAGAAGGGCAACACCGGCGAGAACCTGCTGCAGCTGCTGGAAACCCGCCTGGACAACGTCGTCTACCGCATGGGCTTCGCCGTGACCCGTCCGGCTGCCCGTCAGCTGGTGTCGCACCGCGGCGTCACCGTGAATGGCAAGTCGGTCAACCTGGCTTCGTACCAGGTCAAGGCTGGCGACGCCATCGCTCTGTCTGAAAAGGCTGCCAAGCAGCTGCGCGTCCAGGAAGCCCTGACCGTCGCCGCCCAGCATGACCTGAGCCCGTCGTGGGTTGAAGTGGATTCCGGCAAGTTCACCGGCATCTTCAAGGCTGTTCCGGATCGTTCGGATCTGCCTGCGGACATCAACGAAGCGCTGATCGTCGAGCTGTATTCGAAGTAATTCACATTGGAGAGCCCCCGGCGACGGCCGGGGGTTCACTAGGAGAACCCGCAACATGACGGTTACCGCCAACCAGGTTCTGCGTCCTCGCGGTCCGCAGATCGAACGCCTTACCGACACCCGTGCAAAGGTCGTTATCGAACCTTTGGAGCGGGGTTACGGGCATACGCTGGGTAATGCCCTGCGTCGCGTGCTGCTGTCGTCCATCCCGGGCTTCGCCATCACGGAAGTCGAAATCGACGGCGTGTTGCATGAGTACACCACGGTCGAAGGTCTGCAGGAGGACGTGCTCGAAGTCCTGCTGAACCTCAAGGACGTGGCCATCCGTATGCACTCCGGCGACAGCGCCACCCTGTCCCTGTCCAAGCAGGGCCCGGGCGTTGTCACCGCTGCCGACATCAAGGTCGACCACAATGTGGAGATCCTGAACGGCGAACACGTGATCTGCCACCTGACCAAGGATACGGCGATCAACATGCGTCTGAAGATCGAACGTGGTTTCGGCTACCAGCCGGCTGCCGCGCGTCGTCGTCCGGACGAAGAAACCCGTGCCATCGGCCGTCTGGTCCTGGATGCCTCGTTCTCGCCGGTCCGCCGCGTCGCCTATGCCGTGGAAGCGGCCCGCGTCGAACAGCGTACCGACCTGGACAAGCTGGTCATCGATATCGAGACCAACGGCACCATCGACGCCGAGGAAGCCGTGCGCACCGCCGCCGACATCCTCAGCGACCAGCTGTCGGTGTTCGGTGACTTCACCCACCGCGACCGCGGTGCAGCCAAGCCGGCCAACAACGGCGTGGATCCGGTGCTGCTGCGCCCGATCGACGATCTGGAGCTGACCGTGCGTTCGGCCAACTGCCTGAAGGCTGAAAGCATCTACTACATCGGCGATCTGATCCAGAAGACCGAAGTGGAGCTGCTGAAGACCCCGAACCTGGGCAAGAAGTCGCTCACCGAGATCAAGGAAGTGCTGGCTCAGCGCGGCCTGTCGCTCGGCATGAAGCTGGAGAACTGGCCGCCGGCCGGTGTCGCCAGCCACGGCATGCTGGGCTGATATCGGTAATGCCTGAAGGCTCCACCGTTCGCGGTGGGGCCTTCAACGCAACACAACATGCCATGACGAACCCCAGGTTCGCGTGGCAGGTCGTCCAGGACGGGCGGCCAGGACCAACCGCAGTCCGCGCAGCAACGCCAGGATGGCGACAACGATCCGCACAGTCTCATCATTAACCAAGGAATATCACCATGCGTCACCAGAAGTCTGGCCGTAAGTTCAGCCGTACCAGCGCCCACCGCGAAGCGATGTTCAAGAACATGGCTGCCTCGCTGTTCAAGCACGAGCTGATCAAGACCACCCTGCCGAAGGCCAAGGAACTGCGCCGCGTTGCCGAGCCGCTGATCACCCTGGCCAAGGTCGATTCCGTCGCCAACCGCCGTCTGGCCTTCGCCCGCCTGCGCGACAACGAAGCCGTGGGCAACCTGTTCACCATCCTGGGCCCGCGCTACGCGAACCGTCCGGGCGGCTACCTGCGTCTGCTGAAGTGCGGCTTCCGCGCTGGCGACAACGCGCCGATGGCCTACGTCGAGCTGGTTGACCGTCCGGTCGTGGCCGAGGAAGTGGCCGAGTAATCGGACCGCTCCAATGCGACACAGCGAAAGCCCGGCCTCTGCCGGGCTTTTGCGTTTCCGGGGGCGGATCCCTTTCTGCAGGAAAGGGCTCTGACCCACACCGTTCCGACAGGCGTCACCTGTGGCGGTTCGAATGGCGCGCACTCTCGGTTACGCTTGGCGCCTGATCCATTCGAGCGTTGACGATGAATCCACTGCGCTGGCCCTTCCGCGCCCAGTTCTTCCTGGGCTTCCTGATCTGCGCGGGCCTGCTTGGCTACGCGATCTTCCTGCAGCTGAAGATGGGCCTGGAGCCGTGTCCGCTGTGCATCTTCCAGCGCCTGGCCTTCGCTGCGCTTGGCCTGCTGTTCCTGATCGGTGCACTGCATGGTCCGTCCAACCGCCCCGGACGCGCGACCTATGGCGTGCTGGCCTTCATTGCCGCCGCAGTGGGTGTCGGCATCGCCGCGCGCCACGTCTACGTGCAGATGCTGCCGCCGGAAATGGGGTCCACCTGTGGCCCGCCGCTGGCCTTCCTGAGCGAGACCATGGGGCCGCTGGAAGTATTCCGCACGGTGCTGACCGGCACTGGCAACTGCGGCAACATCGACTGGACCTTCCTCGGCCTGACCATGCCGATGTGGTCGGGCGTGTGGTTCGTGCTGCTGGCGCTGTGGGCGCTGGTGGTGTCGCTGCGCAAGGTCAAGCGCTGAAGCAGGGTAGTGGGGGGGGGGGGGGGGGGCGACCGCCGGCGGGGCGGGCGCCCCGGGGCCCAACGACGCCCAA
>NZ_JAWIRT010000044.1:0-4026 GCF_036320045.1 Stenotrophomonas sp. SMYL20 | reverse complement strand
CGGCCGCTGGCCGGCACACCGCGGGAATGCCGGCCAGCGGCCGGCACTAGCTCAGAAATCCTGCTGCAGGCTCAGGTAGGCGCCGCGGCGCGGTCCCCATTGCGGGGCGAACACGCCGACGCCACCGCCATCGCGCAGCTGGTAGCTGCGGTCCAACGCGTTGATCACCGCCAGCTGCACATGCAGTGGATGGCCGCTGTCGACGTTGAAGTCGTGCCCGGCGCTGAGGTTCACCTGCAGGTAGGACGGCAGCTCGCCACCGTTGGGTACGCCCTCGATGTCCGAACGCAGGCCACTGCCGAGCACGTAGTTGGCCCCGATCCGGTTGTGCCCGGCGAAGGCGTAGCTGAGCCCCCCCGACGACGTCAGCTTCTGGTCGTGGTCGAGGTGGATCCAGTGGTTGGCCACATAGGCCAGCGCCTCGGGATCGAGGTTGTACTGGCTGGTGATGACATCCGTACCGATGGCCTTGTTCAGCGCCGCATTGAAGTAGGCACTGAACGGGCCGTTGCTGTAGTCGGCACTGAACTCCAGGCCACGGATGTGTCCGCGGCGGTAGTTGAAGGTCGAGTAGATGTAGGCGGCGCCGAACTGGCCTTCGTCCTGCAGGCGGGCGACGCGGCGGTCGTAAGCGTCCAGGCCCAGGGTCAGGTGTTCACCCAGCTGCTGCGAGACGCCGATGTCGTAGTAGTCGCTGCGCTCGGCCAGCGGCGTGTTGTTGCCGCCGCTGGGCTGCTGGTTGGTGGTGCCGTCGTACAGGGCGATGTCGCTGCTGGCGATCAGTTCACTGGCCGGTGGCGTGAAATAGCGCGAATAGCCGGCATGCACGGTGGTGCTGTCGCTGGCATTCCAGACCACGCCCACGCGCGGGCTGAGCTGGCCCTCGGTGCGGCCGAAGGCCTTGTAGCGGTCACCGCGCAGACCGTAGTTGACGGTCCAGTCGTCGCCGATTTTCCACTCATCCTGTACGTACAACGCCAGCGTGCTGGCATGGAAGGCGCTGTGGTCAGGAATCAGCAGCGGCGTGGTGCTGGACTGCTGGCCGCCGTCATCAACCGGGAACACCCAGCTGTTGCTGCTGGCCCGTGCGTGCTCGTAGTTGCCGTACAAGCCGTAGCGCAGCGTGTGGTCGTTGCCCAGTGGTGTGGAGAAGTCGGCCTGCAGGGTGTTGGCACGGTTGCTGCGCTGCACCTGCGAGGCGACGCCACTGAACACCAGATCGCCGACGACGTCCGGGTTGAACGCTGCATCGCTGTAGCGCTGCCCGGCGGACAGTTGGTAGGCGGTGCTGCCCAGCGTGCCCTGCAGTACCAGCATGCCGAAGCGGGTGGTCTCGCGCTGGGTCTCATCCAGCTGGCTGGAATCGAAGGTGGTGGTGTCCAGGTAACCGAACTGCGGCGTCTGCCCTGGATTGACCGGAATCTGGAAACGGTTGTTGGCGAAACCGGCGAACACACTCAGGCGGGTGTTCTCGTTGACCAGGTAGGTCAGGTCGGCGAAGGCCTTGCCCTGGTGGGTATCGTCGTGCAGCGGCTTGCGCGAGTTGGTCGGATTCTCCAGGCCGACTTCGTTCTGGTCGTAGTTGCCGGTCAGGAACCAGCTCCAGCGTCCCTGGTTGCCCCACCAGGAGGCATTCGGATTCACCTTGCCGAACGAGCCGGTGGTCAGTCCGGCGCTGCCACCGTTGCCCAGCTCGGCGCCATTGCGGGTGGTGATGTCGACCACCGCCGCGGTGCGCTCGCCGAACTGCGCCGGCAACGCGCCGTCCATCAGGCGGATGCTCTTGATGGTGCGCGCATCCAGGGTCTGGCCGAAGCCGGAAATCGATTCGGGCAGCAACACGCCGTTGATCCGGTACTGCAGGTTGGCGTGGTCGCCGCGCACGTGCACGCTGCCATAGGAATCCTGGACCACGCCGGGTGCCTGCAGCAGCACCTGGCTGAGCGGCGCGGAGGCGCCCAGCGGCTGCTTCTGGATGTCCTCGGCGGTGATCTGGTACTGGCTGCTGCCGATGTCCGGCGACAACGCGTTGCGGGCTTGGTCGAGCTGGGCGCTGACGGTGACCGTGTCCAGGTCCTTGACCGCAGGCCCGGCGCCATTGGCGGCGGCCGCGAAGGCGGGCAGGCTGGCCAGGGCCAGGGCGAAGGTGATGCCGGTAGCGAGGGGCGAGGGCTTCATGATGGGAAGAGTGATGGCAGGGCGTGGAAGGGGCCGGTCCATGACGTGGAAGTGTTACTCCGTAACAGATCATGCGCCTACCTTGAGCGGCTGACCATGCGGGATCTGGCTGCTCGCATCGGCCTTTCCCTGCCGTTCAGGCGGCCTGGCCGAGCAGGTCGGCCCTTTGCGCCAGCGGCTGGCTCTGCGACCATGACCGCCCCCCATCCCGGAAGTCTGCAATGAGCCTGTCCGCCGTTCCGCCCGTGCCCGATCCCGCCGCAGCCGCCACTGGCGCCGCCTGGTCGCCGGAGAGCTGGCGTGGCAAGACCGCGCTGCAGATGCCGACCTACCCGGACCCGGTGGCGCTGGACGCCGCTCTGCACGAACTGAAGCGGCTGCCGCCGCTGGTCACCTCCTGGGAAATCCTGGCGCTGAAGCAGCAGCTGGCCGAGGCGCAGGAAGGCAAGCGCTTCCTGCTGCAGGGCGGCGACTGCGCGGAGAACTTCAGCGACTGCGAATCGGGCACCATTTCCAACCGGCTGAAGGTGCTGCTGCAGATGAGCCTGGTGCTGGTGCATGGCCTGCGCCAGCCGGTGATCCGCGTCGGCCGTTTCGCCGGCCAGTACGCCAAGCCACGTTCGGCCGATACCGAGACCCGCGACGGCGTGACCCTGCCCAGCTACCGCGGTGATGTCATCAACGCGCCGGCCTTCACCGAAGCGGCACGGCTGCCGGATCCGAAGCGGATGCTGCAGGCCCACGCGCACTCGGCGATGACCATGAACTTCGTGCGTGCGCTGATCGACGGCGGTTTCGCCGACCTGCACCACCCCGAGTACTGGAACCTGGAGTGGGTGCGGCATTCGCCGCTGGCTGCCGAGTACCAGAAGATGGTGGCGTCGATCGGCGATGCGGTGCACTTCATGGAGACCCTGGCCGGGGCCCGCGTGCACAACCTCAACCGCATCGACTTCTACACGTCGCACGAAGCGCTGCTGCTGCCCTACGAACAGGCGTTGACCCGGCAGGTGCCGCGCCAGCAGGGCTGGTTGAACCTGAGCACGCACTACCCGTGGATCGGCATGCGCACGGCCGCTCTCGATGGCGCGCACGTGGAATACCTGAGTGGCGTGCGCAACCCTATCGCGATCAAGGTCGGCCCATCGGTGACGCCGGACCAGCTGCTGCGCCTGATTGATGTGCTCAACCCGCATGACGAGCCGGGTCGACTGAGCTTCATTCACCGCATGGGTGCAGCGCAGATCGCCGAGAAGCTGCCGCCGCTGCTGGATGCGGTCAAGCGCGATGGCCGCCGCGTGCTGTGGGTGTGCGATGCGATGCATGGCAACACCGAAAGCACTGCCAATGGTTTCAAGACACGCCGCTTCGACAACGTGCGTGGCGAAGTGGAGATGTCGTTCGATCTGCACGCGGCCGCAGGTACGCGACTGGGCGGTGTGCACCTGGAGCTGACCGGCGAAGACGTGACCGAGTGCACCGGTGGCGCGCGCGAACTGACCGAACGTGACCTGGAGCGCGCCTACCGTTCGACGGTGGACCCGCGGTTGAACTACGAGCAGTCGCTGGAGATCGCGATGGCGATCGTGCGCAAGCAGGAGCAAGTGCGGTAAGGGTTTTTCGGCAGGGCTTGCAGCCCTGCACCTGCTGCAGTCAACGTCAACGTCAACAGCGGGCATTCCGTGGGTTGGCGGGGGGGGGGGGGGGGGGCGGGGGGGCGCCCCCCCCCCCCCCCCCCCCCGCGGCCCCCCCCCCCCCCCCGCCCCCCCCCCCCCCCCCCCCCCCCCCCCCCCCGCCCCGGCTCTGACAGATTCCGGTGGCTGTTGGTAGGTGTCGACCTTGGTCGAC
>NZ_JAWIRT010000043.1:0-19798 GCF_036320045.1 Stenotrophomonas sp. SMYL20 | reverse complement strand
TGAAGGTGGATTTGTCGGCGAGCGTATCGGCCATGTCCAGCAGCTGCTGGCGGGTGTACCCGGCCGCGCCGCCGGTAGAACGGATAATGGCGTCGAGCTGAGCCACCTCCTTCTCGGCCGCAATGCTATTGCGCCCGAACTTCACCGCAACTGCGGACAGTGCGGCGACACCGACTGCAACACCAGCGGCAAGCGCCGCGCCCGCCATTCTCGCCTCGGCCTCGACCTTCTTGCGCCACTTCTCCGCCCGACGCTCGGACTTGTCCAGGCCGGACGCGAAGCCGCCGACCTCGGCGATCACGTCGATCGTAAGCGTACCAAGGGACCGGGACATAGCTCTCTCTGCTGCAGGGGCCGGCCGATGGCCGGCCAGATTGATGCGCGCCCTGCGCGCCGACTACCACTGCTTCATCGCCTCCTCGAGGCTGATGGGCTCGGCATCCACGTGGGGCATGAAATCAGTCGACTTGAACGGGGCGGTTCCTGCCTTGCGGTTCGAGTTGACGAACAGTGCTGCCAGCATCCCCGTCGCTGCATCCATTCGACCGGCCAGGTTCAGGCTGCCGCGCTTGGCGCGGTATACGCTCCAGAGCTGGAACTCCCGGATGCTGAGGCATTCCATTGCCTCAGCGATGCTGCGGCCACCGATCCCGTTCAGGACCAGCTCGCACCACAGCTCATCCTCCGGGGTCAGCTCGTAGCTTTTCCCAGGTTGTTCACCTCGCCGATGGCCATCAGCAGCGCCACCGACAGGTTGCCGTCCAGGGCGCCGCGCTCCGGATCGGCCTCGCCGGTGATATCAGCGACGGTGAACACCGCCTTGCCGTCCTGGTCACAGATGCTGGCCGCAATGCGGCCGGCCACGCCGTCGTGCTTGTTCGTGGCCGACAGCACGTCGGACACCGCCGCCTGGAAGCCCAGCGGCCGCACATACACGGTGGCGGTCAGCTCTTCGCCGCCCTGATTCCAGCGGATCTCCTTCTCGACTGGCCGGCCCGTGAAAGCGCCGGCCTTCTGCAGGCCGGCCACGCTCAGGCTCACTGCACGCGCAGTGGCTGTCTTCTTGGCGGCGCGGCTCACGGGGTCTGCGCCTTACGCAGCCAGACGCCCGAGCCGCTGCGCTGCATGGTCGCCGCGGTGGTGACCACGGCATTGCCTTGGAAGTCGAACGGGAAGTCGCTCACGTAGGCCTGGAAGGTGTACCAGGTGCGGGTGTTCGGCAGCACCAGCTCGGCGACTGTCGAGCGCGCGGCAGTCGCAGCGGCGCCGGTGCCAGCGCCGCCGGTGAAAGCTACAGTCGGCGCGCTGGTGTAGCCGGTGCCTGGATTGGTGATGTTGACGCCGATCACCGAGCCGGAATCGACGATCGCAGTAGCCGTGGCTCCACTGCCACCACCACCGGTGATGGCCACGGTCGGCGCGCTGGTGTAGCCGGTGCCGCCGTTGGTCACTTCGATGCTCGAGATGCTGCCAACCTGCTGCACGGTGGGTTCGATGTCCACGCCGTCGGACCAGCCAATGGCCCACTGGATCGGATCGCCACCGTCCACCTGCTCGGCCAGCTGCCAGAACAGGTAGTGGCTCTCGTTCTTCGGGTCGGCGTTGACGGTGACCGACGCCTGGCCGGGGGTGCGCAGGCCCTTCTTGTAGGTGCGCGTGTTCGTCTCCGACAGGCAGGTGTCGTCGATCTGGTCCGCCGGTGCAGTGCCGGGGTTGAAGGCCGTGATGCACTCGATCTCGCGGACTTGTCCGTCGATCAGGCCGTACAGCTGGGTTCCTTGGGTCAGGATGCTCATCGTTTCTCCTGCGGGCAATAAAAAGCCCCGCAGTGCGGGGCGTGGGTGGGGATGTAGCGGGCGTTACCGGGGGAGCAGCCAGTCCACATCGAATGACAGGCGCAGCAGCTTCGTTTCGGGGTCAAGCATCTGACCGCCCCAGCGGGTGATGTACCCACGGGGCTCGAAGGCATCGCGCAGGGCGGCAGCGCCCTGGATCAGTGATGCTTCGTTGTTCGCATACACGTCGACCTGCGTGGTCAGCGCGTCCACGTCAGGGCGCTGGGCCAAGTAGTTCTCGGGGCTACCACCGACCGTCTGCCAGACGGCATACGGCAGCGCTGGTGGCTTCTCGATCAGTCCGAACGGGTAGACACGGGTCGGTGCGTCGCCGAAGGCCAACAGCACCGCCGGTGACGCGGTGCACAGCGGGAAGATGGGCGGGATCATGCCACCCCCTGCTTCGCCAGCACGCGGTCCAGCGCCTGGTTGAAGTTGCGCGCGAACACATCGACGGCCTTCTGGCCGGCTTGGTCAGGAACAGGCCGGAAGATCGGTTGGGCGGCCATCTTCGACGTGCCGAACTCCAGCAGGCGCCAGTACCAGGTGATGCCGCCGGGGTTGCTCGTCCCGAGTTGCGCTGCGCGGCCGGCCTGGGCACCGCCCAGCACACCGACGCGGAAGGCCAGCACGCCGTCCTGCTTGAAGGCGCCGCCATCCCAGCGCACCGCGACGTTCTTCCAGATGGCGGTCTCGGTTTCGTGGTCATCCACCCGGCGGGCGTTGCTCTGCGCCTGGTCGCGCAGAACATTGGCCGCCCGCCGCAAGGCCGCCCTACCGCCCTTGTAGTTCACCTCGCGCTTCACCTGCGCCATCTTGTTGCGAATGCCGTCCAGGCCACTCACGTCGAATCGGATGCCGTCAGCCATCGTTGACACCCTCGCTGCAGGGGAGCGTGAGGTATTCCAAGCCGCTGACCGGGTCCGGTAGCACGCCATGGATGTTCAGGATCTTGCCGCGGTGGATCACCCGGCACTTGTCGGTCACGTCATCGCGCTGGCGGATGGTCACCCGCACAGTGACCTCGCTGTCCACCGCCTTGGCTGCCACGAACTCGCGGGCCGACAGCGGCGCCACTTCGGCCCACACATCGGCCAGCGGCTCCCAGCTGACGGTCTGCGCGCCGGTCGCAGGCGACTGCCCGTAGACCTGACGCTGCAGCTGCACCCGGTGCCGCAGCCGGCCGGCCGCGATCATCGCGGCTTCCCGCTCAGGTAGTTACCGGATCCAGCCGGCTCCGCCTCGCCGCCTTCGCTGTCGCAGAGGTAGTCCACCAGCCGGTTAATCGCCTTGGCGTTCTCCTCGTCGGCCTTGGTCTTTTCCTGCAGCGCCGCCACCAGCTGGTGCGTCGCCTCGGTCTGGGCTCGCAGGGAGGCCAGCAATTCGCTTTGCTCGTTCATTCGCTTCTCGCATCCATTTCATGAGCCAGGCGCGCCGGCGCGCGCAGCCTGAGCAGGCCACGTCAGACGCCGAGCCCGACCCGGTGCGGCCACAGAAGGCTGTGCGCACCCATCGGGATCTTCACCGTGGCTCCTGCGCTGGACTGCACGTCCTCGCGGGTCATGTAGAGGTGTCCCAGCATCAGCAGAACCGCCGCTCGTATGGCATCGGTCACCACCATCGGGTCGCTCCCTGCGGTGCCGGCCAGTACAGCGGCCGCCATGCTGGTGGCGTCAGGAAACACCTTCCGGTTCATGAACTCCTGCGCCGCCTCCTCGGCGGCGCCACCGTAGAGCTCCAGCATGGTGTCGTCGGCGCTATCGGCCCGGCAGTGCTGCCGGGCCTGCTCGATGGTGATCAGCTGCATGGCTCAGGCCTGGGCCGGCGTCGCCGCCTTGATAGCCGTTTCGATGGCTTCGATCACCGTGGCGCGGGCTTTATCGCCCTTGGCAGTCTCCGCCTTCAACGCTGCGTCCAGCAGTGCGAGGTCGGTTACCGCCGCAATCGCAGTGATCGCGTCGGCAGCTTTCTGACGCACCAGGGCTGCACCAGGTTCCGGTGCAGCTGGTGCCCCTTTGTTAGCCGCCGCTGGCGCCATCTTGTTCGACGGCGGCGGAGCGGCCTTCCCTTCGGCTTCCGCAGGACCGATCAAACCTAGCAGCTGCAGCTCCTTTGCACGCGTATCCGGCCCCGTCCAGGGCTGACCGCGCTTCTGGTATCCGCCCTCGGCGCTGGGGTCATTGAACCCCTTCATGGCGATGTACTTCATGGCCTTCTCCTGTGGCGGGCCCGAAGACCCGCCACTTACTTGCGCCAGCAGGGGCGATGGTTACGGGGTCGGATCTTCGAAGGTGCCGTGCACGAAGGATTCCGGCCGGTAGACCGCCAAGGCCAAGCGCTCCTCAGCGCGGATGGTCACCATGTTCTTGCGGAAGTTGTCGCCGTCCTCGGTGGAGACTTCGACGGCAGCATCCTCACGGTCGAACACCTGGGCAGCGATATCGAACGCACCAACAAGGAATTCGCCCTCCGGCACTGCGGTGGAGTCCACTACCGGCAGCTTCCACATGCGCGGCTGACCACCCTCCACCACGTTCACCCAGATGTAGCGTCCCTGCTCGTCCTTCTGCAGCTCGATATCCGCCCAGTCCACCGGATTCAGGGCGATACCGCTGGCGCGGTACTCCGCCACGCGCACCTGCAGGATCGCGCGACGCAAGGTGTCGATCTTGGTGTCGCCAGCCTTGCGCAGAGCTTCGTTGAACGCCGTTGCCTGGGGGATCAAGCCGAGCAGGTTCTGGCCGGTGCCGTCGCCCGCCAGCAGCTGGGCTTCTTCCACGTACTTCAGGCCGTAGATGGCGCGGCCGTTGATGTAGCTCTGCAGCAGCGGAACATCGGCCAGAACCTGCTTAGAAGCCAGGAACCAGTGGGCCAGGGTCTTGACCGTGGTGGTCTTCAGCTCGAACGACAGGTCGGACTGCGGCTTCAGCGCGGTTTCCGCCACCGGTGCCGCCATGTTCTGGAAGCCCGATTCCTGCACGAACTCGATTGCGTTGGAGCCTGTGCGGCCCGGCATGATGAGGTCGCGGATCGTGAAGGGACGATCAGGGCCGGCGACGATGCCGGGAACCCGCGTCGGCTGAATGGCCGCGCCCACGCCACCGGTGCCGGTGGTTGCGCTGGTGATCGAGGTCACCGCCTTCAGGTTCATGCGGGCGATGCCACGCCCCTTGGCAACCAGGTCGTTGAAGCCTTCGTGCTCGGTGAACTGCTCGCCGATGCTCTTGAGGTCAACGGGATCGTTGGCCGAGAAGCGGCGCGCCAGCTTCTGTTCCACTTCCAGCAGGCGGGCATTGATCTCGATGCCCCCCTTGGAGAGCAGCTCCAGCGCACCCTTGGTGTCATCCAGAACCTTGCCGTGCTCCTTGATCTCGTTGCTGGCCTTCTCGGCGAACAGCTTGATCTCGTTGTCACGCTCGTTCAGCTGGCTGATGAGGCCCTTCAGTTCCAGCGTGTCGTCCAGGTGCTGGGCGTTCTTCATTTCGCGGCCAATCGAGTTGGCCAGAGCGGTGTAGCGGGACATAGATAATCCTCAGAAAGTCGGGAGGGTGAGCCGCCCCAGAACCGGGACAGCCGTGTTTTCTTCAATCGCCTTGCTCCCGGACTCGCTCCGGTCCAGCAGATGCTTCAACCCGCGGTTGGCGATCACCGCAGACTGGCTTTTCGAGAACCCTGCCTCACGCAGGATCTGCTCAAATTCAGGCATGGTCGGCAGCGATCCATGTGCCAGCTTTGACTTGATGGCATCGATGCGGGCGTCGTCGTTTGCCGGGAAGGTGACCAGGCTGATTTCCACCAGCTCAACCTTCTTGAGCGTGCGCACACGCTCCTTTTCATCCCAGCTGTCCTCGCGGACGTAGTAGCCGATGGACAGACCCGACACCGCGCCAGCCTTCATGAGCGCGTGCGCCTCCTTGGCGCGGGCCACCCCGTCGATGATGAGCTGGCCCTCGACCTTGAGGCCGTGCGCATCCTCCACAAGGCTGGTGTAAACGCCGATGGGCTCACCGCTGCGGTGCTGCCAGAGCACCGGCACGGGCCGGCCCTTGGATTTGATCTCTGCCAGGCTCTCGCTGAAGGCTCCAGGCGCAACCACCTCGCGGTAGGAATCAACCGTGCCGAACACCGAGCCGTAGCCAGAGAAAAGGCCGTCATCACTGACGGCCTTCACTGAGAGATCAAAGTCCCTGATCTTCAGGGTCGCATTTTTTCGATTCATGTCGCCTTCCCATCGTCGGATTGCAGCCAGGCCATCAGGGCCGATCTGGCCTGCTGATCGCCGGTGTTGGAGCCCAGCATGTCGATTGGCAGAAGATTGGACTGAACGGTCAGCTCAGCAGCTTTTCCGCCCTTGCGCGGCAAGTTCTCCCGCTCGCGGCAGTCATCCCGGGAATAGATCCCGTTCTGGACCATCGTGCTGTAGAAGGAAGCCCGGGCTGCACTGTCGGCGCGCAAAAGGCCTTCCACGGCGAACTCGGCGAAATACTTGACGCGCTCAGCCGGCGCCATAAGATCCTTCCGGATCGACTGCTCGATCCGCCTCAACCACGGCGCCAGCGAGAATGTCAGGAACCCGATCATCTGCTGCTCGATGCCCGTGCCCCAGCTTGTGGACTTCTCCGCGTGTCCCACCATGAACGGGGGAACGCCGAACCACCTGCAGATTTCTTCAACGTTGAATGCCCTGGTTGCCAGCAGCTGAGCATCCTCCGGGTTCATAGGAACCTGCTGGTACTTCATGCCTGCCTCAAGCAGCATGGTCTTGCCGGCATTCATCGCTCCCGCAAACTCGGCCTGCATGTTCTCGCGGAATGTGGCCCTGTTCTTGTCGCTCAGGATTTGGTCGGTGGTCAGCACGCCGCCCACGCTCATCCCGTTGGCGAAAACCTTAGAAGATGCCTCGTCTGCGGCCATGGCCGCCCCGAACACGTGGGCGCCGGCCTGGATGGAAGAGATCCCCATCGATCCGTCCGTACTGAACCCACGGATGTGCCACATCCGCTCTTCGGAGATCACGCGCTGACGACCGTCGGTGCCCGAGCAGCGATACTCCAGCTCCCCGGTTGGAAGTCTCCTCACAGCCATCCGCTGTGGCTGCAGGAACTCCAGGTTGACCAAGCGTCCGGAGCTGACGGTTTTCTCGGCGTACGCATTGCCCCAAAGCAGCAGGCTCACCATGACGACCTCCCAGAACTGCACGGCGGTCATGTCAGCGTTTGGCTGGTTGTGCAGGATCTCGTAGAGGGGATGGCCATTGGCAGCCACCCTGGTTCCATCGGGCTTCCTTTCGAAAAACCCGACCGGAAGTGTTGCAATGACCTGGGCAAGGAGCCGCACGCATGCCATGGCCGCAGACAGCTGCAGAACAGTACGCTGGTTTACGGTCTTTCCAGCGCTGGAACCGCCGCCGGACCAGGCCGACCAGAATGCCTCATCGGTGAGTCCGATCGGCACGCCCAGCCAGCGAAGGACCGATGACTTGATCCTGCCCGGACCCTTCTGCTTTGCGTCCTTCGTCATCTTCACACCACGATTGGATTTGAGAAGAAGCCGTCCAGGTCGCCCTGGGATTCTTCAGGAGTAATGGAAAGGCCAATCGCCATGAGCAGCGAAACCATGTCGTCGATCTTGTCGGGCGAGCGCTTCTTGTCGGGCTTCTGGTTTAGATTCCCGTCCTTCACAGCAATGAGATTGGAAGCGCACCAGTTCAGGACTGGGTCGTTTCCGTGCACGATCTTCTTGCTGACGTAGGCGCGCTCAAGCTCTTGCATCGCCGGGTGATAGTTCTTCGTGGTCTGGCCGAACTCGATCAGCGGATGACCCTCCGCCAGCAGCCGCTGGGTGATCTCCTGAGCGTTCCACTTGTCGAAGCCGATCACTAGGGGATTGAACCTGGCGATGTCCTCCCTCATGCGCGCCTCTACCACCTGGTAGTCGGTGACTTCGCCCTCAGTCACCTCGATCAGTCCGGCCGCAACCCAGCCCGCGTAGGGAACAACCCCGCGCTCTGTTCGAGCGCGAACTGCATCCTCTGGAACGAACCGGCGGCCCCAGGTGTAGTAGATCTCATCGACCTTCCACACCAGCCGCCAAGAGGTAAGGTCCAGGTTGCTGGCGAGGTCCAAGCCCGCCCAGCAGGGATGGCCGGCCAGCCAGTCCAGATCGACCGCGCCACCACCCTTCTGCCACTTCGTAAGGTCGACCCAGCCCGTTGCAGAGGACGCCGGGCGGTTGAGCCGCTTGATCTTGAATTCGGCCAGCTTCGATGGCATCTGCCGCGCTTCGACAGCTTCCTTGCGGATGGCCTTCAGCAAGTGCGGGTTGGCGTCCATCAGCGGATTGGCCTTGGGCCACGCCGACTCGTCGAATTCGTCGTCGTCCTCGTCGACCGCGTAGAACACCACCAAGAAGTGGTCCGCCGAATCGCCGAGGATGCCCTGCAGCACCTGCTTGGCGAATTGCCGAATTTCTCCCCATGGACCCGGGTTGGTGTACCCCTCGGTCGTGGTGTAAAGCCACAGAGGATTGCTGCGCGCACCGGCCGCTGAGGTCAGCACGTTCAGCAGGTCCGCCGACTTGTGAGCATGGATCTCGTCCAAGCCCACATGGGATGGGTTCAGGCCGTCCTGAGTGCTGGCCTTGGCGTTGATGGGCTTGAAGCTCGCCCCGGTTTCCATACGGCTGATCGAGTTGGCCCAACATGCCAAGCCGAAAGCCTCCTGCAGGTCCGGCGTCTTCTCCGTCATCCGCTTGGCGACGTTGAAGATGATGCGTGCCTGGCTGCCGGTGGTGGCCGCCGAGATGATCTGGGCGCCCTCTTCCTCTTCGCAGCACTGGCAGTACAGCAGGATCGCAGCCGCCAGGGTCGACTTCGCGTTCTTGCGCGCTACCGCGAACAGAGCCGAGGTGAAACGCCTGCTGCCGTCCAGGTTGCGGAACCCGAACAGCTGCACGACGAAGAACACGTGGGACCGGTGCAGCTCAATCTCCGGTCGTGCCCACTTACCTTCGACGTGCGGAAGCTTCTCGATGAAGTCGCACGGGTCGCAGGCATGCCACTCGTCGAACAGGAACGGTGGCCGCTTCCGCTTTGCGCGCTTCAGGTCCGCAAGGAACCGTTTCGCGGCCAGGCGCACCCACTTCCCGAACTTCCGGCCCTTCTTGTCTGCTACGGCCTCTTCTGCATAGGCCGTGGCGATGCTGACGTAATCACGCACGGGGCTTCCGCTTCGCCCCATTGCTGGCGAACGCGTTCCCCGACTTCTCGACCTCACCCGACGGCTTCACCTTGCCCTGGGCAACCGGCGTCAGGCCAAAGTCGTTCATCAGCCCGCGCAGCTGGGAGACCATCGAGGCTACCGGCGCGAGCCCGGCGGCATACAGCTGCACGGTGTTGCCGTGCAAAGCGCAGAGCTGTCCGAACGCCGAAAGCCCGGCCTCGGTGAGCAGCTTGTTCGCGTGGAGGATCGGCGCCAGCCGGTCCCACTCCTTGATGGCATGGGCGTTCGGAAGCCAGTCCGGAGCCGGCGGCACATCCGACACTAGCGGCAGTTCAGCGGCCGGCGCGGTGGGCGCACGGTCCGGGCGATCCGTGCCGGCCACCACCTTCAGCGATGTCGGTTTGCGGGGATTCGCCATGGGTGTTCCAGGGGCGGCAACTTGGCCGCGAAAAAATGGTTTTTCTCAACTGACGGTGCAAAAAAACGTCTGGGCGCACGGTCAGGGAGGCGAACCGCCCCAACTTTTGCCCCTCCCCCCACCCTATCTGCGGTTGTTGCGATTCATTCGCGTCCACGCGCGCATTTCGCGGGCGCCTTGGCACCTCGGTGCCAGTTGCCGAACCCGCCGTCCTCGGTCGCGGTCTTGCGGTCGTGGCAGGGCTTGCAGAGGGGCTGCCAGTTGTCGGTGTCCCAGAACAGCGCCTGGCTGCCCTTGTGCGGGGTGATGTGGTCGACCACCGCCGCGACGGTGACGTGCCCCGACCGCTGGCACTCAGCGCACAGCGGGTGCCTCAGCAGGTAGGTCGCGCGTGCTCGCTGCCATCGGCTGCCGTAGCCGCGTTCGGCTGTGGTCTGCCTCACGGCTGCAGCAGGCACGTGCACGACCGCCTGCCTCGGCATGGCGTTGTGCTTCGGTGCCCGGCGCGGCATCAGCTACCGTCCGAAGGAACGGGATTCCCCTGCACCTGCTCGATGGCATCGAACTGCGCCTCGTACAGATCGAGGCACCGCTTGCGGCCGTTGCTCACTTCGAACACAGCCGACGGCTTGCCGGCACGCGCCCAGGTGCAGCGCTTCGTCAGCGCCGCATCGATAGGAACGAACGTGGCAACGGGGACACGGATGACAGCCGGTGCCAGCGGGTTGGGTTTCGTCGCCGACGGCTGGCAGGACGCAAGACAGAAGGCCGCAGCCAGGACGATCAGTCGCACGTCAGTACCCATTCAAGGCTGGGCAGGCAGAATCGAGCAGCTCCAGGGCGGCCTTGCATGTGTCAGGCCGCTGCTCGTAGCGACCGCGCCAGGTAGCTGCATCCTTCTCGGATGATTCGATGCGGCCAGCCAGCGCCTGCAGAGCTGCCGCGCTTTCAGCCTTCAAGGCCTCCAGCTTCACGGCCTCGGCGCGAAGAGAAGCAGCGACCTCGGCCAGTCGCTGATCGCGGGTGTCCACATCGGCCTGCAGCCGCTCGGCGTCTGCCTTCCAGTCAGCCTTGACCTTGACCACCTGCGCGCTCAGGTCGCGGATACGCTGTTCCTTCTCATAGGCAGAGAGGCCAGAGACGAGGCATCCGAAGGCCAGCACCGCACACACGAGCTTGATCTTGCTGCCCGGCTTTCGCAGCCACTGAAAAGCATCAGCTGCAGCGCCGATGACCAGTTCCCATGCTGAACGGAGAAACCTCAGCAGAACGCTCATGGCTTATCGCCTCCGATTGCGCCAGTGGCCTTCTCGACCAGACGCACATAGCCGGGCAGCAGCCGGCGGATCAGGACACCGGACAGGCCAGCCAGCGGCAGCTGCGGCGCGCCAGCGAGGGTCGGCCAGATCGACGCGGCCACAGCAATAACCCACGCAGCGACGATGGCGTATGCCAAGACCGCCACGGCCAAGGCCGCCCAGCGGGCAGCTGTCTGCAGAAGGCGATGCCCGCGACGGCGGCTGGCATCCGCCGCCACCCGTTCCGCATCCTTTTCCGGCAGCAGCAGGACGCCAATCAGCGCGCCGGCCATGGCTACCAGAAGCACAGACTGGGGGACGCCCAGGATGATTCGCTCTGCTGCGCGCAACGCGTCGGCGGTAGCCGGGGCAACGACTGCCGCGGTGAACGTGCCGACGATGGTCTTGAGGGTGCTCACGGGCTCAGTCACGCGGCCAACACCTTCAGCGCGCGCGCATAGCGCGCCCTGCGATCAGCGGCACCGGTCTGGCCACCGTTCACTCGTTCGGTGATCTCGTCGAATCGGCTGGCGTCAGCCAGCTTGTTCAGGGATCGGGCATCCCAGAAGGCACCGGCCGCCAGCGCGCCCCACTTGGGCTGCTCCAGCGCCTCGGGCTGGGCCTCGAAGTCGGGCACACCCTTGATGCCCTTGGCACGCAGCGCGTCCCGGATCGCGGCATAGTTGGCGCGGCCAGTGTTCTGGATCGGGCCACGGCCACGGAATTGGTAGCCGTCGCCACTCGCCTCGGAGCCGTTGCCCAGGCGGTTGGCGTAGGCGTTGTTGCCGATCGCCACCGGCTTCCGTTCCAGCCCGCGAGCCAGGTCGTTCGGCTTCTTCTGCTTGGCCTTGGGATCGACGGCGTAGCGGCCGGGCCAGGTATCGGCCATGCCCTGTGCGCCGTAGTTCAGGTTCTCGACGATCCTGGTCAGGCTGCCGGACTCATGCCCCACCTGCGCCAGGAAGGCGGCCGCACGCTTCGGAGTGCTGATGCCGAACGCCGTGCAGGCTTCGGACAGGGGCTGAGCCCACTGGGCGGCGACGGCGGCACTGCAGCCAACCGCCTGCTGGATTGTAGAGGCGGTCAGGATCATAGCGGGTCCGGAAATGAAAAACCCCGGCGGGGTGGCCGGGGTCGGGTCGTGCGCGATGGTAGAAAATTACGGCCGTTTATATGGAGCGCGCAACTCCACAGCTACTCGATGCTTCTCCATCGCCGCGGCGACCTGCTTCGAGCGCGCATGCTCCGCCTCCTTCCGCCTTTCAAGGACCGAACGGGATACGGTGGACAGGTCGATCTGGCGCAGGTTTCTGCCGTCCACCTGCTCAATCAAGTCGTTCATAGCCGTCTCAAGCAAGCTCTTGCTTTCCTCACCCCATTCGAATCTAAACCACTCGCCGACTGTGGAGTACTGGCTCAGGTGAAGATGCATCGCTCCCTCAGCCGCCCGGGCCAGGGCAGTAGACCGGCAGGTGAAAGCCATCGCTCTCAGAAGCGGAAGTGGACAGGCCGTCTGGATGGACACCAGCCGCGACTCAGGATGGCTGCTCATCCCAACCTTCACGTACATCGGCCCCGAGCCATCACGGGCCATCACGATGTACACGTCGCACGTAGCTTCAGGCTTCTGCCGCCAGCACGGCTTCGGTTGCAACGAGAAATTCACGTGCAGCGGGTTTATCACGCCGCATCCCTTGAAAGAGTCACCACGAACTGCCGCTCAGCACCCGCCATCGCATCGCTCATCTTCACCAGAATCCATTCATACACCACGCGCCACCTACGCGGATAGTCCGATGGGTCGCAGCCGATGGCCAAGGCGCGGCGACGATCAGGGTTCGGTTCCAGCCCGGTGCCACGGCACTCCTTGCACATCGTAACCTTTGCCTCCTCCATGCTGTACTGTCGGCCGCCACAGGCCATGCACTTGTTGCCGCCCGACAGCTCAACGATGGCTGCCCGAGCGATAGCCGGCAGATGATCAGCAGTGTTCTTCGGCCAGGTGGTCGCCCGTGCCATGGCCAACTCCGAACGACACCTGGCCACTTCGTTTCGCTGATTGGTGGTCGGCGACCTGCCTGCGAATGATACGGCTGCCTCGGCCAGCTGCAGATCCAAGTGCACCTCCGTCAGCTTCCTGGCCTGTCTCGCGAGCTCAGGCATGACGAGCGACAGGATGGCGTCCCTCAGGGCGCCTTGCCTTAGCGCGGCGCCGTCCGGCCACCAGCACGCCTCCAGCAGTTCCCGACCAAGCCCGGCCGGCACCATGCCCAGCGCTGCGGCAATGTCCTGATTCGTCAGGTCGGGCTTCCCGCCTCCGCGGCCGATATCGAACTTCACTGTGCTCGGCCCCAGCCGCGCCATCGCCTCTCGTGGATTCATGCCCGTTCCCCTGTCGTTGAGTGGCCGGCTGCCGCCGGCCCGCCCGTAATCCGCACCACCACCTGGCCGCCCTTACGGCGCTCGTCGTGCACATATGGATGGATGACGAATCGCCTGTCGTCGATGCCCAGAACCTGGGCGATACCGTCGCGATACGGCTTGAACCTGCGAATCATGTTGTCGTCGTCTGGAAGCGCCTTCCCCGGCGCCTGGTAAAAGTCGAGCCATAGATGCAGACGGCCCAGCGGCAGCTTCGTACCCTTCCATCCCGCCTCGTACGCACGAACAGCGGCAAGCTGACGCCCCAACGCCGTGGCCTCAGCCTTCCTTCGCCAGTGCACTCTTGCGTTTGGCGATAGATCCTTACTAGGCCACGGCAGCACCAGCTCCAGCGCGCGCTCAGCCTGCATGGACGGCCTCGTTCTGCTCGATCGCATCGCGGAAGGCCGCGCGCCAACGGAATGCCGTCGCACGGCTGACGCCGAAATCCGCGCGCAGCTGTGCAACCGACGGGATGCGGTCCCCGTACATGCGGACCATCCGCAGGGCAGCAGTGAGCGTCAGGTTCTGCCGGCCCCACGCAGGCCAGCCCGGCTCGCGGTTGTGGTGATGATCGGCGGGTTGCTGGCTCATGGGACCTCCGGGCCGGCCGGCTCGGCCGCATAGTGCGTGATCGCCGGGTTGTCCCCGCGCCAGTTCCCGAACACCGGCCGCTTGCTCACCGAGTCCCACAGCATCAGCCGCCGGCCGTCCTGCGGCGCCTCCGCAATCGGTTTCCAGGCCACAGTTCTTTCCATCGCAGCAATAAACTGCTTGAGTCCAATCCCGGTCATGCTGCCCGCTCCCAACTGGCCGTCAGGCGCTGCACCCGCCCGCCACGCGCCTTGAACTGCTCCACCGTCTCGGCCGGGCCGGTCGCGTTCTTCGCCGGTTTCAGCCGCTTGGGTCGGGAAACGGTGTTGTGGTCCATCCGCCGCTCACGTGGGACACGCTGGGGGTTGATCCTCGGCGCCATGGCCTTCGTCTTCTTCATGCTGCCGCCCTCAGTTCGTTGATGCAGGTCTGGTTTGCAATCAGCTCGTCGTCGGAGCCGTACGTCTCGTGGAAGGTCCGCGAGCCATCCAGCAGGCTCGGGCCGTAGATCTGGCGCATCGTCGCGAAGGTGTTCCCCTCCAGCGGATACCGCATGTGATGCCACTTGCAGAGGCCATAGCCCTCCGCGTGGCCCCGCCGCACGTTCCCGCTCTTGGCGTGGTTGTAGTCGCAGCCATAGACCACCAGCTCCGGCTCCAGCAGGCCCTGCATCTGCAGCGCCAGGCAGGCCATGCACGGGCCCGTCTTGGCCAGCTCGATCCGGGCCGCTTCTTCCTTCGTTGGCGGCGGTGCCTTCGACCACATCAGCGCAGCTCCGGAATGGGGCCGGCATAGCGGGTGATCGGGATCTGGCGCATCCCATCGCGCCACACCCGGGTGCCACGGGTGGCGTACAGCACCAACGGCTTGATCCCGTACCCATAGGCCAGATACCAGCCGGCCACCGCCACCGGCTCGGACACCGGGCGCACCTCCAGTTCAACGTGGTCCTCCCTCATGCCGCGGCGTCCTGAGCGGAACCGAGCAGCTCTGCGATCTCGGCCAGCCGCTTCCGGGCGCGCTCGTTCGCTTGCGGACTCGTCTCCACTCGGCCAGCCAGTAGCGCAATCGGATTGAACGCGGGCGTGGCCGGTGGCAGCGACAGGTAATCAGCGACCTGCTCGTGCGCCAGGCGGCCGGCTGCCACCGCTTGCTGCAGCGCTGCGTCCCGTGCGCCGGAGTCATGGCCCAGCGACGGCTGGTAGACGGCACAGCCGCCTACAGCGCGCGCCTCCTTCACCAACCGGGTATAGACCTCCAGGAATGCAGCCCGGCCTGCGATCTTGTCGCCGGCCTCCACCAGCGGCAGCGCCGCGGTCCATGCGTCCCGGGTATGCACGGTCCACACCAGCGTCACCGCCTCGTCAGCGGCGCGGATGGCCACGGCCCAAGCTTCGTTGGGTGCCGGGTGTCCGTCGTCGATGCGCTCCATGATCGCGGCGAGGCTGAGCTTGCCTTTCACCTCTCGGCGGCAGGCAGTCAGCGCGTTGGCCAGCACCTGCAGCGGATAGGTCGCCAGATCGGTGACCATGTAAGCGGCAGCGGCCGGGCGGATCTGCTCGCCCATCACCTCGGCCGTGGCCACCAGCATTTCGACCAGCCTGTCCTGATCAGCATCACTGAGCATTTGCGTTCCCCTTCAAGCGGCGCAGCAGCGCCTTGGCGTCGTCGGCGGCGGAGGCGTTCGCCTGGGTCTGGTCCTGCTGCCTGGCGCTGGTATCCGTCACCTGCCGGTTGGTCAGCCACTGGGTGCGATAGGCCTCAGCCCGGAACAGCAGCGAGCCAACGTCGTGGCAGGCCTTCACCACACCGTGTTCGCTGACGTTCTCCACGAACCATGCGGCTACCTGCGGTGCCTCGCCCTGACCAATCCGCTTCACCAGCTCTCGCACCTGGCCGTTGACCTTCGCGTTGCGGACCGGGGCGACGCGGTAGCGATTCCGGTAGGCCAGCGAGTAGGCCGCCCACGTTGCCCGGCAGGCAGCCTGCATCTGCTCCTCCAGCTCCGCCCTCGTCGGCGGCGTCGCCACCGGCGGCGCAATTGGCGGTTCATCTGACGGTTCAATGGGGGTTATATGACGGTTAGGCGGCACGGGGCGCACCTCCAGACCTGCGCCCGGTGCATCCCCTCCTGCAGCGGGCGCATCCCCACCTGCACCGGGCGCACCCCCTGCATGGGGCGCAGCACCTGCGCCCGGTGCAGTACCGTTCTTTCCGGTCTTGCGGGTGCCCTTGGACGGCGCAGCGGCAGCGTTGAACTTGGCCGGCGTAACCGAGTAGACGGTGCTGCTGTTGAATCGGCGATCGCGCGCCAGCAGGCCAACGGCCTCCAGGTGATCCATGGCGCTACGCACAGCGCGCGCCGACATGCAGCAGCGCGCGGCGATGGTGCCGACCGCTGGCCAGCACACGCCGTCGTCGTTCGCTTGGTCAGCCAGCGAGATCAGCACAGCCTTCTGCGTGACGCTCAGGCCCTGCAGCGGCCAGCACTGCGACATGATGATCGTCGACATGTCAGAGCCCCAGCGTCATGTTTTCGCCCGGCGCCACCGGCCACCAGGTGCACGCGGTGCGGCCGCTGACCGCGCACGGCTTGTTTGGGCCGCGCCACACGCGCCCGGCCTTGATCAGTTCAGGCAGACGGCGGGCCAGCATGTAGCGGTCCAGCCCCGTGGCCTGCGCCAGCTCCTTGCTGGTCATGCCCGGGTTGTCCGTCACCGCCTTTGCGCTCTGGTCGTGCTGGTGCGCCTGCAGGCCGCTGGCGACCACGTAGTGCGCCGCGTCGTGGCTGGTGCTCAGGTCGTTGGAGCGAGCGGGATGATTGGTCACTTGCGTGCCCTCCCCTTTGCCGCCGCACGTGCCACGTTGCGCTCCAGGCGGTGCGCCATCGTGCGCAGCGCACGGACCTCGCTCACCATCAGCTCGGCCTCGTCACTGTCGATACGCCGGTCGGACATCGCCTCCACAGCAGTTCCCGACAGCCGGCCAACGCGAGAAGTGATCTCCAGCAGCTTCGTCTGGATGGCGCCAATCTCATCCGACCAGCCACCCTCCGGCGGCGGCGGAACCGCGTCCACGGCCATGCCGAACTGGCCGGCGAGCGCCTGCATCCATTCCAGGGCGTACTCGCAACCGCCCGCCTTCTCCTGCATCCACTCGGTCAGCAGTTCGGCGTGTTCGATCGTCAGCGACTCGCCCTCCAGGCCGCGCAGCTTCGCGCGCAGCGTCTCCGGGTGCATCGACTTGCCGCGGCGGTCGGCCAGGTAGGCAGCTGCGTCGGCCACGCCGCCGGGCGTCTTGCGCACGGAGTTGTAGAGCACGTCCAGCCAGTTCAAAGAGGAGGTTCGGCAAGTCATGGGTCACCTTGGGGAGACAGGTGTTTCAAGGTTTTTCGGGGCATTGCGGCGGCGCATCATGTGCGCCATGGACAACAAATCAGGGACGACTGGCGCCGCCCTCCTTGCGCTACGCTGGATGTGCCAACAACCAAGCCCACAAGGAGGGCGACATGGAAATCAGGGAAGACCCGACATTCACGAGCTTGTTTGCACAGGTGCAGGTGCTCGAGATGGTCGTCATGGCAATGGTCAAAGCTCACCCGCAGCCGTCGGAACTTCTCGAGCAGCTGGAACAGCAGCTCGAAGTTCTTCGCTCGCTGAGCAGCGCGCGTGCGACGGATTTACTTGGTCGCTTGGCTCACTCCAAGCTCGATCAGAAGGTTCAGGGGTGGCTGGATTACGCTCGACAAGAGCTGCCGACGGAGTAAGAAAGGCGTCGAGGTTGGACTCGATCATTGCTTTCGCTTGGGCGTCCGCTCGATTGCGTCTTTCGTGCCAGAGCCGGGTTGCTTCGCGCATCCCAGCCTTGATCCGCTTCTCCTGCAGCAGCTCGTTCCTCGAAGGCTTTGCCAGCCAATCACGCAGCCAAAGCCGCGGATTCCACTTGTCGGACAGCGCGCGCATCTCAGGCCACCTCCAAGGGGGCGTAACGGTTCTCGTCGGGGTCGTGCGGCGCGGGCTGCGCCTGCGGTTGTTCCTGGACACCCAGCAGGCGCTGGATCTCCGGCAGCGCCGGCAAGGCGCCCTCTTCCGCCCAGCCCTCAACCTGCCCGGTCGGCAGCTTCAGCACCTTCGCCAGCAGCTTGTCGTTCGGTACACCAAGCTTCTTCCGCAGCGCGCGCTTGCTCATCCGGATGTCCACCTCGGCGCGGATCTGCTCGGCCACCGTCGGCTGCAGCTGGGCGGGCGCCTCAACGACTGCGCCAGGGCCGAACACGTCGGGACGGAGCTCGTGCCGGGAGACGCCTGTAGCCTTCTCGATGGCAATGCACCGCTCGGCCGGAACCCTCTTGCGGTCATACCAGCCGGATACCGACGGCGGCTTGATGCCGAGAAGCTGAGCGAGAGCCAGTTGGCTACCTGCTGATTGCACTGCTCTATCGAGGGCTGACATGTCCATGCCGCCTATTAGCCCACAGCTAACAGCTTATTGCAAGCCGTCAGCTGCACGAATTTGATTAGTTACTAGCTAACCTTCCGCGATGGACATTCGAGAGATCCGCAGCCGAAATTTTCGCCACCTGATTGACGCCCTGGAAATGAGGGGGATCAAGGGACGCAGGGATCAAGGTGCACAGCTAGGCGGGTTCCTATCTGCTTCCTACGTGTCCCAACTACTCGGCGGAAAGTACATCGGCGACGATGTGGCGAAGAAGATCAGCGCCGCCCTTGGGAAAGACCACGGCTGGATGGATCGCCCCCAATGGAGCGAAGACGGCGACGTTTCCGTCTCGCCGATCCCGGAGAATGAGACGCCACCCGGCTATGTTCGCTTCGACTTGTTCGAAGGGGGTGCGGGAATGGGCGCAGGGATGGTCAACCAGGACTACCCAGAGGTGGTGAAGACCATCGAGGTCGCAGAATGGGAAGTCCGCAGGAAGCTCGGCTACCTGCCCAAGCCTGGCCGCATCCAGATCATCACCGGCCGTGGGCCGTCGATGCGGCCCAAGCTCGAAGATGGCGACATCGTATGGATCGACACCAGCTGCGACTACTTCGATGGTGACGACTACTACCTGATCAACATCGGTGGCGAGACGCAGATCAAGATGCTGCAGAAGCGCGGCGACGGTCTCTACGTCGTGAGCGTCAATACTGACTTCCCGGCCTACCGTCCGGATGTGGGGGATGTGATCATCCTGGGCAAGGCGCTGATACACGCAGGCCTGCGGAAGTTCTAGGAAGAACTCGGCTTGAGTCGACAGCAATGGCCCCGTACTACCGGGGCCTTTTTTGATCCGAAATCAAGTCTGATCAGCTTGTCGAACTGCTGCGCGGATCGTCGCTAACGTGCCCCTTGGCTCCGGGATTTCCTCCGCCGGTGCCACGGGCGGCGCCGCAGCGGCCGCAGGAGCGCGCGCCTCCGCAATCGAATTTGCCCTCCGAAGCTCAGTGAGAATTCCCTGCAGCAGAGGCTTGATCCCAAAGATTGCGAATGGAACGAAGAGCCAGAGCACAGCCAAAACTACGCCAAGCACCCAGACGAAGAGCGTGACTCCGGTAAAAGCCCAATCCATAGCGGTATGTCCTCTCCAATTAGATGCGGAACCGTAGCACGCCGATCCTCGCTCTATCCCGTATTCATAAAATTGTTAGCTGATAGCTGTTGACTAACGATTAGCCTACCGCTAACGTAACCTCCGAGCCGCCCATGAAGCCCCACCCCGGGGCCGGCGGCAGGAGATTCCAGCATGGCCACCCTTTCCTTGGGCTGCCGATCGGCAGAGATGAAAGTCACCGCTGACCACGTCAGCGAACGCGTCATCGCAGACATGGGCGCTGCCCGCCTGCACCTCACCGCCGACGAGGCCGAGCAGCACGCACACCAGCTGCAGGCTGCAGCCAAGCAGCTGCGCGCAGCGCTCCAGGACGCCGCCGCATGAGCGCCGCCCTCGTCCACCACTCCAACGCTCAGCGCGCCGCTGCAGCCGCAGGCATCGTCGCCCGCGCCGGG
>NZ_JAWIRT010000042.1:0-21432 GCF_036320045.1 Stenotrophomonas sp. SMYL20 | reverse complement strand
TGAAGGTGGATTTGTCGGCGAGCGTATCGGCCATGTCCAGCAGCTGCTGGCGGGTGTACCCGGCCGCGCCGCCGGTAGAACGGATAATGGCGTCGAGCTGAGCCACCTCCTTCTCGGCCGCAATGCTGTTGCGCCCGAACTTCACCGCAACTGCGGACAGTGCGGCGACACCGACTGCAACACCAGCGGCAAGCGCCGCGCCCGCCATTCTCGCCTCGGCCTCGACCTTCTTGCGCCACTTCTCCGCCCGGCGCTCGGACTTGTCCAGGCCGGACGCGAAGCCGCCGACCTCGGCGATTACGTCGATCGTAAGCGTTCCAAGGGACCGGGACATAGCTCTCTCTGCTGCAGGGGCTGGCCGGTGGCCAGCCGGGTTGATGCGCGCCCTACGCGCCAGCTACCACTGCTTCATCGCCTCCTCGAGGCTGATGGGCTCGGCGTCCGCGTAGGGAATGAAGTCGGCAGGCTTGAACGGGGTCGAGCCAGGCTTCTTGTTGGCGTTGACGAACAAAGCGGCCAGCATCCCTGCAGCTGCATCCATCCGCCCACCCAAGTTCAGGCTGCCGCGCTTGGCGCGGTACACGCTCCAGAGCTGGAACTCCCGGATGGAGAGGCGTTCCTTCGCCTCCCCGATGCTGCGGCCGCCGATACCGTTGAGGACCAGCTCGCACCACAGCTCATCCTCCGGGGTCAGCTCGTAGCTTTTCCCAGGTTGTTCACCTCGCCAATGGCCATCAGCAGCGCCACCGACAGGTTGCCGTCCAAGGCGCCGCGGTCCGGATCGGCCTCGCCGGTGATATCAGCAACGGTGAACACCGCCTTGCCGTCCTGGTCGCAGATGCTGGCCGCGATGCGGCCGGCCACGCCGTCGTGCTTGTTGGTGGCCGACAGCACGTCCGACACCGCCGCCTGGAAGCCCAGCGGCCGCACATAAACTGTCGCGGTCAGCTCTTCGTCGCCCTGCTTCCAGCGGATTTCCTTCTCCACCGGCCGGCCGGTGAACGCACCGACCTTCTGCAGGCCGGCCACGCTCAGGCTCACCGCACGCGCGGTGGCGGACTTCTTCGGGGCGCGGCTCACGGGGTCTCAGCCTTGCGCAGCCACACGCCCGAACCGCTCCGCTGCATGGTCGCCGCAGTGGTAACCACTGCATTGCCCTGGAAGTCGAACGGGAAGTCGCTCACGTAGGCCTGGAAGGTGTACCAGGTGCGGGTGTTCGGCAGGACCAGCTCGTCTGCCGTGGAGCGCTCCGCCGTAGCCGCGGCGCCGGTGCCAGCTCCGCCGGTGAAAGCGACAGTCGGCGTACCGGTGTAGCCGGTGCCAGGATTGTTGATATTGACGCCGATCACCGAGCCAGAATCGACGATGGCCGTGGCCGTCGCTCCGCTGCCACCGCCGCCGGAGATGGCCACGGTCGGCGCACTGGTGTAGCCGGTGCCGCCATTGGTCACTTCGATGTTCGAAATGCTGCCGACCTGCTGCACAGTGGGTTCGATGTCCACCCCATCGGACCAGCCGATGGCCCACTGGATCGGGTCGCCGCCGTCCACCTGCTCTGCCAATTGCCAGAACAGATAGTGGCTCTCGTTCTTCGGATCGGCGTTGATGGTCACCGACGCCTGGCCGGGCGTGCGCAGGCCCTTCTTGTAGGTGCGCGTGTTGGTCTCCGACAGGCAGGTGTCGTCGATTTGGTCTGCCGGCGCGGTTCCGGGGTTGAAGGCCGTGATGCACTCGATCTCGCGGACAACGCCGTTGATCAGGCCGTACAGCTGGGTTCCTTGGGTCAGGATGCTCATCGTTTCTCCTGCGGGTAAATAAAAAACCCCGCAGTGCGGGGCGTGGGTGGGGATGTAGCGGGCGTTACCGAGGGACCAGCCAATCCACATCGAATGACAGGCGCAGCAGCTTCGTTTCGGGATCAAGCATGTGACTGCCCCAGCGGGTGATGTATCCGCGAGGTTCGAAGGCGTCGCGCAAGGCGGAGGCGCCCTGAATCAGTGATGCCTCGCCCTTCGCATACACGTCGACCTGTGTGGTCAGCGCGTCCACGTCAGGGCGCTGGGCCAAATAGTTCTCGGGGCTACCACCGACCGTCTGCCAGACCGCATAGGGAAGCGCAGGCGGCTTCTCGATCAGTCCGAACGGATAGACACGGGTCGGCGCGTCGCCAAAGGCCAGCAGCACCGCTGGTGATGCGATGCAAAGCGGGAAGATCGGCGGGATCATGCTGCCCCCTGCTTGGCCAGCACGCGATCCAGCGCCTGGTTGAAGCTTCGCGCAAATACGTCGACGGCCTTCTGGCCTGCCTGGTCCGGCACCGGCCGGAAGATCGGCTGTGCAGCCATCTTCGAGGTTCCGAACTCCAGCAGGCGCCAGTACCAGGTGATGCCGCCGGGGTTGCTCGTTCCTTGCTGAGCGGCGCGGCCAGCCTGGGCGCCGCCCAGAACGCCGACACGGAACGCCAGCACGCCGTCCTGTTTGAATGCGCGGCCATTCCAGCGCACCGCCACGTTCTTCCAGATGGCGGTTTCGGTCTCGTGGTCATCCACGCGACGGGCGTTGCTCTGCGCCTGGTCCCGCAGCACGTTGGCCGCCCGGCGCAGCGCGGCCCTGCCACCCTTGTAGTTCACCTCGCGCTTCACCTGCGCCATCTTGTTGCGGATGCCGTCCAGGCCGCTCACGTCGAATCGGATGCCATCAGCCATCGTTGACACCCTCGCTACACGGAAGCGTGAGGTATTCCAGGCCGCTCACCGGGTCGGGCAGCACACCATGGATATTCAGGATCTTGCCGCGGAACAGCACCCGGCACTTGTCGGTCACGTCGTCGCGGTGACGGATGGTCACCCGCAACGTGACCTCGCTGTCCACTGCCTTGGCTGCCACGAATTCGCGGGCCGACAGCGGCGCCACTTCGGCCCACACATCGGCCAGCGGCTCCCAGCTGACGGTCTGCGCGCCGGTCGCAGGCGACTGCCCGTAGACCTGACGCTGCAGCTGCACCCGATGGCGCAGGCGGCCGGCAGCGATCATCGCGGCTTCCCGCTCAGGTAGTTGCCCGGGCTGGCCGGCTCCACGTCGCCACCCTCACTGTCACAGAGGTAGTCCACCAGCCGGTTAACCGCCTTGGCGTTCTCCTGGTCGGCCGTGGTCTTTTCCCGCAGCGCCGCCACCAGCTGGTGCGTCGCCTCGGTCTGGGCTCGCAGGGCGGCCAGCAATTCGCTTTGCTCGTTCATTCGCTTCTCGCATCCATTCCATGAGCCAGGCGCGCCGGCGCGCGCAGCCGGTGCACGCCACTCAAGCCACCGTGGAACGCCGTAGCGGCGCCAACAGGGCCGTTGCAGCGCGAGAAAGGACGTACCCATGCCCGGCATCGGCGGGCACGGTGTTGTCGCCCTCGCCCTCGCGAAACCTGTAGTGGCTTGCCAGCTCCACCAGCGTGGCCAGCACCACCTGCGAAGCGAGCACCGGTGTCCCTTCATCGTCCACAACCGGCACGGGGATCCCGTCAGTCCCGATGATCGGCGCGCCGGCGCCATCCCGCTGAAGCTCATAGCGGCGCCACGGTGACTTCAGCCAGCTATCGACCGCCGCACTCACGGCCGGTATGGCAAACGCCAGCCAGAGGTCGTCGGCACCAGGATCAAGCCGGAGCTGTTCCTGGGCCTGCGCCTTGGTCACGAACTCAACCATCGCCGTCTCCCAGGCTCACAGGCCCAGCCGGAACCCGCACGATCCGGCCGTCCTTGCCGTCGCGCCCCTTCCGAGCGGCCAGGATCCAATCGTCGGTGTTCTCCAGGCAAGGACGGGAAGCGTTCGCGCGTTTTGCGATCCAGAGTGCGCCATCATGGGTCACCGACTCGCCCGCCTTCATACCAAGTCCGTCCCGGTGGAAGCCCCGATGCACCATGTACGGCAGAACCAGCTCGGTCCTGCGTTCGCCCGAGCCGAGAGTGATGACGAAGCCGCGTTCGCTGTCGTACTCACCGGAAGCCGTTTCGAAGCTCACGCCATGCTGGCCGTCCTCTCCGTCCCGGCCAACCACGACACCAAGATGAATGGCCTCACCCTTCGTGGTCGTGATGACCAGCTCCCCACTACGATCGATCATGGCGCCGGCCAGGCCCACACCATCCGCACCGGCTTGCGGCGGGTGCGCGGCGAGGTGCTTTGCCACTGCCGCTGCAATCTGCTGATCGGTGACAGGCTCCGCATCAAGCCCATCTTTCGGCACCGGAAGTGCCTCAACCGCAGCCTTCACCGTGGCCTGAATCACCGCCGGATCGGCATCGCGGCCGTTCTGAACCGGATTGTCTTCAAAGTGCTTGGACACGGCGTCAGCGGTAGCAACGTCCAACAACGTCAGCAGCCTCGGAGAATCCAGCAACTTGGCCACGACCAGGTCGGCCAGAGCCTCCACATCAACCGGATCGGCATTCCTTCCGGGCTCACCCTTCTCCGGAGCGCGCTGGCGCAGCTCCTCCAGCTCTCGCTTGACGGGTGCGACCGCCTCACGGATCAGGGCGCCGATCTCCGTGCCGAAGTCGATGGGATCAGTCATTTCGGAATACCTCGGCCCGTGCGGCGCGCAGGGCCATCAAGATGAAGTTCGACTGCTGCACAGACCTGAGCTCGTCGTCAGCAGAAGGCTGGTCGTCTTCCAGATCCTCAGCGACAGGGGCCGGTTCGGCCGGAGCAACGATCCTGTTCTGCCTGACCTGATCCAGCGGGAAGTCCTGCTGCTGCATATAGACCGTATCGCCACCCTCCAGAGGGGGCAGGTTGAACACCAACCGCGCCTCGTTCGGAGTTTCAATGCCACCGCCGGTCAGCGTGTTGTGCACTTCGGCCTGCTTGCCAACATCCATCCGCAGAAGCGGCTCAAGATCAAGCTCGACGCCCATCGGTCGGGAAATACCCAGACCCTCGTCCAGCAGCTCCTCCATGGCCTCGATGTGCGCCTGCAGGGCATCCGAGTAGTACAGCTGGTTGATGTCATCGACTTTCATCCCGGCAGGAATCGAGCCAATGCCGATCTTGAACGGCGGGATGCCGAACGGCTGGCACACCTGCTCGTCGGAGTACCGCATCTGCTCGACAAGCTGCGAATCCGCAGCCTTGAATGCGAAGGGTGTGAACTTCATGTCCGCACCGATCACCGCCACCTTGCCCGCGTTGGATCCCTGGAAGCTGGTGTTCCAGTATTCCTTGACGGCCCGGGCATCTTCGTCGGACATGCCCGCTGGCGCGGTCAGAATGCCGCCAGGATTCGCTCCGTTGGAGAAGAAGTTGGTGGAATCCTTGAGGATCTTCAGGTTCTTCACCGCCGCCCACTGTGCAGCGCACAGCGGCGGGACACCAATGAGCTGATGGTGGAAGCAGTTCATTCGGTCGTGGATGATCTCGCTCGCAGGAACAACCAGCTGCTCACCGGGATAGTTCTCCGGCAGCAGATTGGTGCCGGTGTTGTAGTTCAGCTGGTAGAACACGTCGCCACTATCGGAAACCATCGGCTGAACGCTGCACGGGTCCAAGATCCACAGTTTGTTGACCACGTTCCTCTCGTCCCGACCCTTCAGGACATAGGTGTTGCCCTGGGCGAGCTTCGACAGCATCCAGGCCGAGCGGAACTGTTGCGACGTCTGGAAACTGTTCTGCTTTCGGAGCACGGGCCAGTAGGCAGTGTTGTTCCTCTCTACGCGCCAGATCCCATTGGAATCCTCTGCCTTGAGCACAAAAGGAAGCTTTCCGACATCTGACGCGATGCGGTTCAGGCACGCATACAGCGTCGGGTAGGTAAGCACCGATTCGTGCCGCTCTTCCAAGTTCCTCTGCCAGGCGCCGGTGAAGGGCTCTCGCACCAGAGAATGCCAGCCACCCATTCCGCCGGACGCATGCACGGGGTGCAGCGACTTGAGGTAGTCAGTCCCGTACCTGCGCACGCCGGCTTCAGTGGCCAATTCACGGGGCGAGAATCCAGTCATCAGATTTCGTCCTTGGCCGGCGAAGTCTTCGGCGCGGCCGCACCATTACGGTTCTTGGCGACCTTACGCGTCGCTATCCCACCGTCAGCGCGCATCTGTTGTTTCGCCAGGTCCGTAGCAGTGGGTTCCGACGCCGTGACTGTGGCGGGTGCGGCTGCCGCTGTGGCAGCGGCCGGTGCCGATGCCGCGATTGGGGCGGCCGCCGGCTGCGCCTGCATGTCGCGCCGCTGGTAACCACCATGCGCTTCCAGGAGCGGGGCCAGCCTGGCGTCCACACTGAAAACGCGGTTCCGCCGGATCATCTCGATCTTCGCCATACCTTTCTCCCGGGGAAAAGAAGGCGGGGGCCGAAGCCCCCGCCGAAAACCACAGAAATCAGCCGCCACCACCGCCGGCGTCGACCGGGTTGCCCCACTCGACACCGGTCAAGTACGAGACTGCCTGCGGCCGGCGCTTCTTCCAGTTCACGAAGCGCTCGGCACGGATGGCCAGCTGATTCGTCTGGAACATGCTCTGGATCTGCGCGATCGTCGGAGTGGCGGTCGCGTCATCGTCCATGATGATCGTGGCCTCTCGGCTGACATCGATGGTGACCACGCCGTCGTCCGCCAGGTAGATCTCGCTGGCGAAGGCCAGGATGAACATGCCCGACGGAACGTAGTTGGACACGACCAGCGGCACGCCATCGATGTCGCCACCGGTCATCGAAACGTTGGGGAACTCACGGGCCATCAGCGGATTGCGCAGGCCGGACAGGCGACGTGCGGTAGCGCTGTCGGTGATGTAGACCGCACTCGACACCGGCAGATTCGTATCGTCGGCCGTGGCCCACAGAGCCTGGATGTCGGCGTACACGTCGCCCGTGGAAGGGATCGCGGTCACGCCATTGGTGATCGAGGCTGGCGACAGACCAGCGCCAGTGGCAGCGGCCTTCGCCGGATCGACGAAGTCCTCGTCCATGCGCTCGATGACCGCATCGGACAGGTCGTCGCGCACCAGGATCTGGATCGACGGGTCGGAGAAGCGCGCCAGCTCCTCGGTGATCACCGAGATACCGGCGATCTTGGCCCACTTCAGCTCGGTCGCATCGTAGCCCGACTTGGTCACCGGCTTGCGGAAGCCCTCCCCCACCCACTGTGCACGGCCCTTGGCGGTCTTGCCCGGGATGCGGACATTGAACGGGACGCGGCGCAGGCCGGGCACGTTACCCTGGCCGAGCTGGCCGATGATGGTGCGCGGGCGCAGGAAATCGACGAACTCGCTCGACAGGTTCTGGTACTGAACCAGGTTGCCGGCCCACGACGGATCGGTGGTGTTGCCAGCGGCAACCGCCGCTTTCATGATTTCGTTCAGCCGCACATCGTCGCGGAAGGTGTTGTCCGCGAAGGCCTTGGCGCTGGAGACGTCGCCCTTGCCCGCATACATCGCCATGGCGAATCGGGCAAAGCCGATGCCCTGCTCTTCGTTCCTGCGGCTGTGGATCAGAGCCGGGCCCTTGCCACTGGCGGCGCCGGCGGCACGCTTCGGATCGGTCGCGGAGCCGTTTTCCTGCACGATCTGCGCGGCCGGCACAGCGGACTTAGCCTGCACGGCGAGCAGTCGGGTCAGGCGGTCGATGTCATCGTCCAGGGACTTGATCTGGTCTTCGATGCTGTCGAACTCCTCCTTTTCGCCGGTATCCATCGAACGGCTTTCGTCCATGGACTTCTGGGCGACTTCGTTGAGCTTCTTCTGCTGGGCGTCACGCGTGGCGCGGAGCTTCTCCAGCTGTTCCTGAATGGTCATCTTGATCTCTCTGAGATTGGCGCAGCCCTTCGGCCCGGGTTCCACCCCGGGCGGTGCCTGCAAAAAGGAGGGAAGCGGGTTCCACCCCGCATGGCCCAGCGGGCCGTTACGTCAGTCCAGCAACTTCACTGCGCCGCCAGGAGGCCGCGCTACCACCGCCTTCTGGCACTGAATCAGGGGCACGCCGTAGCTGCTGCGGCGGCGCGTTCCACTGGTATCCATGGCCTTGATGCTCTGGATCGTTGCGGCGGCGTTGGCCGGAATCGTCACCAGAGAGAGCTCGTAGATCTCGCACTCGGTGAATCGAATTCCACCGCCATCCATGTAGCTGTACTCGAGGGCACGGAAGCCGATCGACACGCCGCGCACCAGCTTTTCCTTGACCGACTGCCAGGCCAGATCGCACATGTCCTTGAGCGCGCCCGGGGTGGCGATCTTCGCCACGCTAGCGGTGAAGGGGATTCCATCCTTCGTCGGCTTGCCGAACTTGACGATGCCCACCGGGCTGTCGTGCCGGTGCTGCCAGAGCAACGGAAGCTCGGCAGCGAACTTCGCGCCCAGAGGCTCGACTACATCGCCGTAGCGGTCAGGCTCGGGCGTTGTCGCCCAGCCGGTGATCACCTGCTCGTCGTCGTCGTAGTTCTTGACCTCCAGCAGGCTGTAGGCGCGGTTCTCGTTCTTCATGTGCTATCCCAGGGTCATGAGGACAAGCTTCTTGTCACTCTTTTCTTCAGCAACGGGGATGCTGATACCAACAGCCATCAGCAGCGCGGTCATGTCGTCGATCTTCTCGCTCGATCGCTTCTTGTCGGGCGCCATGTTCAGGTTCTGGTCTCGCCGCGCCACGAGGTTTGAAGCGCACCACGTCAGCACCGGATCGCCGTCATGGACGAAGCGCTTGCCAACGTAGGCGCGCTCCAGGTCCTGCATAGCCGGGTGATACGACTTCGGTCCCTGGATGAACTGCACCATCGGAACGCCGGCGGCCAGAAGCCGACCTACAACCTCGGTTGCATTCCAGCTATCGAATGCGATGGACTGAACGTTGAATCGAGAGACCACGTCCAGGATCGACCTCTCGATATGGGCATAGTCGGTAACCTCGCCCTCGGTGGTTTCGAGGTGGCCAGACGCGACCCAGCCCGCATACGGGACCGTGCCGCGCTCCGTACGCTGCTTTACTGCCTCTTCTGGAACCCAGCGGCGGCCCCAGGTGATGATCTTCCCGTCCACCCTCCAGACAAGCCGGAACGACGTCAGGTCGCTGGTGCTGGCAAGGTCCAGTCCACCCCAGCAGGGAACGTCCTTGAGTGCCTCAAGGTCGACCACTCCGGAGCAGGCAGCCCACTTTCGTAGCGCAACCCAGCCGTTTGCCGCAGAGGCCGGCCGGTTCAGCCGCTTGATCTGGAACTCAGCCAGCTTGGACGGCATGGCCTTGGCCTCGACCGCCTCCTTTCGGATGGCCCCCAGTAGATGCGGATTTACCTCCATCAGAGGATTGGCTTTTCGCCAACTCGCCTCGTCGAAATCCTCGTCGTCTTCGTCGACCGCGTAGAACACTGCCAGGTAATGGTCGGCCGTGTGCTTGAACACGCCGGCCAGCAGCTGCTTCACGAACTGCCGGATCTCCGCCCAAGGGCCGGGATTGGTGTACCCCTCGGTCGTGGTGAACAGCCAGAGCGGGTTACGGCGGGCACCCGCAGCGGACTGCAGGACGTTCAGCAAATCAGGCGTCTTGTGCGCGTGGATCTCATCAAGCCCCACGTGAGACGGGTTCAAGCCGTCCTGAGTGCTTGCCTTCGCGTGGATGGGCTTGAAGCTGGCGCCAATCTCCATGCGGCTGATCGACTTGGCCCAGGTCTCAAGCCCATACGCCTCCCGTAGGTCCGGCGTCTTCTCCACCATCCGCTTTGCGACGTTGAAGATGATCGAAGCCTGCGGAAAGGTGGTGGCCGCCGAAATGACCTGGGCGCCTTCCTCGTTCTCGCAGCACTGGCAGTACAAAAGGATCGCCGAGGCCAAGGTGGATTTGGCGTTCTTGCGTGCCACCGCAAACAGCGCCGATGTGAAACGGCGGGTTCCATCGAGCTTCCGAAACCCGAACAGCTGGACCACGAAGAAGACGTGAGACCGGTGCAGGCGGATCTCGGGGGTCTCCCAAGAGCCTTCAACGTGCGGCAGCAGCTCAATGAACCCGCAGGCGTGGGCTGCATGCATGGGTGAAAACGTGAACGCTGACCCTCTCTTCTTCGCGCGGGCCAGGTCATCCAGGAAGCGTTTGGCCGCCTGGCGAATCAGCAACCCGAAGGCCTTTCCCTTCCGATCTTCCACCGCCTCCTGCGCGTAGTCGATGGCCACCGCCACGTAGTCGGCGGGATCCGGCCGGGGCCGGCGCCGAGGGCGCGCTGCGGTCTTTGGCGTCGCTGGCTTCTTGCTACTTGGCGAGCGCCGGGAGGGCGCCGAACTTGTTACCGGGCTTCTTCTCGGCGCCACCAGAACTCACCTTGCGTCTGCTCGCCGGCGTCATACCGAACTCGGACATCAGCGCTTTCAGCGCGGTCTGTTCAGCGGCTGTGATATCCACCCCTGCCATCTGCTTGGCCACCTGGACCTGCCAGGCGTAGCAGAGCTGCTGCAGTGCATACAGGTCCACCGTCTGGAGAACCTTGGCTGCCACCAGCTGGGGGCCGAGGTCATTCCACATTGCAGCCCCGTTGACGTTCAGGTGCTGCGGTGGGTCGGGGAACACGTCGATCAGGTCGAACTCGGGAGCGTCAGGCGCCTCACGGTCCGGCCGGGCGGTTCCGGCAATCACCTTGAGGGCCGGAGCGGTAGGCTTCCGTCCTCTCATTTTTGAAATCTCAATTTTGACGGTGCGAAAAAAAGGCTGGGCGCACGGTCAGGGAGGCGAACCGCCCCAACTTTTGACCCTCCCCCCGCCCCATCTGCCGTTGTTGCGATTCATTCGCGTCCACGCGCGCATTTCGGGGTCGCCTTGGCACCTCGGTGCCAGTTGCCGAACCCGCCGTCCTCGGTCGCGGTCTTGCGGTCGTGGCAGGGCTTGCAGAGGGGCTGCCAGTTGTCGGTGTCCCAGAACAGCGCCTGGCTGCCCTTGTGAGGCGTGATGTGGTCGACCACCGTAGCAACCGTGACGTGGCCCAACCGCTGGCACTCGGCGCACAGCGGGTGCCTCAGCAGGTAGGTCGCTCGGGCTCGCTGCCATCGGCCGCCGTAGCCACGCTCAGCCGTGGTCTGCCTCACTGCTGCGGGCGGAACGTGCACCGCCGCCTGCCGTGGCATGGCGTTGTGCTTCGGCGCGCGGCGTGGCATCAGCCTGGTCCTGAGCTTCGGTCCGCCTCGATTACGGCTTGGCAGGCACGGACGTGGTCGTCGGCGTCTCGTCCGATTTGAACAAGAGCGCCCGCGACCTCTGCTCGTAGTTGGGCTGCCTGGTCACGTTCGATGGTGCCGGCGACGGCTTGGGAAAGGCGAGCGGTATTGCAGGTGGCGAGGTCGTCGCGCAGCTGGAGGCTGCCGTCGCGCAGACCAGCAGCAACAGCAGCAGGGACGGCCGTGGCCGCGGTGCGGTCTTCTTCATGCTTGGCTCCGATGGTGGCAAGGGCTTCGGCCTGCTGGTGCTCAGTGGCACGGGTCTGGCTCACCTGCTCCGCCACTGCCTCGGCGCCGGCAGCACGCTGGGCCGATTCGGTGCCATCGGCGCGATCACCACGCCAAGCCCAGCCGGCAACGAACATTGCGGCGGACCAGACGACGAAGACCAGCAGATAGATGGCGATGCGGTTCACGTCATGCCCCTGGACCCTTGCGGGTCATACCAAAGAAGTAGCCGATGACCATGCCGGTGGCGTTGTTCAGGCCGCCGATCAGCATCCCGAAGGAGTCCTTGTTCTCCGGCGGGATCGCCACCGCGATCAGAGCGGCCATGGCCATGCCGACCAGGAACAGCACCAGTACGGCAATGCCTACGCGAGCGGCGCCAACATTTCGGGTCGCGAAGGTCATGCGGCACCTGCAAGTGAATGAATTTCCTCCAGCGCCCAGTGGTACAGGGGCTGGTCAACGATGGTCACGCGGGTGAGGCGCTTACCGCGCACCACCTTCACCGCCACCTGGGTGGACTGCTGGACCGCGAGAAGCACGAACGCAATGCGCTGCTTCGTGGGGTCTGGCTCCTGGAGCACCGCAAGCGCATCGCTGACCATCTCGCGGATTGCCAGCAGCAGCTCCGCAGTCGGGCTCTTTGCTTTCTGGTTCTCCAGTACCACCAGCACGCCCTGCAGCTGATTCACCGGCGAGAGCCTGGGGGCCTTCTTCTTCGCCGTCATGCTCCAAGCGCCTTCAGCGCGCGCGCATAGCGGGCCCTGCGATCAGCGGCACCGGTCTGCCCACCGTTCACTCGTTCGGTGATCTCGTCGAATCGGCTGGCGTCAGCCAGCTTGTTCAGGGATCGAGCATCCCAGAAGGCACCTGCCGCCATTGCTCCCCACTTGGGCTGCTCCAGCGCCTCCGGCTGGGCCTCGAAGTCGGGCACGCCCTTGATGCCCTTCGCCCGCAAAGCATCGCGGATGGCTGCGTAGTTGGCCCGGCCGGTGTTCTGGATAGGACCCCGGCCGCGATAGCGGTAGCCATCGCCACTCGCCTCCGAACCGTTGCCCAGCCGATTGGCGTAAGCGTTGTTGCCGATCGCAACCGGCTTCCGTTCCAGCGCGCGCGCCAAGTCGTTCGGCTTCCTCGGCTTGGCCTTGGGGTCAACGGCGTAGCGGCTGGGCCAGGTGTCGGCCATGCCCTGCGCACCGTAGTTCAGGTTCTCGACGGTCCGGGTCAGGCTGGCCGACTCATGCCCGACCTGTGCCAGGAACGCTGCCACCCGCTTCGGGGTGCTGATGCCGAACGCAGTGCAGGCGTCGGTCAGGGGCTGCGCCCACTGGGCGGCGACGGCGGCGCTGCAGCCGACCGCCTGCTGGATTGTCGAGGCGGTCAGGATCATGGCGGGTCCGGAAATGAAAGACCCCGGCTCGATGGCCGGGGTGGGTTCGTGCGCGATGGTAGAAAATTAAGGACGTTTATATGGAGCGCGCAACTCCACAGCCACTCGATGCTTCTCCATGGCCGCCGCGAGCTGCTTCGAGCGCGCTTGCTCCGCCTCCCTCCTCCTCTCCAGGACCGAACGAGATACGGTAGACAGGTCGATTTGGCGCAGGTTTCTGCCGTCCACTTGATCAATCAAGTCGTTCATCGCCGTCTCGAGCAAGCGCTTGCTTTCTTCACCCCATTCGAATCGAAACCACTCGCCGACTGTGGAATGCTCGCTCAGGTGGAGATGCATCGCTCCCTCAGCCGCCCGTGCCAATGCAGTAGACCGACAGGTAAAAGCCATCGCTCGCAGCAGCGGAAGCGGACAGGCCGTCTGGATGGAAACCAGCCGCGACTCAGGATGGCTGCTCATCCCAACCTTTACGTACATCGGGCCTGAGCCATCACGGGCCATCACGACGTACACGTCGCACGTAGCGTCAGGCTTCTGCCGCCAGCCGGGCTTGCGTTGTAACGAGAAATCCACGTGCAGCGGGTTTATCACGCCGCATCCCTTGAAAGAGTCACCACGAACTGCCGCTCAGCACCCGCCATCGCATCGCTCATCTTCACCAGAATCCATTCATACACCACGCGCCACCTACGCGGATAGTCCGATGGGTCGCAGCCGATGGCCAAGGCACGGCGCCGATCAGGGTTCGGTTCCAGCCCGGTGCCACGGCACTCCTTGCACATCGTAACCTTTGCCTCTTCCATGCTGTACTGCCGGCCGCCACAGGCCATGCACTTGTTGCCGCCCGACAGCTCACCGATGGCTGCCCGGGCGATGGCCGGTAGATGATCAGCAGTGTTCTTTGGCCAGGTTGCTGCCCGTGCCACGGCCAACTCCGAACGGCACCTGGCCACTTCATTCCGCTGCGTGGTGGTCGGCGACCTACCTGCGAATGATACGGCTGCCTCGGCCAGCTGCAGATCCAGGTGAACCTCCGTCAGCTTCCTGGCCTGTCTGGCAAGCTCGGGCATGACGAGCGACAGGATGGCGTCCCTCAGGGCGCCTTGCCTGAGCGCGGCGCCGTCCGGCCACCAGCACGCCTCCAGCAGCTCCCGGCCGAGCCCTGCCGGCACCATGCCTAGCGCCGCAGCAATGTCCTGGTTCGTCAGGTCCGGCTTCCCGCCTCCCCGGCCTATGTCGAACTTCACCGTGCTCGGCCCCAGCCGCGCCATCATCTCTCGTGGATTCATGCACGTTCCCCTTTCGTTGATTCGCCGGCGGCCGCCGGCCCGCCCGTAATCCGCACCACCACCTGGCCACCCTTACGGCGCTCGTCGTGCACATATGGATGGATGACGAATCGCCTGTCGTCGATGCCCAGAACCTGGGCGATACCGTCGCGATACGGCTTGATCCTGCGAATCATGTTGTCGTCGTCTGGAAGCGCCTTCCCCGGCGCCTGGTAAAAGTCGAGCCAGAGATGCAGGCGGCCCGGCGGTAGCTTCGAACCCTTCCACCCCGCCTCGTAGGCACGCACAGCGGCCAGCTGCCGTCCCAGCGTCGTGGCCTCAGCCTTCCTCCGCCAGTGCACTCTGGCGTTCGGCGACAGATCCTTGCTCGGCCAGGGCAGCACCAGCTCCAGCGCGCGGTCAGCCTGCATTGGCGGCCTCGTGCTGTTCGATCGCATCGCGGAAGGCGGCACGCCAACGGAACGCAGTTGCTCGGCTGACCCCGAAGTCCGCCCGAAGCTGGGCAACCGATGGGATGCGGTCGCCGTACATACGGACCATCCGCAGGGCGGCGGTCAGCGTCAGGTTCTGCCTGCCCCACTCCGGCCAGCCGGGCTCCCGGTTGTGGTGGTGATCAGCTGGCTGGCGGTTCATGGCACCTCCGGGCCGGCCGGCTCGGCCGCAAAGTGCGTGATCTTGGGGTTATCACACCGCCAGCTGCCGAACACCGGCCGCTTGCTCTCCGAGTCCCACAGCAGCAACCGCGTGCCGTCCTGCGGTGCAACGGCAATTGGCAGCCATAGGACAGCTGGCGTCTCAGATTCAGCGATGATCCTCCTGGCCACGTTGACCGAAATGCGACCATCGGCGACGCAAGTTGTCACCAGGTTCTGCAGCAATGGTTGGTAACTCATGCTGCCTGCTCCCAGCTGGCCGTCAGGCGCTGCACTTTCCCGCCGCGTGCCTCGAACTGCTCCACCGTCTCGGCCGGTCGCTGGCCGGACTTCTCCTTGCCCCACGGCTTGGCCGGCGCCAGGTCAGCCAGCAGATCCAGCCGGGCACGGTTGATGGTCATCTTGTCCGGAGCACGGTGCACGCTGCTCGTGGACGCCTGCAGACGTTCCTTGTACGCCTTGGTGATCTCGCGATTCCGGTCCCTTCGCTGCTCCGGGCTCATTGGCAGTCGCCGCATCTCGGCGCCGGTGCGCTCGTAGATGCCAGTTCTGCCCTCACCGATCTTGCGCAGGTAGCCCGCGTCCACCAGGTCGCGTAGTGTGCGCCGCACCTTGCCCCGCTCATCGGATCCCACCACGCCAAACCGGTCCGCCACCTGGATGCCGGTGATCTGCAGACCCGGAATCGATTCGAACAGCGCGCGTGAGCGGCCAGCGTACGTCTTGCTCCTGTCCATCATTGTCATGCCCTCAATTCGTTCACGCAGGTCTGGTTCGCGATCAGCTCGTCATCCGAGCCGTACGTCTCGTGGAAGGTCCGCGAGCCATCCATCAGGCTCGGGCCGTAGATCTGGCGCATCGTCGCGAAGGTGTTCCCCTCCATCGGATGCCGCATGTGATGCCACTTGCAGAGGCCATAGCCCTCCGCGTGGCCCCGCCGCACGTTCCCGCTCTTGGCGTGGTTGTAGTCGCAGCCATAGACCACCAGCTCCGGCTCCAGCAGGCCTTGCATCTGCAGCGCCAGGCAGGCCATGCACGGGCCGGTCTTGGCCAGCTCGATGCGGGCGCGCTCTTCCTTCGTCGGCGGCGGCGCCTTCGACCACATCAGCGCGCGCCTTTCTCGCCCTGGTCGGCCAGGCGCCAGCCGTACTGCCATGCCTCGGCCTTTTCGGTGAAGTGGCCGATCTGCTTGGCCAAACCGCCCTCCGGCTGGTCATGCCAGACCAGGTGCGGGTTGTCGCTCAGGCGCTGCCCGTTCAGCCGAGCCGAGTAGCCGGCGTTGATCTCCTTGGCAAACTTGCTGCGTGTGCTGTACTTGGTGAAGTCCATCAGCGTCTGTTCCTCGTGGTGCTGCGGCGTGCCGCGCTCAGTTCCTGATCCCGCCCATCCCATCCGCCCTGCCAGCGGCGTCGACGCGTCACTCCGTCCTGTCCCATCTCGTACCGCGGTGCCGATTCCCGACTGCGGCAGGCATCTCGCGCCCAGCGCCCGGCCTGCTCCGCCTGGGCCAGCTCGGCCTCAGTCACCATCGGTATCGATCCAGTTCCGGATGAACCAACGGACGTTGCAGGGCAGCCAGCCCACAGCCAGGGAGATCTCCACCACGCTGCAGCGCTCGGCGTACAGCAGTCGCACCGTGTCGTGCTTGCTCACGCGCCCTCCCCGAACCCGAGGTCTGCTGCAGCGCGCGCCATGGCCGCACGTGCGGCCTCGCGATCGCGCACCGGGTGCACGCCGTGCTTCTCCTGCTCGATGGCCAGCACCGGCTGCGGCAGCGGCTTCCCGTCGACCACGTGCTGGACAGCGCGCGTGTAAGCCTCCTCCAGCATCCGCCGCTGCTGCGATCCGTGGTCGGCCGAGACGTAGACGTGCAGGTCCAGCAGCGAACGCACCAGCACCGTGAAACCGCTCTGCGGCCGGCCCGGCGCCATCTCCCGCTCCACCGCCGCCATGACCGGAATGTCCAGGCACATCGTGAGGAACCTCGGCGGGTTCGGTGGCCACTCCCGGCCCTCGGTCAGGCAGTAGGCCATGCCGCGCGCGTGCTGTGCCCGGCTGCGCCCCTTCAGTACCTGGAACCACGTGCCGGCCGCTATGGTCAGGCTGCCGTCCTTCTTCACCGGTGCCGCCCCGTTCTCGCGCTCCCACTTTCCGGGGAACATGGCCGTCATCTGCTTCCAAAATTCCCACAGGTAGGCCGTGGCCTGGTCGCTCACCGGCTCAGCCGACGACGGCAAACTCGGCGTCGACGACATCCCCTGGCTCGACCCCAGCGCAGCCACCGTGGCCACTGCCTCGGCGTTGGGCGTAGAACTGCTGCTCGAGCTGCTCGGTGCGGTCGGCAGAACCGTGTTGAGGGCTTGCATGGCTTGCTCCTGCGGATTGCTGGGCGACAGGGATCACGGGCAGCGCCAGGCCGGCGGCCATCGTCTGCTTCAGGGATTCGGTGGGGTCGTGGCCGGCGGCGATCAGGTCCAGCAGCTGCTGGCGGACCTGCAGCCAGCCCTGGACCGACAGCGGGCGGCGGATCGCGGCGCGGTGCCGGACGAACCGGGCCAGCTGCTCGCGGTCGACGCCGGTCGGCGTGCTGCCGAAACCGGCCAGCTCGCGGTCGACCTGCTCGGTGGTCAGCGCCAGCGGATCGGCCTCGCGCTCACACTCGCGGTGTGAGGGTTGCTCTTGGTTGCTTTTGGTTGCTCTTGGTTCGGGTGCAATAGCTGTTGCACCCTTTTCGACGCTGTTTTGCACCCTTTCCTGCGTCGTTTTGCACCCTTTCCGACTCTGTTTTGCACCCTTTGCAAAGGGTGCAGAATTTGCACCCTTTGAATTCTCGGGCTGTTCTCCAGCGTCCCCATCCATGGCCAGATCACCACCGGCGATCCAGTACGGGCTGATCCGGTACTCACGCGGACGGCCGCCGGACTTGTAGCCCTTCATGCGACCACCGCCCTCGCTGACGACCTCCAGCCAGCCAATGCGCTCCATCTTCCGCAGCTGGTACTGCACCGAGCGCTCGGACTGCCTGGACTTCACGGCCAACGTGGCAACCGACGGGAAGATGCGGGTGCCGTCGTCGTGCGAGTTATCGGCAAGGGCCAGAGCCAACAGCAGTTCGCCGCCACCGCCTGGGTAGCGCTCGAACACCATGCCTGTCATTCGTGCAGCCACGTCAGATCCCCAATGCCAAGTTCTGACCCGGGGCCACCGGCCACCAGGTGCATGCCGAACGGTCACTGACCTTGCAGCGCCTGCTCTGGCCGCGGTACACGCGCCCTTCCTTGATCAGCTCCGGAAGTCGGCGCGCCAGCATGTATCGGTCCAGCCCGGTGGCCTGCGCCAGCTCCTTGCTGGTCATGCCCGGGTTGTCCGTCACCGCCTTGGTGCTCTGGTCGTGCTGGTGCGCCTGCAGGCCGCTGGCGACCACGTAGTGCGCCGAGTCGTGGCTGGTGCTTAGGTCGCTCGCGCGAGCGGGATGATTGGTCACTTGCGTGCCCTCCCCTTCGCCGCCGCGCGCGCCACGTTGCGCTCCAGGCGGTGTGCCATCGTGCGCAGCGCACGGACCTCGCTCACCATCAGCTCGGCTTCGTCGCTATCGATGCGCCGATCCAACATTGCTTCCAATGCGGTGCCGGACAACCGGCCCACCCGCGAGGTGATCTCCAGCAGCTTCGTTTGGATGGCGCCGATCTCGTCAGACCAGCCACCCTCCGGTGGCGGCGGAACCGCGTCGACGGCCATGCCGAACTGGCCGGCCAGCGCCTGCATCCACTCCAGCGCGTACTCGCAGCCGCCTGCCTTCTCCTGCATCCACTCGGTCAGCAGTTCGGCGTGTTCGATCGTCAGCGACTCACCCTCCAGGCCGCGCAGCTTCGCGCGCAGCGTCTCCGGGTGCATCGACTTACCGCGGCGGTCGGCCAGGTAGGCAGCTGCATCGGCCACGCCGCCGGGCGTCTTGCGCACGGAGTTGTAGAGCACGTCCAGCCAATTCAAAGAGGAGGTTCGGCAAGTCATGGGTCACCTTGGGGAGACAGGTGTTTCAAGGTTTTTCGGGGCATTGCGGCGGCGCATCATGTGCGCCATGGACAACGAATCAGGGACGACTGGCGCCGCCCTCCTTGCGCTACGCTGGATGTGCCAACAACCAAGCCCGCAAGGAGGGCGACATGAGCTCGAAATCGACGACTGCAGAACTGCGCGCGCTACGTGCAGTGGTTACCGTTCTTGCGCGCAATCAGCCGCAGCGCGAAGACTTCAGGGATCAGGTGATCGAACTGGTGAAACATCAGGCGTCGACGCTGTCGCGACAGGAGGCAGAGGACATGATTCAAGCCGCGAAGGACCTGGTCGACTCATAGCGTCACGGCGGTTCTGCTCGGCATGCCAGAGCCGGGTTGCTTCGCGCAGCCCGGCCCTGATTCGCTTCTCTTGCACCAGCTCGTTCTTCGAAGGCTTGGCCAGCCAATCACGTAGCCAAAGCCGCGGATTCCACTTGTCGGACAGCGCGCGCATATCAGGCCACCTCCAGAGGGGCGTAACGGTTCTCGTCAGGGTCATGCGACGCGGGCTGCGCCTGCGGTTCTTCCTGGACACCCAGCAGACGCTGGATCTGAGGCAGCGCCGGCAAGGCGCCCTCTTCCGACCAGCCCTCAACCTGCTCGATCGGCAGCTTCAGCACCTTCGCGAGAAGCTTGTCGTTCGGAACACCCAGCTTCTTCCGCAGCGCGCGCTTGCTCATCCGGATGTCCACCTCCGCCCGGATCTGATCAGCTACCGTCGGCCGCTGCTCTTCGCCTGGCCAGATGTCCGGGCGAAGGTCCGTCAGCGACACCGAGCCGGCGCTTTCCAGATGCAGTTGGCGAACTAGTGCACCGTCGAAGCGCTGCCCCTTGCTAAGCGCCTTGCGCAGATAACCGATCGTCGTTCCGGCGCGATCAGCAAAGACCGCCTGTTCTGCCGGGCTCAGGGTCGAGAGGTAGGTTCGAAGGGTCTGCATGCACCTAAAGATACCTACAGGTAAGCATTCAATCAATACCCGCAGGCAATTTACTTGCAGGTAATGGAAATCGTGGAATACCTGCATGGACAAGTACGAACAACGACGCCTCGCGCTGCGCGGCCTGGCAGACGAGCTCGGTCGCGGCGCCTTGGCCAAGATCGGGGCAAAAATCGGAAAGGACGCCAGCTATGTGTCCCGCATGCTCTACGAGCCAGGAAAGGCCGGACGAAAGCGCATTGGCGAGGACACGCTCGCAGCGCTGGCCACGGCGTATCCAGACCGCTTCCCATCGTCGCCTGTCGCACAGGTCTTAGAGACTGAGACGCCTCCGGGCTACGTTCGCTTCCATCTGTTCGAGGGAGCGGCTGGTATGGGCCCGGGTGTCGTGAATCAAGATTTCCCAGAGGTAATGCAGGTCATGGAAGTGGCCGAATGGGAAGTGCGCCGGAAGCTTGGCTTCCTCCCACGCCCTGGCAGGATCCAGATCATCACCGGTCGTGGACCGTCTATGCGACCGAAGATCGAGGACGGCGACATCGTCTGGATCGACACCGCTTGCGACTACTTCGACGGCGACGACTACTACCTGATCAGCTACGCCGGCGAGACCCAGATCAAGATGCTGCAGAAGCGCAGCGACGGCATGTGGGTCGTCAGCGCCAATCCTGAGTTCAAGGAGTGGCGTTGCGAAGCCACTGAGCTTTCCATCCAGGGCAAGGCTCTGGTCCACGCCGGACTTAGGAGGTTCTAGATATGGGTGCATGGATGCGCATGGGCACTGCCACCCTGGTTGTTGCAGCGATGATCAGTGGAGCAGCTACTGCCGCAGATCTCACCGAAGAACAGCGCACTATCGTGCAGGTTTTCGAAGCGCCCGGTGCCGACAAAGCAGATGTGTTTCGGGCTGGCCGACAGTGGATCGCAGAGAACTTCCGGTCAGCAAAGGCAGTGATCGAATACGAAAGCGCGGCCGATGGGACGATCATTGGAAAGGGATTCATCCCGTACCCATGCGCGAGCGGATGGGAGTGCGTGGCAAAGCCCGACTGGACAGTGCCTTTCACCCTTCGATTTGAAGCGAAGGATCAGCGCTTCCGGCTCACCTTCAGCGATCTACGCATCCAGTGGCCCGCCAAGTATGCCAACGGTGTGACGCAGCCTGCGGGTGACCTGGTTGTTCGTAAGCAGAAGGACCTGGATAAGATCAAGGCGAAACTGATCGAGACTGGGCCTGGAATACAGGCAATGGTCGGGAAGGCAAAGCCGAACGACGATTGGTAGAAAGCACCCAGATCAGATGCAACCGAGCCCCGCCAATGCGGGGCTCTGTCGTTTCAGGCGCCCGCTCAATTAAAATTACCCATGGGTATTGACACAAGAAATACCCGCAGGTAATTTTACCTCCGAGCCGCCCATCAAGCCCCACCCCGGGGCCGGCGGCAGGAGATTCCAGCATGGCCACCCTTTCCTTGGGCTGCCGATCGGCAGAGATGAAAGTCACCGCTGACCACGTCAGCGAACGCGTCATCGCAGACATGGGCGCTGCCCGCCTGCACCTCACCGCCGACGAGGCCGAGCAGCACGCACACCAGCTGCAGGCTGCATCCAAGCAGCTGCGCGCCGCGCTCCAGGACGCCGCCGCATGAGCGCCGCCCTCGTCCACCACTCCAACGCTCAGCGCGCCGCTGCAGCCGCAGGCATCGTCGCCCGCGCCGGG
>NZ_JAWIRT010000041.1:0-24678 GCF_036320045.1 Stenotrophomonas sp. SMYL20 | reverse complement strand
GCAGGACCGTTGGCGCCATGGATGGCGCCATCGAGCCCCCATGGACGGGTTTACGGCGTGTCCTGCTGGCCCCCACCACCCCGCCATCCCAAGGAATGCCCGTTGTTGCTGTGGCTTTTGCCTTTGCTCTGGCTGTGGCCTTGGCTTGGGCGCCTCTGCGGGTGCCGGGCGCCGCCCGGCCAAAGCCCTTCCCCCGCTTCCGGTACAATGTCGGGCCCGTTTCCCAACTACGGTTCCCCGGACATGATGGTCCTCGAGGGCGCGCCCGCCCTGTCGCCGTTCCGCCGCGAACGTCTTGAATCCCGCCTGCAGTCCATCGCGCCCTCCCTGCGCATCAGCGGTGCCTGGCACGTCTACTTCGTGCAGCCCGAAGGCAGCGCCGCCCCCGACCTGACCACCCTGTGCCGCATCCTCGAAGCCGCGCCGCAGGCCGAGGCCGTGGCCGACGGCGCGGTCAGCCGCATCGTGGTGCCGCGCCTGGGCACGCTGTCGCCGTGGTCGAGCAAGGCCACCGAACTGGTCCGTGGTGCCGGGCAGCCGGTCAGCCGGGTCGAGCGTGGCCTGCGCATCGACGTGCAGGGGTGGCCGGCCGATGCCGCCGCCCAGCAGGCGCTGGTCAAGGCGCTGCACGACCCGATGACGCAGTCGGTGCTGGAGACCGTGGAACAGGGCCTGGCGCTGTTCTCGGCGCCGGCCCGCGGTGAACTGGAACGCGTGCCGGTGGACCAGCTGGAGGCTGCCAACCAGCGCCTCGGCCTGGCCATGGCCCAGGACGAGATCGACTACCTGCGCGAACGCTTCACCGCGCTCGGCCGCGCGCCGTCCGACGTCGAGCTGATGATGTTCGCGCAGGCCAATTCCGAGCACTGCCGCCACAAGATCTTCAACGCCAGCTGGACCATCGACGGCCAGGAACAGGACCGCTCGCTGTTCCGGATGATCAAGAACACCCACCAGCAGACCCCGCAGCACACGCTCAGCGCGTACAGCGACAATGCCGCAGTGATCGAAGGCCATCCGGCGTCGCGTTACCGCCCGGATCCGGCCAGCGGCGAATACCGCCGCGAGCCGCAGGTGCCCAGCGCGTTCCAGATCAAGGTGGAAACGCATAACCATCCGACCGCGATCGCGCCGTTCCCGGGCGCATCGACCGGCAACGGTGGCGAGATCCGCGACGAAGGCGCGACCGGCCGAGGCGGCAAGCCGAAGGCGGGCCTGTCCGGGTTCTCGGTTTCGCACCTGCGCATTCCGGAACTGCCGCAGCCGTGGGAAGCGCCGCGCGCGCTGAACCCGCGCATGGCACCGGCGCTGGAAATCATGACCGACGGCCCGCTTGGCGGCGCAGCGTTCAACAACGAGTTCGGCCGCCCGAACCTGCTCGGCTACTTCCGCAGCTTCGAGCTGCCGGAAGGCGCCGATCTGGTGCGCGCGTACGACAAGCCGATCATGCTGGCCGGTGGCCTCGGCGCGATCGACCGCGTGCAGGTCGACAAGATCCAGCTGCAGGCCGGTGACGCGGTGATCGTGCTGGGTGGCCCGGCAATGCTGATCGGCCTGGGCGGCGGTGCCGCCAGTTCGGTGGCCTCCGGCGAGAGCGCCGAAGACCTGGACTTCGCCAGCGTGCAGCGCGACAACCCGGAAATGGAACGCCGCTGCCAGGAGGTCATCGACCGCTGCGTGGCGATGGGCGCCAACAACCCGATCAAGTTCTTCCACGACGTCGGTGCCGGTGGCCTGTCCAATGCCATCCCCGAACTGCTGCACGACTCCAAGGTCGGCGGTGTCATCGATCTGGGCAAGGTGCCCACCGATGATCCGTCGCTGTCGCCGATGCAGCTGTGGTGCAACGAGTCGCAGGAACGCTACGTGCTGGGCGTGGCCCAGGAGCGCCTGGCCGAGTTCGCCGCACTGTGTGCCCGCGAGCGCTGCCCGTTCGCCGCGGTTGGCGTGGCGACTGCCGAGGAACACCTGGTGGTGGCCTACGGTGCGGTGCCGGGCCACACCCCGGCCGATGCGCCGATCGACCTGCCGATGGATGTGCTGTTCGGCAAGCCGCCGAAGATGCACCGCGACACCGCGCATCCGTCGGCCCCGCGCTGGCCGGCGCTGAAGACCGGCGGCCTGGACCTGCAGGAAGCCGGCCTTCGCGTGCTCGCGCACCCGACGGTGGCGTCAAAGAACTTCCTGGTCACCATCGGTGACCGCAGCGTCGGTGGCCTGACCGCACGCGAACAGATGGTCGGCCCGTGGCAGCTGCCGGTGGCCGACGTGGCGATCACCCTGGCCGACTTCGACGGCGTGTCCGGTGAAGCGATGTCGATCGGCGAGCGCACCCCGCTGGCCCTGCTCGACGCCGCTGCTTCGGCACGCATGGCGGTGGGCGAAGCGTTGACCAACCTGTGCGCGGCCCCGGTCGATGCGCTGGATGAGATCAAGCTGTCGGCGAACTGGATGGCCGCGGCCGGCCACCCGGGCGAAGACGCGTTGCTGTACGACGCAGTGAAGGCGGTGGGCATGGAACTGTGCCCGCAGCTGGACATCAGCATTCCGGTAGGCAAGGACTCGCTGTCGATGCAGGCGCAGTGGCACGACCAGGGCGAAGCGCACAAGAGCGTGTCGCCGGTGTCGCTGGTGATCTCGGCGTTCGCGCCGGTGGCCGACGTGCGCCAGCAGCTGACCCCGCTGCTCGACCGCGACGTGGACAGCGAGCTGTGGCTGATCGGCCTCGGTGCCGGCAAGCAGCGCCTGGGTGGTTCGATCCTGGCCCAGGTGCATGCCGACCACGGCGAGCTGCCGGCTTTCGCCGGTGCCGCGCCGGACTTGGACGACCCGCAGCGCCTGCGTGGCTTCTTCGAACTGATCCGCGATGCGCGCCAGTCCGGGCTGCTGCTGGCCTACCACGACCGCAGCGACGGCGGTGCCTTCGCTGCGCTGTGCGAAATGGCCTTCACCTCGCGCCTGGGCCTGGACATCACTCTCGATGCCTGGGGCGATGATCCGTTCCGCAGCCTGTTCAATGAAGAACTGGGCGCGGTGGTGCAGATCGCGCGCGAAGACCGTGCGGCCTTCGCCGACCTGGTCGAACGCCACGCACTGACCGAATGCGCACAGCGCATCGCCAAGCCGACCACCGCGCCGGTGGTGCGCGTGTCGCTGGGCGGCGAGAACCTGGCCGAGTGGCGCTGGGACGCGCTGTTCGACGCCTGGTGGTCGGTCACCCATGCGATGCAGAAGCGCCGCGACAACCCGGCCAACGCCGACGCCGAGCGCGAGATTGCGCGTGCCTTCACAGCGCCGGGCCTGAAGCCCAAGCTCAGCTTCGACCTCAACGAGGACGTGGCGGCGCCGTTCATCAGCACCGGTGCGCGCCCGCGCGTGGCCGTGCTGCGCGAGCAGGGCGTGAACGGCCAGATTGAAATGGCCAACGCCTTCGAACGTGCCGGCTTCCGCGCCTTCGACGTGCATATGAGCGACCTGATCGAAGGCCGCGTGGCCCTGCAGGACTTCACCGGCCTGGTCGCCTGTGGTGGCTTCAGCTACGGCGACGTGCTCGGTGCCGGCCGTGGCTGGGCCACCTCGATCCTGGAGCGCAGCGCGCTGCGTGATGCCTTCGCTGCGTTCTTCGCCCGCGAGGACAGCTTCGCGCTGGGCGTGTGCAACGGCTGCCAGATGATGAGCCAGCTGAAGGGCATCATCCCCGGTGCCGAGCACTGGCCGCAGTTCCGTCGCAACGCCAGCGAGCAGTTCGAAGCCCGCACCGCGCTGCTGGAAGTGGTGGAATCGCCGTCGATCCTGCTGCGTGGCATGGCCGGCTCGCGCCTGCAGGTGGCGGTGGCGCATGGCGAAGGCCAGGCCGTGTTCGACAACGCCGTTGACCAGGCCGCCGCACGTGTCTCGCTGCGCTACATCGATGGCCACGGCAACGTTGCCAGCCAGTACCCGCTGAATCCGAACGGTTCGCCGGACGGCATCACCGGCCTGACCAGCAGTGACGGCCGCGTCACCATCATGATGCCGCACCCGGAACGCACCCCGCGCGCGCTCAACCTGAGCTGGGCTCCGGCCGAGTGGCAGGGTGACTCGCCGTGGATGCGCATGTTCCGCAACGCGCGGGTGTGGTGCGGCTGATCGCACTGCATCGCGCAGGCCTCAATGCCATCGCGTATGGAAAAACCCGCCGTTGATCGGCGGGTTTTTCTTTGCGCGCTTGAAACTCCAGTCGCGACCGCTAGTTACATGCATTTTCATGCGTCGAGGAATCGTCACGCATGCATAACAAAATCCTTTCATAAACACGTGAAATAGTGATGTGCTTCACGGCAATAGGATTTGCTGTGTCAAAGTCTTGACGATCTGCAAAGTTGCCGTTAACACTTGAACCCCGTTTCAGAATCATTCATTTCGCAGTAACCGCTTGGCGCACGCGCTCGGTTTTCTGTCGCTGCGCGCCGTTCGGCAATACCCCGCAGTAAATCACGCGAATAAACGCCCCCAGGGGACGTTGGGCCGGAAAGCCCAGCGGTGGCGTTGCTTTGCCCAAAACCAGTCCAATCAGGAGCCGTACCGATGAATCGGATTTATCGCAAGGTCTGGAACAAAGCATTGGGTCAGTTGGTGGTGGCCTCGGAACTGGCCTCCTCCGACAGCGGCGGCGGGGTCGTCGACCAGCGCCGCGATGCAACGCAGGCTGCGCCCGCAAGGTTGGCGATGGCACTGGGCCTGGTATTGGGATTGGGCATGAGCGGTATCGCCGCAGCACAGTCGGTGCAGATCGGCGGCAGCGCCACCTGCGTGGCATTCAGCGGCAAGCTGCTCGAAAAGTGCCTGATCGAAGGCTCTGCCACGGCCAAGGGCAGCAACGCGGTGGCGATCGGCAGCAACAGCAGCGCCAGTGCGGCCAACAGCGTGGCGCTCGGCGCCGGCTCCAAGGCCACCCGCGCAAACACCGTGTCCGTCGGTGACACCGGCAAGGAACGGCAGATCACCAATGTTGCCGCAGGCAGCCAGGCCACCGATGCGGTGAACAAGGCGCAGCTGGACGCGCAGGCGCGCGCCACCCAGGCTGCGCTGGCCGACGTTGCCGCAGATGGCAACCGTTATTTCAAGGCCGATGGCGCAGGCGATGACAGCGACGCGGCGAAGATCGACGGGCAGGGCGCAGTCGCGGCCGGTGTCGGCGCACAGTCGCTGGCCAATGCCACCACTGCCATCGGTACCCAGGCCATTGCCGCGGGCCTGGGCGCAAGCGCGTTCGGCCAGGGCGCCTTGGCAATCGGCGATGCCAGCGTGGTGGTCGGGCAGAGCGCTGCGGCCTTCGGTCTCGGCGACACCGCGGTTGGCGCAAGCGCGACCGCCGCCAGCGAGAACGGCGCGGCCACCGCGCTGGGTGCGCTGTCCGAAGCGACTGCCGATGGCGCCACCGCTGTTGGCGGCGGTGCCGTGGCGATGGGCCCGGGCAGCACCGCGCTGGGCCGCGGCGCTACCGCAGCCAACGAAGCATCGATCGCGGTGGGTGCGTTCAGCACCGCCGTCGGTGAATACAGCACCGCGCTGGGTTCGAATTCCGCGGCGGTGGCCACCGGCAGCGTGGCGCTCGGCGCGGGCTCGCTGGCCGACCGCGTCGATACCGTGTCCGTTGGTGCCGCCGAATACGGCCTGACCCGGCAGATCACCAGCGTGGCCGCAGGCACCGAAGACAACGATGCAGTCAATGTCGGTCAGCTGAAGGACGTTGCCGCCGTGGCCGATGCCACCGCCAAGCGCTTCCAGGCTAACGGCAGCAGCAACAGCGATGCCGGTGCACTGGCCGAGGGCGACGAGGCGCTGGCGGCCGGCGAGGCCGCCAATGCCATCGGCAACGGCACCACTGCAGTCGGTGCCGGCGCCACCGCCATCGCGCAGAACGCCACTGCCGTTGGCAACAACGCGCTGGCCTCGGGCCAGAACAGTGCCGCGTTCGGCAACAACGCGCAGGCCAACGGTCCAGGCAGCGTTGCCGTGGGTGGCGCTGCGGTGGATGCCGATGGCAACCCGCTGATCACCAGCGGCGGCGTGCCGGTGGAAACCGGCGCAACCAGCGCAGGCGTCGGCGGCACTGCGGTCGGCGCCAGTGCCGAAGCCAGTGGTTTTGCGGCGTCGTCCTACGGCGTCGGCGCCTATGCGGCCGGTGCGCAGGCGTCGGCCTTCGGCGCCGTGGCCAATGCCATCGGCGATTATTCCACCGCGCTGGGTACGCAGAGCAACGCGACGGGCACCAGCAGCGTCGCCATCGGTGGCCCGGCTGACCTGATCCCCGGCCTGGGCTTCTTCGTGCAGACCCAGGCCAGTGGCGAAGCCGCCACCGCCGTCGGTGCCGGTGCCATCGCCAGTGGCGACCGTGCCGTGGCCAACGGCAGCCTCAGCGAAGCCTCCGGCGCCGAAGCGACCGCGGTCGGCTACTTCGCCTATGCACCGGGCGAGAACGCCAGTGCCCTGGGCGCGCAGACCTGGGCGAGCGGAGCGCAGAGCACTGCCGTGGGTTACTACGCCACCGCACGCGGCGCGAACAGTGTGGCACTCGGCGCGAATTCCGAAGCGGTGCGCGCCAACAGCGTGGCCGTCGGCAGCGCCGGCAACGAGCGGCAGATCACCAGCGTCGCTGCGGGCAGCGAAGCCACCGATGCGGTGAACAAAGCCCAGCTCGACGCCGTGGCCGGCACTGCCGACACCACCGCGCGTTTCTTCCAGGCACAGCCGGAGGCGGGCAGTGATGCTGGCGCACTGGCTGATGGCGAAGGCTCCATCGCTGTGGGTTCGTCGAGCAATGCGATCGGCGCAGGTGCCATCGCGCAGGGTGCTGCCGCGTCGGCCATCGGCGATGACAGCGTGGCCGTGGGCCGCAACAGCGCGGCCACCGGTAATGGCGGTGTCGCCATCGGTGGCCTCGGCCAGGCCTACGACGAGTTCAACCAGCCGATCATCGGTGCTGATGGCACGGCGCAGCAGGTGGGCACCACCGCTGTTGCCGATGCCACCGCAGTCGGCAGCGGTGCGCAGGCCACCGGGGCTGCCAGCAGCGCTTTCGGCAACGCGGCCAAGGCCAGTGGTGACAACAGCTTCGCCGCAGGCGGCAAGTCGCGCGCCACCGGCAGCTATGCGGTTGCGGTCGGCGACAGCGCATTCGCCAGCAGCGATGACAGCACCGCAGTAGGCGGATACAGCTGGGCCACTGCCAGTGGCGCAGCAGCATTCGGTTCGGGTGCATGGGCCACTGCCACCAATGCCTCGGCGTTCGGCAACGCGGCCTGGGCCAGTGGCAGCGGCGCAACATCCATCGGTTACAACAGCTGGGCCAACGGCGCCAGCTCCACAGCGGTCGGCCGTGGTGCCTTCGGCTATGGCGACAACAGCGTGGCGCTGGGCTTCCAGGCGCTGGGCAACAGCATCAACAGCATCGCCATCGGCACCAACACGGTGGCCGGTGGTGAGAGTGCGATCGCGCTCGGTGCCGGCAGCAATGCCAGCGCCAGCAACACGGTCGCGCTGGGTGCCGGTTCGGTCGCCAACCGCGCGCGCACGGTGTCGGTGGGCAGCGCCGGCAACGAACGCCAGGTCACCAACGTCGCCGCCGGCACCCAGGCCACCGATGCGGTGAACAAGGCGCAGCTGGATGCGGTGGCGACCACGGCCACCACCACCAGCCGCTTCTTCCAGGCCAGCGGCAACGGCGACGACGTAGCCGGTGCATTGGTGGAAGGTGACAACGCACTGGCGGCCGGTGATGCCGCCAACGCCATCGGCAACGGCGCCACCGCACTGGGTAGCGGCGCCAATGCGCTGGCCAGCAACGCACAGGCGCTGGGCTTCAATGCGTTGGCGACCGCAGCCAACGCCAGCGCTGTTGGTGCCAACGCACAGGCCACGGGCGAGTACGCCACCGCGCATGGCGCGGAAAGCGAAGCCAGCGGCGAGCAGAGCGCGGCGTTCGGTGCGGCCAGCATCGCCAGCGGCGCCGGTAGCACTGCCAATGGCGTGCTGTCCGAAGCGTCCGGCGAAGAGGCCGTGGCCGTGGGCTACTTCAGCAATGCCAGTGGTGACGCGGCCACCGCTGTCGGTAGCGAGAGCGTAGCCAGTGGTACGGCGTCGGCGGCCTTCGGTATCGGTGCCGAAGCCAGCGGCGGTTACAGCACCGCCATCGGTGGCTACGCGCAGGCCTCGGCGTTCAATGCCACCGCGTTCGGCAACTTCGCCAACGCCTCCGGCTCCAACAGCGTGGCCGTGGGTGGCGACTCGGAAGCGTCCGGCGCCTACAGCACCGCCACCGGCCAGGGCAGCCTGGCCACCGGCACCAACAGTGTCGCCGTTGGCGGCTCGCTGTTCGGTCTGCTGGCCACCGAGGCATCGGGCAACTACTCCACTGCGGTGGGTGGTGGCGCCTGGTCGGGGGGCATCAACAGCACCGCACTGGGCAACGCCGCCGAATCGCGCGGTGCCAACAGCGTGGCGCTGGGTGCGGACTCGATTGCCGACCGCGACAACACCGTGTCGGTGGGCGGCGGCGGCAATACCCGCCAGATCACCAACGTGGCCGACGGCACCCAGGGCAATGATGCGGTCAACAGGAATCAGCTCGATGCCGTAGCCGCGGCAGCGGAAAAGACCAGCCGGCAGTTCCAGGCCAGCGGCAATGCCGATGGTGAAACCGGGGCGCTGGTGGAGGGCGATAACGCGCTGGCGGCCGGTGACGCGGCCAACGCGATCGGCAACGGTGCCACCGCGTTGGGCAGTGGTGCCAATGCGCTGGCCGCCAACGCCACGGCCGTGGGCATCGATGCGCTGGCCACCGGCAGCAACGCGGCGGCCCTGGGCAGCACGGCACAGGCTACCGGCGAAGACAGCCTGGCGCTCGGTACCGGCGCCAGCGCCAGTGAACTGGGCGCAAGCGCGGTCGGCGCGCGCGCGCAGGCCAGCGGTGCCTACAGCACGGCCACGGGCACTGAAGCCAATGCCAGCGGCACCCAGGCACTGGCCAGCGGCTTCCGCAGCGCAGCGTCCGCCGATGGCACTACCGCTGTCGGCGGCTACGCCGAAGCCAGCGGTCGCCTCGGCACTGCCTTGGGCTACGGCTCGGCAGCCAGTGGTGCCAACACCACTGCAGTCGGTTTCGGTGCCGCTGCGGCCGGTACCGGTGCCGTTGCCGTGGGTCAGTCCAGCGAGGCCAGTGGCGAGGAGAGCGTGGCCATCGGCGGCAGCACCTTCTTCGGCCTGATCCCGTCGCGTGCCAGTGGCACCGGTGCCGCGGCATTCGGTGCGGGCGCGTGGGCCACCGAAGACTACGCCACGGCGATCGGCTGGAATTCGTGGGCGGCAGGCAGCAGTGCCACCGCGCTGGGTGCCAACGCCACCGCCAATGGCAGCAACAGCGTCGCGCTCGGTGCCGGCTCCAAGGCCGACCGTGACAACACGGTGGCCGTCGGCAAGGCGGGCGGTGAGCGCCAGGTCACCCATGTCGCAGCCGGTACCGAAGCCACCGATGCGGTGAACAAGGGCCAGTTGGATGCAGTCGCCAGCGTCGCCGACAAGACCAGCCGGCAGTTCCAGGCCAGCGGCAATGCCGATGGCGAGGCCGGTGCCCTGGTGGACGGTGACAACGCACTGGCCGCCGGCAACGCGGCCAACGCCATCGGCAACGGCGCTACCGCGCTGGGCAGTGGTGCCAATGCCATGGCCGGCAATGCCACGGCCGTGGGCTTCGATGCGCTGGCCACCGGCAACAATGCGGCGGCGCTCGGCAACGCAGCGCAGGCTGCTGGTGTCGACAGCGTAGCCGTGGGCAGTGGCGCCAGCGCCAGCGAACTCGGCGCCAGTGCTACCGGCGCCGGCGCCCAGGCCAAGGGCGCTTACAGCACTGCCAGCGGCGCGCAGGCCACGGCCAGCGGCACCCAGTCGCAGGCCAGTGGTTTCCGTGCCAATGCTTCGGCCGATGGCGCTTCGGCGCTGGGCAGCTATGCCGAAGCCAGTGGTCGCCTTGGCACTGCAGTGGGTTACGGCAGCAAGGCCACCGGCGCCAATGCCACCGCGGTGGGTGTCAGTGCCAACGCTTCGGCGGCCGGCAGCATCGCACTGGGCGCAGGCTCGGTGGCCGACCGTGCCAACACCGTGTCGGTGGGCAGCAGTACCAGTGATCGTCAGATCACCCGCGTCGCTGCCGGTACCGAGCGCACCGATGCGGTCAATCGTGGCCAGCTTGATGCGGTCGCAGCGACTGCCGATGGCACGGCACGTTACGTCAAGGCCACCGGCGCAGGTATCGCCAGCGCCAGCGGCAGTGATGCCGCCGCGATCGGTTCGGCGGCCAGTGCCAGCGGCGCACGCAGCAATGCGCTGGGCGCCAACGCGATGGCGATCGGCAACGGTGCACTTGCACTGGGCAACAGTGCCGGCGCGTCTGGTGCCAACTCGGTGGCGCTGGGTGCGGGCTCGCGTGCGCTCGATGCCAACGTGGTGTCGGTCGGCGGTGGCAATGGCACCGATGGTCCAGCCACGCGCCGCATCGTCAATGTGGCCGATGGCCGCATCGCCGCCGGCAGCAGCGATGCCATCACTGGCTCCCAGCTCAACGTCACCAACCAGCGGGTGGGCGCGGTGGAAACGCGCGTGGGCGATTTCGATTCGCGCATCGCCACCGTGGAAACCACCGCGGCCAGCGCGGTCGGCTACGACGACGCCAGCCGTGACCGCCTGACCCTGTCCGGCTTCCAGGGCACCACCATCGACAACGTCGGTGCCGGCAGCATCGCTGCGGGCAGTCGCCAGGCGATCAACGGCGGCCAGCTGTTCCAGTCGCTCAGCGATGCCGCCAGCTTCCTCGGCGGTGGTGCCAGCGTCGGCATGCAGGGGGTGTTCGTGGCTCCGAACTACGTGATCCAGGGCGCCACCTACAGCAACGTCGGCGATGCGCTCGGCGCGCTGGACCGCAAGGTCAGCGAGATCGACCGCAGAACCGCCGGTGGCTCGCGTGCCGGGACTGCCAACCTGCGCGCGATGAGTGCCTCGCTGGATGAGAGGCCGCTGGCCAGCTCCGCTGATGCACCTGCAACGGCCGACGCGGCACCGGCCAGCACCGCGCGTGTGCAGGGCACGCCGACCGCGGCCGCCGCCGGTGCCGGGATTCCGGTTGGCACTCCCGCGACGGGCTTCAATGCCGTCGCCATGGGCGAGGGCGCCGTCGCCAGTGGCGCTTCGTCCACGGCCATCGGCCAGGGCGCCAATGCCACCGCGGCGAACGCGGTGGCGCTGGGCCAGGGCTCGGTTGCCGATCGTGCCAACACGGTCTCGGTGGGCAGTGAAGGCAACGAGCGCCAGGTCACCAATGTGGCGGCGGGTACCACGGCCACCGATGCGGTCAACAAGGGCCAGCTCGACCGTGGCATGGCCACGGCCAACAGCTACACCGACAGCCGCGTCCAGGCCGTCGCCGACAGCTTCGATGTGTTCAAGGGCGAGATCGACGGGCGCCTGCGCCACATGGATCGCCGCATCGACCGCCAGGGTGCGATGAGCGCGGCGATGCTCAACATGGCCACCAGTGCCGCCGGTATCCGCACCCAGAACCGGGTCGGCGTCGGCATTGGTTTCCAGGGCGGCGAGTCGGCGTTGTCGCTGGGCTACCAGCGTGCGATCAGCGATCGCGCCACGGTGACCTTCGGCGGTGCTTTCAGCAGCGACGACAGCTCGGTTGGCGTCGGTGCCGGCTTCGGCTGGTAAGCCACTCCATCGCGCCGGCGGCCACCCACGCCGGCGCAGCACCTGCAGTGAGGGCCTGGGGGGAGGTCACGGCAATCCCGGCTGGGCCGGCCGGGAGTCGTCAAGGAATGATGGCCGCAGTGTTGGTTCGATCCATGACCCAGAAGAGGAATTCGACGTGATCAAGAAGCAGAACCTTCGCATCAATGTGCTTGCCGCCGCCGTGCTGTCGATGACGGCCGTCGGTGCCGTCCACGCCGCCGGCCTGCCGACCCGCGAACCGGTGCGCCAGGCCAGCACCGCCCAGCCGGGCGCCGAGCGCATCATCGTCAAGTACCGGGCCGGCGCTGCCGCCGCCACCGACCGCTCGGCGAAGCTGTCCACCGTGCAGTCGGCGCTGACCCGGGCCAGCCTCTCCGGCGGTACCTCACGTGCCAGTACCCTCGGCCCGCAGGTGGTACGCAAGCTCGCTACCGGTGCGGACCTGATCCGCGTGCAGGGCCGCCTGGCCCCGGCCGAACTGCAGCGTGTGCTGAAGGAACTGCAGGCCGACCCGTCGGTGCAGTACGCCGAAGCCGACGTCAAGCTGCGCCGCACCGAGCTGCGTGCCGGCGACGTACAGCCGGCGCTGGTGCCGAACGATCCCTTCTACCAGCAGAACCAGTGGCACCTGCACAACGCCGTCGGCGGCATCAACGCACCGGCGGCATGGGATGTCTCGCAGGGTGAGGGCATCGTGGTGGCGGTGATCGATACCGGCATCCTGCCGCAGCATCCGGACCTGGTCGGCAACCTGTTGGAGGGTTACGACTTCATCAGCGATGCGGAGACCTCGCGGCGCCCGACCAACGATCGTGTGCCGGGTGCGCAGGACTACGGTGACTGGGTCGAGAACGACAACGAGTGCTATGACGGCTCGCTGGCAGAGGACAGTTCCTGGCACGGCACCCACGTCGCCGGCACCGTCGCCGAGCAGACCAACAACGGCGTCGGCATGGCCGGTGTCGCCTACAAGGCCAAGGTGCTGCCGGTGCGCGTGCTGGGCAAGTGCGGCGGCTACCTGTCCGACATCGCCGACGCGGTGGTCTGGGCATCGGGTGGCACGGTGACCGGCATCCCGGCCAACACCAACCCGGCCGAGATCATCAACATGAGCCTGGGCGGCAGCGGCGCCTGCGGCAGCACCTACCAGGACGCCATCAACGGCGCGATCTCGCGTGGCACCACCGTGGTGGTGGCGGCCGGCAATGAGACCGACAACGCGTCCAAGTACCGTCCGGCCAGCTGCGAAGGCGTGGTGACCGTGGGTGCCACGCGCATCACCGGTGGCATCACCTACTACTCAAACTATGGCACCCGCGTGGACCTGTCCGGTCCGGGTGGCGGCGGCAGTGTCGACGGCAACCCGGGTGGCTACATCTGGCAGACCGGCTCCAATGCGGCCACCACGCCGGAATCGGGCACGCCGGGCTACATGGGCATGGGCGGTACCTCGATGGCCTCGCCGCATGTGGCCGCCGTTGCTGCACTGGTGCAGAGCGCACTGATCGCCAAGGGCAAGGATCCGCTGACTCCGGCGGCCATGCGCACCCTGCTGAAGGAAACCGCGCGTCCGTTCCCGGTCGCCATCCCGGCGGCCACCCCGATCGGTACCGGCATCCTCGATGCCAAGGCTGCGCTGGCCAAGGCACTGGAAGAACCGTGCACCGAGAACTGCGGGCCGGTGGCCACGCCGCTGACCAACAAGGCCGCCGTCGGTGGCCTGTCCGGTGCGGCCGGCAGCAGCAAGCTCTACAGCTTCGAAGCGGCTGCCGGCAAGCAGTTCAGCGTGATCACCTACGGTGGCACCGGCAACGTTTCGGTCTACGTGGCTGAAGGCCGTGAGCCCAGTGCCAGCGACAACGACGCCAAGTCGACCCGTCCGGGCACCTCCGAGACGGTGCGGGTGACCAAGCCGGTGGCGGCCACCTACTACATCAAGGTGGTGGGTGAAGCGGCCTACAACGGGGTGAGCATTCTCGCCACGCAGTAAGCTTGAACTGTCGTAGTTGAATGGCCGAAGCCCGTCATCCCATGTGACGGGCTTCGTCTTTTTACGAAAGGTGGCGCAGGGGCGGCGGAAATCATGGCTTAACTGTTAAAGTCGAGCCGATTGACAGGAGAGTCATGTGAACGCGCTTGCTGCTACCGCCGCTGCCGACGACGCTGAAGGCCGCATCCTGGATGCGCTGCTGGCGCGCGGCCGGCTGAAGGAAGGCGATCTGGCACGTGCGCGGCCGCTGCACGCAGAGGCCGGCGGTAGCCTGCTGGGCCTGCTGGTGCGGCTGGGGCTGGTCTCCGAGCGTGACCAGGCCCAGGCCAGCGCCGAAGTGCTGGGGCTGCCGCTGCTGGAAGGCAAACAGCTGTCGGAAGCACCGCCACAAGGGCTGGCGGAAGGCTTGCCGTTGTCGCTGCGCTTCCTCAAGCAGTTCCATGTCTGCCCGCTCGCGCTGGATGAACAGGGGGTCCGGCTGTGGCTGGCCGATGCCCATGATCCTTATCCGCAGCAGGCCGTGCAGCTGGCACTGGGTGTGCCGGTGACACCGGTGCTGGGCATGCGCGCAGAAATTGATGACCTGGTCGAACGCTGGTTCGGCCAGGGCCGCAGCGCGATGGGCGCGATCGTCGAAACCGCCGATGGCGAGGGCGGTGCGGTCGATGATATCGAGCATCTGCGTGACCTCGCCTCGGAAGCGCCGGTGATCCGCCTGGTCAACCTGGTGATCCAGCGCGCGGTGGAACTGCGCGCTTCGGACATCCATGTCGAACCGTTCGAAAGCCGGTTGAAGGTGCGTTACCGCGTCGATGGCGTGCTGGTGGAAGGCGAAAGCCCGCCGGCCAACCTCACTGCTGCGGTGATCAGCCGCATCAAGATCATGGCCCGGCTCAACATCGCCGAGCGCCGCCTGCCGCAGGACGGCCGCATCATGCTGCGCGTGCAGGGCAAGGAGCTGGACCTGCGCGTGAGCACGGTGCCGACCGCGCACGGCGAAAGCGTGGTGATGCGATTGCTGGACCGCGAAACGGTGGTGTTCGATTTCCATCGTCTCGGTTTCACTGACGCCTTCCTGCCGCAGTTCCGCAAGGTGCTGGAACAGCCGCACGGCATCCTGCTGGTGACCGGCCCGACCGGTTCAGGCAAGACCACCACGCTGTACACCGCGCTGAGCCAGCTGAACACTGCCGACGTCAAGATCATCACGGTCGAAGACCCGGTGGAATACCAGATCGAAGGCATCAATCAGATCCAGGCCAAGCCGCAGATCGGCCTCGACTTCGCCAACGCCCTGCGCAGCATCGTGCGCCAGGACCCGGACATCATCATGATCGGCGAAATGCGCGACCTGGAAACCGCGCGCATCGCGATCCAGTCGGCGCTGACCGGCCACCTGGTGCTGTCCACCCTGCATACCAACAACGCAGCCGGCGGCATCACCCGCCTGCTCGACATGGGCGTGGAAGACTATCTGCTCACCTCCACCATCAACGGCATCCTGGCCCAGCGCCTGGTGCGTCGGCTGGAGCCGACCCATGCCGAGCGCTATGAAGCCTCGCCGGAAGAGATCGAACGCTTCGAGCTGCGCCGCCTGCAGCCGGAAGGACCGATCTACCTGTACCGCCCGAAGCCCTCCGCGCTGGCGCCGACCGGTTACCTCGGCCGGACCACCATCATGGAATTCCTGGTGATGAACGACGCGCTACGGCGCGCGGTGATGCGCCGCGACGGCATGGGCGAGATCGAACGCATTGCCCGCGAAGCCGGTATGCGCACGATGTACGAAGATGGCCTGTCCAAGGCCCTCAGTGGTCAGACGACCATCGAGGAAGTCCTGCGCGTCACCGAGGAAAGCTGATGCGCGCAGGACGCCGGGGCTGACATGCCGACCTACCGTTACAAGGCACTGAATCCGCACGGCGAGATCTTCGACGGGCAGATGGAAGCGGCAAGCGAGGCCGAGCTGGTCGCGCGCCTGCAGGACCAGGGCCATCTGCCGATGGAGACCCAGCTGGCCGATGGCGGTGCGATCGGTGGCAGTACCTGGCGCAACCTGTTCCGCCAACGGCCGCTGCAGGGCGCTGCATTGCTGCAGTTCACCCAGCAGCTGGCGACACTGCTCGGTGCAGGCCAGCCGCTGGATCGCGCGCTGTCGATCCTGCTCGGGTTGCCCGAAGACGAACGCTCGCGCCGCGCGATCACCGACATCCGCGATGTGGTGCGCGGTGGCGCGCCGCTGTCGACCGCACTGGAGCGCCAGCATGGGTTGTTCTCGCGCCTGTACGTGAACATGGTGCGGGCCGGTGAAGCCGGCGGCAGCCTGCACGAAACCCTGCAGCGCCTGGCCGACTACCTCGAACGCAGCCGCGCGCTGCAGGGCAAGGTGATCAACGCGCTGGTGTACCCGGCCATCCTGCTGGTGGTGGTGGGCGGCGCGCTGCTGTTCCTGCTCGGCTACGTGGTGCCGCAGTTCGCGCAGATGTACGAAAGCCTGGATGTGGCGCTGCCGTGGTTCACCAACGTGGTGCTGCAGCTGGGTCTGTTCGTGCGCGACTGGTGGGTGTTGCTGCTGGTGGTGCCAGGGATACTCGCGCTGTTCTTCGAACGCAAGGCGCGGCAACCAGCCTTCCGGCTGGCGCTGGATGGCTGGCTGCTGCAGCGTCGCGGCATCGGCCGCCTGCTCGGCGAACTGGAAACCGCGCGGCTGGCCCGCACGCTGGGCACGCTGCTGCGCAATGGCGTGCCGCTGCTGGGTGCCTTGGGCATCGCCCGCAACGTGCTGGGCAACCGCGCGCTGGCCGCCGATGTGGAAGCCGCCGCGGATGAAGTGAAGAACGGTACCGGCCTGTCGCTGGCGCTGTCGCGCGGCAAGCGTTTCCCGCGCCTGGCGCTGCAGATGATCCAGGTCGGCGAGGAATCCGGTGCACTCGATACCATGCTGCTGAAAGCGGCCGATACCTTCGAACAGGACAGCGCCCGGCGCATCGACCGCCTGCTGGCGGCGATGGTGCCGGCGATCACCCTGGTGCTGGCCTCGGTGGTCGGTGCGGTGATCGTCGCCGTGCTGGTGCCGTTGTACGACCTGACCAATGCCATCGGCTGACGATGGCTCCCTACGCAACCCCGACACTCCGCAACTGAAAGGACCGACCATGATTGCTTCCCGTCGACCAATCCGCCTTTCCTTCACTGCCGCGCGCAACCAGTCGGGCATGAGCCTGCTGGAAATCATCATCGTCATCGTGCTGATCGGCGCGGTGCTGACCCTGGTCGCCAGCCGCGTGCTGGGCGGCGCCGATCGCGGCAAGGCCAACATCGCCAAGGCGCAGGTGCAGACCGTTGCCTCCAAGGTCGACAACTACCAGATCGATACCGGCAAGCTGCCTGGCTCGCTCAACGATCTGGTGACCGCACCGGCAGGTGTCGGCGGCTGGCTGGGCCCGTACGCCAAGCCGGCCGACCTGAATGACCCGTGGGGCCACGCGCTGGAGTACCGTGCGCCGGGCGAAGGCCAGCCGTACGAGCTGATCAGCCTCGGCAAGGATGGCAAGGCCGGCGGCAGCAGCGTCGATGCCGACATCCGCTACCAGCCGTAATCCTGCATGACGTACTTCCTGCCGCGCCGGCTGCCTCGCCCGCGCCTGCACGGCAGGCGCGCAGCGGGCCTGTCGCTGCTGGAAATGCTGCTGGTGATCGCGCTGATCGCAGCGATCGGCCTGATTACCGCCGCCGGCCTGTCGCGCGGCTTCGCCGGCATGCAGCTGCGCAGCGCCGGCAAGGACATCGCCAACCAGCTGCGGGTGGTACGCGCGCAGGCGATCGCCCGCGGCGAGCCGCAGCGCTTTGTCATCGAACCGGCAAAGCGGCGCTGGGAAGGCGCCAACCAGCGCCATGGTGACGTGCCGGCACAGCTGCAGGTGCAGTTCGAAGGCGCCGCGCAGCTGGCCACTGCGCCAGGGCAGGGCGTGATCGAGTTCCATCCCGATGGTGGCTCCAGCGGTGGCCGCATCCGGCTGCAGCGTGACGATGCCGAATGGCGCATCGACGTGGGCTGGCTGACCGGTGAGGTCCGCTCCGGCCCCTGGCGGGCACAATGAAGCGGCACGTTCGCGGCTTCACCCTGCTGGAAGTGATCATCGCCTTTGCCCTGCTCGGGCTGGCGCTGACCCTGCTGCTGGGCAGTCTGTCCGGTGGTGCCAGGCAGGTGCGCGAGGCCGAGCTGCGCACGCGCGCGATACTGCATGCGCAGTCGCTGCTGGCCGAAACCGGTGTCGCCACGCCACTGCAGGTGGGTAGCCAGCAGGGCGACTGGGAACAGGGACGCTACCACTGGGAGCTGCAGGTGCAGCCGTGGGTGGAGCCACGTGCCGGCAACGCCGTGCAGTCACAGTCGGCCGGTGCCCCCTGGCTGGCCGAACTGCAGCTGCAGGTGCGTTGGGGCGACAGCGAACGAGAGCAGCTGCGCTGGCGCAGCCTGCGCCTGCTGCCGCCGGACCTGGAGAGCGCGCGATGAAGCGCCGCGCCGCAGGTTTCACGCTGGTTGAAGTGATGCTGGCCACGGTGCTGCTGGCCGGTGGCCTGGCGCTGGCGTTCGCCAGCGTCCGCTCGGCAATGGCGGTCAGTCAGCGTGGCGAGCAGATCGCGGCCGAGAGTGAGCGCATGCGCGCGGTGCAGGCGCTGTTGCGGCGGCAGCTGGCCGGTGCGCTGCGCACGCCGCTGGAAGTACCCGATCCCACCCGCGAACCGATCTTCTTCCAGGGCGAAGAGCAGCGCATGTTGTTCGCCGCCGATCTGCCGGGCTACCTCGGCCGCGGCGGACCCTACCTGCACGCGCTGCAGGTGGACGGCCGCGATGGCCAGCAGCGCCTGCTGCTGGACCTGGTGCTGCTGCAGGAAGGCGAGCGCATCGCCGAGAACCCGCCGCGCCCGCCGGAAGTGCTGGTGGAAAACCTGAAGTCGGTACAACTGCGCTATCGCGGCATCGATGCCAGTACCGGCCAGGTGAGCGACTGGATGCCGCGCTGGGACGATACCCGCCGCCTGCCGATGCTGGTGGAGATCAAGATCGTCCCGGCCAGGGGCGCGCCCTGGCCGACGCTGGTGGTGGCGCCGCGTAACGGTGGCAGCGGAGGCGCGCGATGAACCGGCAACACGGTGCGGCACTGGTACTGGTGCTGTGGTTGATCGCATTGATGACCGCGCTGGTCGGTGCGTTCGCGCTGAGCGCACGGGTCGAGCATCTGCAGCAGCGGGTGCTGGATGACGATGCACGCGGCCAGGAACGGGCGCGCGCCGGCCTGGAGTACGCGCTGCTGCGCCTGTCCGCCGATCCGCTGCGGGCGCCCTGGCGCGCTGATGGCCGAACCTACCGCTGGCAGTTCGATGACGCCAGCATCGAGATCAAGGTGCTGGACGAGAACGGCAAGATCAACCTGAACCTGGCCGACGTGACCTTGCTGACCGCGTTCCTCAAGGCGCTCGGCGAAGACGAAGGGGCGGCCCGGCAGCTGGCCGGTGCCATTGTCGACTGGCGTGATGAAGACAGCCTGCTGCAGCCGGGCGGCGGTGCCGAAGCCCCGGACTATGCGGCGGCGGGGTTGCCGTATGGCCCACGCAACAAGCGTTTCGAGACGCTCGGTGAACTGCAGCGGGTACTGGGCATGCGCGGCCCGCTGTACAAGGCCATGCTGCCGCACCTGACCCTGTACAGCCGCCAGGCACGCCCGGATCCCCAGTTCGCCAGCGCGCCGGTGCTGACCGCACTGGGCCTGGATGCGGATACCGTGCTGGCGCAGCGCGCACAGCAGGAGCGTGACGCAGATACCGCTGGCGGTGCGACAACGCTTGCCAGCAGCAGCGGCACCTATAGTATCGAGTCTCGTGCAACCGACGGCAGTGGACGCCGGTCGGTGTTGCAGGCAGTGGTACGCAATGGCTCGGGCGGGGTTCCCGGGCGGTCCTACACAGTGCTTCGCTGGGAGCAGGGAATGACAGCAAGATGACGGCATGGCAGGACAGTGTGCGGCAGGTGCAGGGCCGGATCGGCCCTGGCGCCGGCCGTTTCCTGCGCTGGTGGCGGCAATCGCTGCTGGCCTGGGTGCCGGCACGTTGGCAGTGGGCACTGGGCTGGGCACAGGCGCGCCTGCTGCTGCAGCGCCAGGGTGAGCAGCTGCAGGTCTGGCGAGAGGCCGGAGAACGCCGCGAAGCAGTTGCCAGCGTGCCATGGCCGCTGTCGCCGGCCGAACTGGACCGCGTGCTGGAACCGCGACTGCGCAGCCTGCCGCGGGTGTGGCTGCTGCCGGCCAGCGAGGTACTGCGTCGTCATCTGCGCCTGCCTGCGGCTGCGGCCGACCGGCTGCGCGCTGTGGTCGGTTTCGAGATCGACCGCCAGACGCCGTTCGAATCCAGCCAGGTCAGCTATGACGTGCGTGAACTCGGGGGCGCCGCCGAGGGCCAGCTGCAGGTCGAACTGATCGCCTGGCCACTGCGCCAGCTTGAGGCGTGGCGGGCCAGCGTAGGCGAATGGGCCGATGCACTGGCCGGTGTCGATGCCATCGACACCGAGGGTGAACCCCTGCAGGTGAATCTGCTGCCACCGGGGCAGCGCCAGCTGCGGGCAGACCCGACGCGGCGCTGGAATGTGCTGCTGGCCGTGGCCGCGCTGGTGATGCTGGTGCTGGCGGCCCTGCAGCTGCTCGACAACCGCCGCGCCGCCGCCGACGAACTGCGTGCGCAGGTCGAGCGCAGTGCACGCAGTGCGCGTGGTGTCGCCAGCGAACGCGCGCAGCTGCAGGCGCTGATCGATGGTGCCGCATTCCTGGAAAAGCAGCGCAGCCAGCGCGCCGGAACGGTGGAAATCTGGAATGAACTGACCCGGCGCCTGCCGGAGGGCACCTACCTGGAAAAGCTGGCCATCGAGAACAACAACCTGCAGCTGATCGGCCTGAGCCGCGAGGCCTCGCAGCTGGTGCAACTGCTGCAGGACGCACCGCAGTGGCGCAAGGTCAATCTGACCGGCGTACTGCAGGCCGATGGCGCCGCCAGTGGCCGTGACCGCTTCACCATGACCGCCGAACTGCAGCCGTTGCCGGCTGCGGCCCCGACCCGGGAGGCGGCCGATGCCGATGCCAAGCGCACGCCGTGACCGCTGGCTGGCACTGGCGCTGCTGCTGGCAGTGCTGGGCCTGGCGTACCTGCTGCTGGTGCACCCCTGGTTCACCCAGCCACTGCGCGAAATCGACGCCGACGTGGCTGCCCTGCGCGAGCGCGAGCAGCGCGTGCAGGCGCAGCTGCAGCAGCAGCCGCAGATCGAACAGCGCCTGCGCGCCACCCGCGAGGCACTGCAGCAGCGGCCGGGCTTCCTGCGCGAAGCCACCGCCGAAGCTGCGGCCGCTGCGCTGGGCGCGAAGCTGCAGGATGCGGTGGCGATGGCCAGCCCGGGCAACCGCAGCTGCACCATCAGCAACCGCACGCCACTGACCGACAACCGCCGTGACGCCGAATTCGTGCGCGTGGCCATGCAGGTGCGCCTGCGTTGCGGTGTGGCCGAACTGGCCACGGTGCTGCACAGCCTGGAAACCGGCAGCCCGCGCCTGTTCGTCGACAACCTCAACCTGATCGCGCAGCGCTTCCAGCAGTCGCCCAACGAGTCCGGGCTCGGCCTGGACGTGTCGTTCGAACTGGCAGGTTACCTGCTGCCCGGTGCTGCGGCCGATGGCGCTGCGCCGGCACCTGCAGCCGAACCGGGCGCGGCGCCGCAACCGCCTTCGGCCACACCTGCACCGGCCGCCGCACCGGCTGCGCCGGAAGAAGGGCAGGAGGTGGCCGATGAAGCTTGAGCAGATCAGCCTGCGCACCGGCTTCCTGCTGGCACTGGCCGGCTGGGCGGCCGCGGTCTGGCTGGCCACCGGCTTCGGTCTGGGCAGCCAGCTGCCAGGTGCGGACGGTGATGCCGATGCGGTGCCTTCGTTGCCGGTGCTGCCGCCGTTGGCCGCAGAACGCATGGCCAGCGCCGACAGCTACAGCGCGATCGGCGAGCGACCGCTGTTCGCCGAGGACCGCAGGCCGAAGCCCTACCTGCTCGGCGGCAGCGAGCCCGCCGCCAGCGCCGCACTGCGCCTGACCGGCGTGCTGCTGACCGGCGACTTTGGCATGGCCACCTTCACCACCGAACAGAACCGCTCGCTGCGCCTGCGCCTCAACGGTGAAGCCGTCGACGGCTGGCAGCTGGTCGCACTGCAGCCGCGCCAGGCCACCGTGATCGGCCCCGGTGGCAACCAGGTGCTGGAACTGGCGGTATTCAACGGGCAGGGGGGTGAACCGCCGACCGTGCTGCGCGGCGCCAACGGTGCGCCACCGGCCGGTGCGATCGTTGTGCCGCCCCCGGCAGGCGCTCCGCCGGCACCGCCGCCGGCTGCGGCAACCGCATCGCCGTCGCCTGCTGGCAGTGCGCCGGCATCCTCGGCTGCGGCGGCCGCCACACCGCCTGCCAACAACAACGGCCCCAGCGAAGCGCAGATGCAGGCCATCCGCGAACGCATCCAGGCCCGTCGCCGCCAGCTGCAGCAACAACAACAGCAGCAACAACCGTCGCCGCCCCCGGGCGATGGCACCAACCGATAGAGTGAATGCATGAGCCTGCGTTTCCTTCCCTGGTCCTTTGCCCTCGCGCTGCTGGTCGGCTGCAGCACCGTGTCCGCACCGCATGTGCAGCGCAAGGGCAATCTGTCGCCCACTGCCGAGGCCGGCCAGGCGGCCGAAGTCGCCGCTGATGCTGCCCGTGACGCCCAGGGCGCTCCGCAGGCGGTGATCCGCCGTGGCAACGGCACCATGATCAACCGCGAAGCAGCACGCGCACCGGCTCCGGCACTGCATGGCGCCAGCACCGGTGAAGCAACCTTCAATTTCGAAGGCGAGTCGGTGCATGCGGTGGTCAAGGCCATCCTCGGTGACATGCTGGGCCAGAACTACGTGATCGCACCGGGGGTGCAGGGCACAGTCACCCTGGCCACGCCCAAGCCGGTGTCGCCGGCACAGGCGTTGAACCTGCTGGAGATGGTGCTGGGCTGGAACAATGCCCGCATGGTCTACAGCGGCGGCCGCTACAACATCGTCGCCGCCGATCAGGCATTGGCCGGCACTGTCGCGCCGAGCACGGCGCCGGCAGCCAGTGCGCGTGGCTTCGAGGTACGGGTGATCCCGCTGCAGTTCATCTCCGCAACTGAAATGAAGAAGGTGCTGGAGCCGTACGCGCGCCCCAACGCCATCGTCAACGTCGACAGCGGCCGCAACGTGATCACCCTGGGCGGTACCCGCGCCGAGCTGGAAAACTACATGCGCACCGTCGAGATCTTCGACGTTGACTGGCTGTCGGGCATGTCGGTGGGCGTGTTCCCGATCCAGTCCGGCAAGGCCGAGCAGGTGGCCGCCGACCTGGAGAAGGTGTTCGGCGAGGAGAGCAAGACGCCCAGCGCCGGCATGTTCCGCTTCCTGCCGCTGGAAAACGCCAACGCGGTGCTGGTGATCACCCCGCAGGTGCGTTACCTGGACCAGATCCAGCAGTGGCTGGACCGCATCGACACCGCCGGTGGCAGCGCCCGCCTGTTCTCCTATGAGCTGCGCTACATCAAGGCGCGCGATCTGGCCGAACGCCTCAGTGAAGCCTTCGCCAGCAGCGGCAACCGCGGCGGCTCCAGCCCGGCCTCGCTGGCACCGGGTGCAATGCCGTCGCAGCTGGGCAGCGACGGTGACCGTGGCATGGACAGCAACAACAGCAGCAATTTCGGTTCGACGCCGGGCAGTGGTTCCAGTGGCACCGGCAACGGCAGCATGAACCTGCCGCAGCGCCAGTCCGGCAATGTCAGCGTCAGCCTGGAAGTGGAAGGCGATCGCGTGGGCGTGTCGGCGGTGGAGGAAACCAACACCCTGCTGGTGCGCTCGACCCCGCAGGCCTGGCGTTCGATCCGCGAAGTGATCGAGAAGCTGGACGTGATGCCGCTGCAGGTGCATATCGAAGCGCAGGTGGCCGAGGTCGCACTGGAGGGGGACCTGAAGTACGGCGTGAACTGGTTCTTCGACAACGCGGTGGCCGGGCGCGCGCTGACCGGCGCATTGGCCGGCGTGACCCTGCCGCCCGCCGCCGGCGGCTCCTGGAGCAGCTTCGCCGGTGCTGCAACCGCTGGTGAAGGACTGGGCTGGGCGTTTACCGGCCACAATGGCGCGGCGGTGGTGAGCGCGCTGGACAAGGTCACCGATGTGCGCCTGCTGCAGACCCCCTCGGTGTTCGTGCGCAACAACGCCGAGGCCACGCTCAACGTGGGTGACAAGGTGCCGATCAATACCACCACGGTGAACACCGGTATCGGCACCAGCAGCTACAGCTCGGTGCAGTACATCGACACCGGCGTGATCCTGAAGGTGCGCCCGCGCGTGACCCGCGACGGCACGGTATTCCTCGACATCGTGCAGGAAGTGAGCAGCGCCTCGAACGTACCGGAGAACTGCAACCCGACCGAGCGCAACTGCAACCCGCGGATTTCCACCAAGAAGCTGTCGACCGAAGCGGCGGTGCAGAGCGGCGACACCATCATGCTGGCCGGCCTGATCACCGACACGGCCACCGATGGCAGCAGCGGCATCCCCGGCCTGAGCCGGATTCCGGTGGTGGGCGCACTGTTCGGGCAGAAGAGCCGCACCAGCCGTCGTTCAGAGGTGATCGTGCTGCTGACGCCGAGCATCGTGCGCAACGGGCAGGAGGCACGCACCCTGACCGACGAGTACAGCCAGCGCTTCCGCGCGATGGAACCGCTGAACCAGCCGCGCGCAAAGAAGTAAGGAGTTACGGCCGGGCTGCGCCCGGCACCCGCAGAGGCCAGAGCTGGAGCAACGGCAACAGCGGGTTTACTGAGGGGGGGGCGGGG
>NZ_JAWIRT010000040.1:0-26279 GCF_036320045.1 Stenotrophomonas sp. SMYL20 | reverse complement strand
TTCTCTTTCTTTTCCGTGGTGGACGCACACGGAAACTGTCCGTGGCCGGGGGGGGGGGGGGGGGGGGGGGGGGGGGGGGCGGGGGGGGGGGGGCCCCCCCCCCCCCGCCCCCGCCCCCCGGCGCCCCCCCCCCCCCCCCCCCCCCCCCCCGCCCCCCCCCCCCCCCCCCCCCCCCCCCCCCCCCCCCCCCCCCCAACCCCATGATCGACAAACGCCGCCCACCACGAGGGGCTGCGCCGTTGGCTGGAAACCTAGATCGGTGCCAGTGCAGTGAACGGCGCCCACGGCAGGTTGCGCAGCAGCGCATACCCGGGCAGCACCCAGAGCCAGAACACGGGATTGGCCAGCACCCGCATCAGCGGGTCGAGCACACGCGGGCGGATGCCGGCGATGTTCAGCAGCATCAACAACAGGAACGGCAGGCTGATGACCAGCAGCGGGTTCATCGCCATCGCGCCGGGCAGGTCGAAGTGGACCAGGGAATACAGGCAGCGCGTGCTGCCACAGCCCGGGCAGTACAGGCCGGTCAGCGCGTACAGCGGGCAGCTCGGCAGGGGATTGCCGGCGACATACGGATTGACGTTGCGCAGCACCACCGTGGCACCCACGGCCAGGCCGGCGGAAACCAGCAGCGGTGCCCAGCGGGCGAGTCGGGAACGAGCGGGAAGCGCGGACATGCAACAACGGATCCGGCGCAGGCGCCGGATCCGTCCAGGCGTATCAGTAGTTGCCGTTGCTCATCGCGCCCATGCCGCCGAGCACAACGAAGAACAGCACGTACAGCACGACCAGCACGACCCAGGCGATGGCCGACCACATGGCCCACTTCTTGGCCTTGGCGGCGGAGTCCTGGGCGCCGGCGATGTCGCCGGCCGCCAGCTTGCCGTTGACCTGGGCGGCGTAGACGATCGACACGATGCCGGCCGGCAGGCAGCAGAACAGGGTGGTCAGGATCGCCCAGACCAGGTTGTTCGGGACCTGCGGAGTAGCAGTATTCATGGGTTCAAGCTCCTTGATGGGTGGTGGTGGTGAATCATTGGTCGGAAAGAGCGCCCAGTACGGCCAAGCCGCCGAACAGCCCGAACCACAACAGCAACAGGACCGGCAGGGCCACGGCCGAAGCCACCGCCCACCAGCCCGCCTTGCGCGACGCACTGTAGGCCCCCGGCAGGTCGCCGGCCGCGCGGCGGCCATCGACCTGGGAGGCATAGACGATCGACACCACGCCCAACGGCAGGCAGCAGAACAGCGTCGTCAGGATCGCCCAGACCAGATGGTTGGGGATGTAGACCGGACGGCTGAGCGGTGGTGGTTGATTCAAAGCGAGACTCCATTCCTTGGTGGCCGGCCATGATGAATCGGCCGGACCTCCCCCCTGTGGGTGCGTAATCTACCGCAACCTGCGTTGCATGTATGCGTTTACAGTCACGACATGTCGCGTACACCACTGGACGATGACGTATGTGGGGGAGTCCGCTGGGCCCGCTCGGCGGGCCCATCTCGTCAGGCGTGATCGCCGCGCAGGGCCCGCACCTGGGCCTCCAGCACCGGTGCGCTGGTGCTGTGGCCATCCACGGCCGCTGCCGCCACCACCTCGACGGTGGCGCGGAAACGGCGCGGCACGCGCATGCGGCCCAGGCGGCTGTCGCGCCGGCTCCACATGCTCGACCACATGCCGCGCAGCGCCATCGGCACCACCGGCACCGGCCGCCGTTCGAGGATCTTCTCGACGCCGGACTTGAACGGTGCCATCGCGCCATCCTTGGTCAGCGCGCCTTCCGGGAAGATGCAGACCAGCTCGCCTTCGGCCAGCGCAGCGTCGATGTCATCGAACGCGCGCTGCATCAGCGCCGGGTCTTCGCGCGCACCGGCGATCGGGATCGCCTTGGCGGTCCGGAAGATCCAGCGCATCACCGGGATGTTGAAGATCTTGTAGTACATGACGAAGCGCACCGGGCGCGGGATCGTCGCCGACAGGATCAGTGCGTCCATGTAGCTGACATGGTTGCAGACCAGCAGCGCGGCGCCCTCGTCGGGCACGTTGGCCTCGATGCCGTGCGGGCGCAGGCGGTACAGGGTGCGCACCATCAGCCAGCTGAGGAAGCGCATCAGGAATTCGGGGACGATGGTGAAGATGTAGATCGCCACCAGTGCGTTGGCGATGGCCAGCGCCAGGAACTGCTGCGGGATGGTCCAGTGCAGCAGCTTGTGCGCGGCCAGCGACAGCAGGGCTGCGCCGACGATGAAGCCGGAGTTCTGGATGTTCAGCGCCGCAAACACGCGCGACATCTGCGCCTTCGGCGTGCGGCTCTGGATCAGCGCGAACAGCGGCACCACGAAGATGCCGGTGAACAGGCCGATGCCGATCAGGTCGATGACGATGCGGATGCTGCCCGGCTGCTGCAGGAACGTCCCGATGGTCAGTCCGTGCACGGTCGCTTCGCCACTGCGGGCGAAATACAGGTCGAGCAGGAACGCGGTCATGCCGAACGCACCCAGCGGCACCAGGCCGATTTCCACCGTGCGTGCCGACAGCTTCTCGCACAGCAACGAGCCAACGCCGGTGCCGACCGAGAACAGGGCGAGGGCGAACAGATACAGCTTGGGTTCGCCGCCGAGGTTGGCCAACGCGTAATTGGGCAGCTGCGAGGTCAGCACGGTACCGACGAACCAGAACCAGGATACCCCGAGGATGGCGTTGCGCACCGCCTTCTGCTGCCGTGCCATGCGCAGCACGACCCGCGACTCCGGCAAGGGGTTCCAGTTGATCTTCAGGTTCGGATCGCCGGCGTCGACCTTGGGAATCAGGCGCGCCGCGATGTTGCCGCAGATGGCCAGAGCGATCACCGCTGTGGCTGCCACGATCGGACCGTGGCTGCCCGCAAGCAGGAACACAGAGCCGCCGATGATCATGCCGGACAGGATCGAGATCGAAGTACCCATCTCGACCAGGCCGTTGCCACCGGTCAGCTCTTCGGGCTTGAGCACCGACGGCAGCACCGAGTACTTCACTGGGCCGAACAGGGTCGACTGCATGCCGGTGCAGAACAGGGCGACCAGCAGCACCGGCAGGCTCTGAGTGAGGAAGCCGGTGGCTGCCAGCGACATGATCACGATCTCCATGGTGGTGGTGATCACGATCAGCCGCGATTTTTCCAGTTTGTCGGCGATCTGCCCGGCCAGCGCCGAGAACAGGAAGTACGGCAGGATGAAGATGGCTGGCGCCAGCGTGGTGTAAAGCGAACGCTGCTCCTCCGAAACGCCCAGATAGAACAACAGGCCGATGATCGCCTGCCGGTACACATTGTCGTTGAACGCTCCGAGCGCCTGGACGACGAAGAACGGCAGGAAACGGCGCTGGCGCAGCAGGGCGAACTGGTTGTGACCGGACATGGAGCCTCCTTGACCGGCGCAGCCTAGCATTCCTGCCTATCCGCCGGGACCATGGCGGGATGCATCCACGCATGGCGTGGATCTACTGAAGCCCCACAACTGTGGGTGCGGACCGTTGGTCCGCACACCTTGATAGGTCTCAGACGATATCGTCGACCACGCCGCCATCCACGCGCAGCGCCGCACCCGAGGTCGCCGAGGCCTGCGGCGAGGCCAGATACACCACCATGTTGGCCACTTCCTCGACCGTGGCGGTGCGCTGGATCACCGAAGACGGCCGGTGTGCCATCACGAACTCGCGGCCGATCTGCTCCAGTGGCTTGCCGCTGCGCTGGCGTTCATCTTCGAACATCGCCGCGAAACCGTCGGACAGGGTCGGGCCGGGCAACACCGCGTTGACGGTGACGCCGCTGCCGGCCACGCGCTTGGCCAGGCCGCGCGACAGCGACAGCTGCGCGGTCTTGCTGACACCGTAGTGGATCATGTCGGCCGGAATGTTGCGTGCCGATTCGGACGAGATGAACAGGACGCGACCCCAGCCGGCATCGACCATGGCCGGCAACAGTGCCCGCGACAGGCGCACGCCGGACATCACGTTGGTCTGCCAGTAACGTTCCCAGGTCGCGTCTTCGGTCTCGAAGAAGTCCTCGGGGCCGAAAATGCCGGCGTTGTTGACCAGGATGTCGACCTTGGGCAGGCCTGCCAGCAGCGTGTCGACGCCGGCCGCATCGGAGAGGTCGGCGGCCACGCCGAGCACGTCGGCACCCGGAACGGCGTCGAGCAGGCGCTGGCGGGCGCGTTCGACGCTGTCGGTGCTGCGGCCGTTGAGAATGATCCGCGCGCCCGCGTTGGCCAGGCCCTGGGCAATCGCCAGGCCGATGCCGGCGGTGGAGGCGGTGACCAGCGCGGTACGGCCGGTGAGTTCGATCTTCATGGAGGAATCCGGGGCAGGGGATCACCCAGTATCCGCGCGGGAACGTGATCGGGATGCATCGCCATACGCAACACACGGTTGCACGCGGTACAGTAGATCCACGCCATGCGTGGATGGAATGTCCGACCAGCGATGAGGAATCAGGTCAGGCTGGTCACCGCTTCATTGGCCGCCGCCCGCACCTTCGGCAGCATCCGCAGCACCAGCGCCATCTGCGTGCGGATCAGCTGCAACTTCGGCGGCATCGCCTCGTCGATCTGCTCCAGTTCGGCCGCCACCGCGCGATCAGCGTCGTTGTCGTCCTCGCTGACCGGCTGCCGAGCGGTCAGGGCCGTCGCCAGCTGCTGCAGCGCCTTGCGCACGCGCTCACCGGCAGCCAGCGCCAGCGGATCGCCGGCGTAGCTGTCCACCTGGTCGCGGTGCGCACCCAGCGCCGACAGGTGCCCGAGCAGTGTGTTGGACAGCGCCAGGAAGTGGAAGCCGGCATCCAGATTGCGGCGCACATGGCCGGGCTCACGCAGCATGTTCGACAACGCGGTGGACAGCGCGGCGTCGGCGTTGTGCATGTCGCGGCGGGCGATGCGGTAGGCCAGATCGTCACGCATGCCGCTGCGGTACTGGCCCAGTACCGAATCCAGGTAGCGCGCGGCGGTGTCCAGCACGCGCGCCAGCACAAGGTGCAGCTGGCGGCCCTGCCAGTCGGGCAGGATCAGGAACGCGGCCGCCGCCGCGATTGCACAACCCAGCAGCGTATCGACCATGCGCGGCACGATCAGCACGAAGCCGTCGCCGATCAGGTTGAAGCAGGTCAGTGCCATCACCGTAATCGCCGCCGAGGCCACCAGATAGCGGTCGGTGCGGGTGAAGAAGAACAGCAGCGCCGACAGCAGCGCGATCAGCAGCTGTACGTGCAGCTGTGGGAACAGCTGCAGCAGTGCCCAGGTCAGCACCAGGCCGGCCACGGTGCCGACGATGCGTTGTGCAAGTCGCTGGCGGGTCGCGCCGAAGTTGGGGCGGCACACGAACACGATGGTCAGCAGCACCCACGAGCCGTTCTGTGCATTGAACAAGCGGATTGCCGCGAAGCCGGCGATCAGGGCCAATGCCATGCGCAGGCCGTGGCGGAACAGGACCGAGCCGGGCGTGAGCTGCTGGCGCACGCGCACGCCCATCTCGCGCAGGGTGTGCGGGTTGCTGTCGCGCAGGCGGGTATCGACGTTGTCCAGGCTGGCCTCGGAGCGCTCGGCATCCAGCAGGCGGCGCTCGATGCTGCGCAGGTTGTGCACCAGCAGATCCAGCGAGCCAAGCAGTCGCTGCCACTGCGGCCGCTGCTGGTCGCGCAGATAGGCCAGCGCATCGGCCAGGTCGCGCCCGGCCTGCTGGTTGCTTTCGCCATACACGAACGGACGGCGCAGGCGGATCGCCTCGCCCAGCCGTGCGCAGGCCTGCCCCTGCAGGTCGAGCAGGCGCTGGCAGCGGTACAGCACATCGCTGTGGAAGAAGGCATCGACCAGCGCACCGTAGGGGTAGTGCGAGGAGCTGGCGCGCTCGTGGAAATCCTGTGCCATGTAATAGAGGCGCAGGTACAGGCCGGAGTTCACGCCGGGCCGCCCGGAACGGCCGAAGCGGGCCAGGATCGCGGTCTTGGCTTCATTCAATGCACCGACCACGCGCCGGTTCTGTTCGGCCAGGTCGAGCTGGCGACGCTGCAGGTCGGCCTCGCGCACCGGCTCGAACAGTGTTGCCTTCAACTGCAGGTAGCGGCCCAGTTCAACGTACAGTCGCGCCACGCGTTCGCGTACCGGACGGTTGGCGAACAGTGCGGTCCACAGGATCGACAGCAGGCCGTACCAGACCGCACCGGCCAGCAGGTGGCCGACCGCGTCCAGCGCGCTGTGCAGGTCGCTGGCGCCATGCTGCTCCAGCCCGATCATGGTGTAGATCGCCAGCGTTACCGTGGCCTGGGCGATGGACGCATAGCGCTCGCCGAGCGCACCGAGCAGGGTCAGGCCGAAGGTGGACAGCGCCAGCGCGCCGATGAAGATCCACGGCCAGGGGAACAGCCAGATCACCGAGGCGGCGGCGAGGCAGAAGCACAGCAGCGACAGCAGTACCGCCTTGGTACGGCCCCACCAGTTGTCATCGGTCTCGGCGATGGCGCTGGCGATGATGCCGAGGAACACGCCGGGCAGGGCAGTGAGCGCGTCCAGCTGCCAGCACACGGCAAGCGCTGCGGTCAGGGCGATGAACACCCGAAGGCCATAACTGGCCTTTTCGTGGGCCCACAGGCGGCTGAGGCGGGATTCGCGGGCGGGCATGCAGGCTCGGTGGAAGGGTCTCCCACCATTATTGCGGGTACGGGGTGAAATATGGAGTGCGGACCAACGGTCCGCACCCACCGTCCATGTGCGGGCCCGTCGTCCGCATGGACGGCGGGGACCGGCACCTTACATCTCCCAGCGCACGCTCACCGCGAACGTGCGCGGCAGGCCGGCGCCGGCGTTGGACCAGTACTTCCGGTTGGCCAGGTTCTCGACGCTGGCACGCAGAGTCACCGGATGGCCGGACGCCAGCAGGCGATAGCCGATGCCTGCATTCACCAGCGTGTAGTCAGGCAGCTTCAGGGTGTTGTCGGCGTCGTACCAGACATCGCCGTAATAGCGCACGGCGGCATAGGTTTCCAAGCCGTCTACCCACGGCAGCTGGTAGGTGGCGTGCAGTACGCCGCTCCAGCGCGCAGCACCGGCGGTGCGGTTGCCTTCCTGTGCGGCACTGCCCGGGGACAGCTTGTCGTAGGTCGGATCCAGCCAGGTCACGCCGCCGCCGACGGTCAGTGCATCGTTGAGGTGCAGGTCGGCACTGGCTTCAATGCCTTCGTACAGCGTGATGCCGTCCTGCACCAGGCGCTTGCCGGCCGGCGTGAGCTCATCGATGTTGGCACCACGTTCCAGCCGGAACGCGGCCACGTTCGCATTCCAACGCGCCGCTTCGACCTTGGCCCCGATCTCGTACTGCTTGCTGATGGTGGGATCGAGCACGTCACCGGCGTTGATGTAGCTGTTGCCTACGCGGCTGCCCGCTTCGAGCGACTCGATGTAGCTGGCGTAGAGGGTGACCGCCTCGCTGGGCTTGAACATCACGGCGTAGGTCGGGGTGACCGGGTAGGTGTGGTACCGCCCCTTGGTTTCGAAGTCGTTGTAGCGCCAGCCCGCCAGCACCGACCAGCCGCTGCCGAGGTTCACCGTATCGCTTGCGAACACCGCCTGCTGCACCGTCTCGTCGCCGCGGGCCATCACCCGCGAACCAACGGCGTCGTGGCGGATGGCATGGCGCTGGTACAGGTTGGCGCGGCCAATCAGGTTCCACTCGTAGGGGCGGTCCCAGCCCAGTCCGGTCTGGTGGCTGATGCCCGTCACCACCTGATGCTGAAGGGGGCCGGTGCGGAAGCTGCCCTGCAGCATCGCCTGGGCCAGCTTCCACTCGCTCTTGCCACCCAGTTCGTAGACGTTGACGTCGTAGTCGCCGTTGAGATCGTCGATGTAGGCGAAGATCTTGTTGACGTCATTCCACGAGGTGGTGACGCCGTAACTCAGGCTGGCTTTCCAGTCGCTGTTGATCTGCCAGTTCAAGCCGGTCGACAGCAGGCTGGAGCGTGTGTCGTAGTAGGTGCCGGGCACGCTGTTGTCGGTATCTCCGGCGATCGGCCGCGGCAACGAGGTCAGGCCACGGAAGTAGTACTGCGGTGATTCCTCGCGCAGGTCGCGCGACTGGAACACTCCGTCGAAGGTCCAGGTGAGCGCATCGCTCAGGCGCGCGTCCAGCGACAGCGCGCCTACCTTGCGATCGACATGCCCGCCGTTGAAGGTCTCACCCTTTTCCTGGAAGGCGTTGAAGCGGTAGCCGAACATCTGCTCGTTGCCGAAGCGGCCGCCAACGTCGATGCCGCCGCTGACGATGCCCTGTTCGCGCCAGCCCAGCTGGGCGGAGAAGGTGGGCGTGTCCGTCGGCTTCTTGGTGATGTAATTGACGATGCCGCCGGGGGTGCCGAAGCCATACAGGAATCCGCCCGGGCCTTTCAGCAGATCGACCTGTTCCATCACTTCCAGCGGCCATTCGGTGCCCCAGGAAGAGACCTGCAGGCCATTGACCCGGTAGCTGTCGTAGTTCAGCTCCAGCCCGCGGTTGCGGATGGGCGAGCTCCAGCCACTGGCATAGGCGCTGACCTGGGTGCTGACCGAAGGGTCGAGCAGGAAGGCTTCGCCCAGCGAGACCACCTGGCGCTGCTCGATCTGCTCGCGGCCAACGGCGGTGATCGCGAACGGAGTGTCGCGCAGGGCGCGGTCGCCCAGTGCGCCAGCGTCGGTATGGGTGCGTTCGGCGGTGACCTTCACCGCATCCAGATCGGTGGCGTTACGGCTGACGGCCGGCGCTTCGGCATGGGCAGCGCAGGCGGCTGACAGGGCGATGGCCAGCAGGGCCAGGCGGGGAGAACGGGAAGGCAGCATCGATGGTGGTCCTCGACGGACGGCCACAGGCCATCCGCCCACGGGTGGGGGAAGGGGCAGTGGCTGGGATCACGCAGGCTGGCCGGAGATGGCAGCGGGGCGCCGCGAAGGGGCGCAGGACCATGGCTGGATGAGAATTGTTCTCTTTTCGTTACCGTGCGTCAAACCCGGAGGTATGCGGACCAACGGTCCGCACCCACCATCCGTGCCCACGGTTCGTACCCACCATCCGCTCCCACGGTAGTGCCGGCCGCTGGCCGGCAGATTGGCTGTACGGAGAACGCCGGCCAGCGGCCGGCGCTACCAGTAGATCCACGCCCTGCGTGGATGGGCCCTTCTACGCCCGTTGCGCGCGCTTGAGCAGCTTCGCTTCGCGCCTGCGTGCGCGACGTGCGCGCCAGCGCTCGGCCAGGCAGGAGAAGATCACGTACAGCGCCGGCGTGCTGAGCAGGGTCAGGCTCTGCGAGAACAGCAGGCCGCCGATCATCGCGATGCCAAGCGGGCGCCGCAGTTCGGAGCCTTCGCCGAGGCCGATCGCCAGCGGCACGGCCGCCAGGATCGCCACCATGGTGGTCATCATGATCGGGCGGAAGCGCACGATGCTGGCCTCGCGGGCGGCGTCGCGGGGCGCCAGCCCGTGCTCGCGCTGCGCCACCAGCGCGAAGTCGATCATCATGATCGCGTTCTTCTTGACGATGCCGATCAGCAGCACCAGCGCGATCATCGAGATCACCGACAGTTCGGTATTGGTGCCGAACAACGCCAGCAGCGCACCCACGCCCGCCGCCGGCAGCGTGGACAGGATGGTGACCGGGTGGATCAGGCTCTCGTACAGCATGCCCAGCACCAGGTACACGGTCAGGATCGCGGCAAACACCAGGATCAGCATGTCGCTGGGGTCGGAGTTGAAGCCGAAGCCGGCGTCATCAGCCAGGCGGATGTCGCCGGGCATGCGCATGCCGGCCACGGTCGCGTCGATGATCGCCTTGGCCTCGCCCATGCTCACGTTCGGCGCCAGGTTGTAGCTGAGGTCCATCGTCGTGTACTGGTTCTCATGGGTGATCTGCGAAGGCGCCAGCCCCGGCACCTGCTTGGCCACCGCCGTGATCGGCACCATCTCGCCATTGCGCGCACGCACATGCACCTCGTCCAGCGCTGCCGGCGTAGCGGTCTGCGAGGGCAGGGCGTTGACCACCACGCTGTACTGGTTGATGTCCGAATAGATGGTCGAGATCTGGCGCTGGCCGAACGCACCGTACAGGGCGCCGTCGATGGCGCCGACCGAAACACCCAGGCGGGCGGCCTTGGCACGGTCGATCTCGATGTTCTGGCGCAGCCCGGCATTGTCCACATCGGTGCCGACGTCGCGCAGCTTCGGGTTCTTCTTCAGCTCCGCCTGCAGCTTGGGCAGCCATTCCTGCAGTGACGCCAGGTCATTGCCCTGCAGCGAGATGCGGTACTGCGCGCCCTGGCTGGAGCCACCGCCATCGTTGCTGGGCAGGTCCTGGATCGCGCGCAGGCGCAGCTGCAGGTCGGGGTAGCGGTCGGCCTTGGCGCTCAGTCGCGCCAGGGCATGTGCGGTGGTTTCGCGGCGGCCTTCCTTGCGTGATTTCAGCTCGACGTTGAACTGTGCGCTGGAGCCCTGGCGACCGCTGCCCAGGCGCACACCCACGGTCTTCACCGCCGGGTCGGCCATCAGCATGTCGGTGATGCGGCGCTGGCGGGCGACCATGTCCTCGAAGGAAACGGTGGCGCTGGAGTTGGCGCGGCCCCAGATCAGGCCGGTGTCCTGCGGCGGGAACGCGCCCTTCTTCACCGCGCCGAACAGGAAGACGGTGGCACCGATCAGCAGCAGCGGCGTCAGCGACAGCAGCAGCGCATGGCGCAGCGAGAAATCCAGGAACACGGTGTAGATGCGCAGCATGCGCTCGTGGCCGGCATCCAGCCAACGGCCGAAGCGCGACGGCGGCGCCGTGTGGTCGTGGGCGCTGAGGAAGCGGCTGCACAGCGCCGGGGTCAGGGTCAGCGAGACGATCATCGAGACCACGATGGCCGCCACCAGGGTGACGGTGAACTCGCGGAAGAACGCGCCCATCATGCCGCTGGCGAACAGCAGCGGGATGAACACCGCCACCAGCGAGGCGGTGATCGAGACGATGGTGAAGCCGATCTCGCGCGCGCCGGTCAGCGCTGCCTGCATCCGCGGCATGCCTTCGTCGAGGTGGCGCATGATGTTCTCGATCACCACGATCGCATCGTCGACCACGAAGCCGATCGCGATCACCAGCGCCAGCAGGCTCAGGTTGTTCAGGGTGAAACCCATCACGTACATCACCAGCGCGGCACCGGCCAGCGACAGCGGCACGGTCACTGCGGCGATCAGCGTGGGTGCCAGCCGGCGCAGGAACAGCGCCATGGTCAGCACCACCATCGCCAGGCTGATCAGCAGAGTGATCTGCACTTCATGCAGCGACGAGCGGATGGTCGGCGTACGGTCGAAGTACGGTGTCATCGTGGTGCCCGGCTGCAGGTAGTCGCGCAGCGCGGGGATCTGTGCCTTGACCCGGTCCACGGTCTCCACGATGTTGGCGCCGGCGCGGGTGAACACGTACATCACCACCGCCGGCTTGTGGTCGAACCACGCCGCCTGGTAGGCATCCTGCTGGCCGTCGTAGACGTTCGCGATGTCCTTCAGCCGGATCACCCGGCCATCGCCCTGGGTCTTGACCACCAGGTCGGCGAAGTCGGCTGCGCGTGCCACCGAATCGTTGGCGATGATCGCGGTGGTGGTGTTGCCATCGCTGAGGAAGCCGGTGGGCGAGGTCACGTTGGCCGCGCGCACGGCGTTGCGCAGGTCGTCGGCGGTCAGGCCGAGTGCGTTCATCAGGCGCAGGTTGACGTCCACGCGTACCGCCGGCGTCGAAGCACCGGCGATGTCGACCGAGGCGACGCCGCTGATCTGGCGGATGCGCTGCGCCAGCAGCGAGTCGGCGACGTTGTACAGCTCGTCGGCCGACTGCGTCTGCGAGGTCAGCGCGATGGCGATGACCGGGTCATCGTTCGGGTTCGCCTTCTGGTACATCGGCGAGCCCATGCCGGAGGGCAGGTCGGCCTGTGCCGAGTTGATCGCGGTCTGCACGTCCAGTGCCGCCGAATCGATGTTGTGGCCGCTCTGGAAGATCATGAACACCAGCGAGCTGCCTTCCGAGCTCGACGAGCGCATGCGGTCGATGCCCGGCAGCTGGCCGAGATGGCGTTCCAGCGGCGCGGTGACCGTGGAGGCCATGGTGGCCGCGTCCGCGCCGGACTGGCTGGCATGCACGAAGATCACCGGGATCTCGATGTTCGGCAGCGCCGATACGCCCAGGCGCAGGTAGCAGATCAGGCCGACCATGAACAGGCCGATGGCCAGCAGCGCGGTGCCGATCGGGCGGCGGATGAAGGGGCCGGACAGGTTCATCGTGCGGCCCCCCGCAGCAGCGGGGCGTGGATCATGCCTGCGGCTCCTGCAGCGTGCCGTCACGCAGGGCGCGCTGCTCGCGGCGGCGCGCCAGCCACTCGGAGAAGCGTTCCATGTACAGGTAGATCACCGGCGTGGTGTACAGGGTCACCAGCTGCGACAGCAGCAGGCCACCGACGATGGCGATGCCCAGCGGGCGGCGCAGCTCCGAGCCGATGCCGGTGCCCAGCGCCAGCGGCAGTGCGCCGAGCATTGCCGCGGCGGTGGTCATCATGATCGGGCGGAAGCGCAGCAGGCAGGCGCGGCGGATCGCTTCATGCGCGTTGGCACCGGCGCGGCGCGCCTCGATCGCGAAGTCGACCATCATGATGCCGTTCTTCTTGACGATGCCGATCAGCAGCACGATGCCGACGATGCCATCCACCGACAGGCTCAGCCCGCACAGCATCAGCGCCAGCAGCGCGCCGACACCGGCCGGTGGCAGCGTGGAGATGATCGTGATCGGGTGGATGTAGCTCTCGTACAGCACGCCCAGCACGATGTAGATCACCACCAGCGACGCCAGCAGCAGCCACACCACATCGGTCTGGCTGCCGGTGAATTCGGCGGCCTTGCCGATGAACTCGGCATGCAGGTGGGTCGGCATATCCAGGCTGTCCTTGGTCTCCTGGATCGCACGCACGGCTTCGGACAGTGAATAGCCCGGCGCCACGTTGAACGACACCGTCACCGCCGGCAGCTGCTGCTGGTGGCTGACCACCAGCGGCGCACTGCTGACCTTGCCTTCGGCCAGCGCCGACAGCGGGATGATGTTGCCGGCGCCGACGGTGATGCCGGTGTTCTGCGCGCCGATGCCGGTGGCGGTCGACGAGTTCGACGAAGTGACCTGGCCGAAGCTGGTGGCATTGGTGCCGGTCAGTGCGCCGGCACCGTTGGAGGCGACCGCCAGCTGCTCCATCAGCGCCGTGCTGGTGCGGAATTCCGGCGCCACTTCCAGCACCACGCGATACTGGTTGAGCTCGGTGAAGATGGTCGAGATCTGGCGTTGGCCGAACGCATCGTAGAGCGTGTCGTCGATGGTCTGCATCGGCACGCCCAGCACGCTGGCCTTGTCGCGGTCGATGTTCAGCTCCAGGGCGCGGCCCTGGTTGGACAGGTTGTTGTCGACGTCGGCCAGTTCCGGGCGCTTGCGCAGCGCTTCGGTCAGGCGCGTGGCCTGGGTCGCCACCGTCGCCGAATCCACGTCCGACAGCGAGTACTGGTACTCGGTAGCGGCCACACGGGTATCCAGGGTCACGTCCTGCACCGGCTTCAGGTACAGCGCCACGCCCGGAATGCCGGCCACTGCCTTTTGCAGGCGCGGCAGGATCTCGTCCAGGCCATCGCGCTGGCTGCGTTCCTTCAGCACGATCGACAGCTGGCCCTGGTTGAGCGTGGGGTTCATGCTGCCGGCACCGATGAACGCTGATACGCCGGTCACATCCGGATCGTGCCGCAGTGCTTCGGCGACCTGCTTGGTGCGCTGCTCCATCTGCGGGAAGGCGATGTTCTGGTCAGCCTGGACCACGCCGGTGATCAGGCCGGTGTCCTGTTCGGGCAGCAGGCCCTTGGGAATCAGCACGTACAGCAGCACGGTCAGCACCAGTGCGCCGCCGGCCACGGCCAGGGTCAGGCGCTGGTGGTCCAGCACCCAGTCCAGGCTGCGCTCGTACAGGCCGACGGTGCGCGTCCACAGGTTCTGCTTGCCGGCCGCCGCCGCACGCTCATGTGCGTCCTCGCCTTCGGGCAAGGCGTCGGGCTTGAGCAGGTAGGCGCACATCATCGGGGTCAGCGTCAGCGAGATCAGCATCGACAGCACGACGGCGATGCTCAGCACCCACGCGAACTCGTGGAACAGGCGGCCGGTGACGCCGGGCATCAGCAGCAGCGGCAGGAACACCGCCACCAGCGAAACGGTCAGCGACAGCACGGTGAAGCCGATCTGGCGCGCACCGATTTCGGCCGCTTCCTTGCCACTCTTGCCCTGCTCGATGTAACGCACGATGTTCTCGATCATCACGATCGCATCGTCGACCACGAAGCCGGTGGCCACCACCAGCGCCATCAGCGAGAGGTTGTCCAGCGACATGCCGGCAAAGGCCATCACCGCGAAGGTGCCGGCCAGCGACAACGGCACCGCCACCGAGGGAATGATCGTGGCCCACAGGCGGCGCAGGAACACGAAGATCACCGCCACCACCAGGCCGATGGTCAGGATCAGGGTGAACTGCACCTCATGCACCGAGGCGCGGATGGTCTCCGTACGGTCGTTGAAGATCTCCAGGTGCACGTCGGCTGGCAGCACGCCCTGCAGCTGCGGCAGGATCGCGCGGATGCGCTCGACGGTCTGCACGATGTTGGCGCCGGGCTGGCGGCGCACTTCCAGCAGCACCGCCGGCTTGCCATCGGCCCAGGCGGCCAGCTGGTCGTTCTCCACGCCATCAACCACTTCGGCCACGTCGGACAAACGCACGGGACGTCCGTTCTTGTAGCTGATGATGGTGTCGCGGTACTCGGCGGCACTGGTGAGCTGGTCGTTGGTACCGATGCTGTAGGACTGGGTCTTGCCGTTCAGCGAACCCTTCGGCGCGTTGACGTTGGCCTGGGTCAGCGCGCTGCGCAGCTGCTCCAGGGTCAGGCCCATGTTCGACAGCTGGGCCGGATTGACCTGGATGCGCACGGCCGGGCGCACGTTGCCGGCGATCGAGACCAGGCCCACGCCCTGCACCTGCGACAGTCGCTGGGCCAGGATCGAGTCGGCGTAGTTGTTGACGTCGCGCAGCGGGCGCGTGTCAGAGGTCAGTTTCAGGGTAACGATGGCCGCGTCGGCCGGATTCACCCGGTTGTAGACCGGCTGGTAGGGCAGCGACGAGGGCAGGGTGGCCTGGCGGATCGCCGCCTGCACGTCCTGCGCGGCAATGTCGATGTTCCGGTCCATCGAGAACTGCAGGATGATCGTGGACAACCCGGCCGACGAGTCGGAGGTCATCAGCTCCAGCCCGGAGATCTGCCCGAACTGGCGCTCCAGCGGCGTGGTGACCAGCGAGGCCATGGTGGTGGCGTTGGCGCCGGGGTACTGGGTGGTGACCACCAGGCTGGGCGCATCGATTTCCGGCAGCGCCGACACCGGCAGCTTGCGGTAACCGAGGATGCCCAGCAGCAACAGGCCCGCCATCAGCAGCGAGGTGGCGATGGGGCGGCGGATGAAGATCGTCGAAAAGCCCACGGACTGATCCTTGCTGGCACTTCAATGTCGGCGCCGGCAGGCTTGCCGGCGCGAGGGAGGTCGGTAGCCTGCGCTCAGCGCGGGCCGCCGCCACGACGGCCACCGCCGCCGTTCTTCTGCTCGGCGGCCTTCAGCTCGGCTTCGGTCGGCACCGCCGGGGTTTCGCCCGGCTTCAGCGCGGTGACCTTGCTGCCCGGCTTCAAGCGGAACTGGCCTTCACTGACCACCCGCTCGCCGCCCTTCAGGCCCTCGGCGATCTGCACCTGGCTGTCACCCACTTCCACACCGCTGCGCACGGTCTGCATCTTCACCGTGTTGTCGCCCTGCACCACATAGACGTACTCGCCGTCCGGGCCACGCAGCACCGCCTGGGTCGGAATGACCACGCCACCGGCAATCGTGCGCAGCTGCATGCGCACGTTGACGAACTGGCCCGGCCACAGGCCGTTGTCGGTGTTGTCGAAGATCGCGCGCGCCTTGAACGTGCCGCTGTCGGCACTGATCAGGTTGTCGACCACGTCAAGCTTGCCGTCGCCGGACAGCACGTGCGAATCGGCGCGGTCCAGTGCCGCGACGGGTACCGCACCGGCGGCCTGCGCCTGGCGCACATCGCCGAGCTGGCGCTCGGGCAGGTTGAACAGCACGTGGATCGGATGGATCTGGGTCAGCGTGACCAGCGCGGTGCCGGCGTTGACCACGTTGCCGGCGTCGACCGCGCGGATGCCGGCGATGCCGGTGATCGGCGCGGTGACCTTGGTGTACTGCAGCTGCACCTGCGCCGAGCGCATGCTGGCCTCGTTCGCCGCGACTGCGCTTTCGTACTGTGCCACTTGGTTTCGCTGTGTATCCAGATCGGTCTTGGCGACGAACTGGCGATACTCCGGCGCGTTCGAGCGCTGGTAGTTGGAACGCGCGGTGGCCAGCAGCGCCTCGTTCTGGCGCTTGGAGGCCACGGCCTGGTCATAGCTGGCCTGGGCGGTGCGCGGGTCGATCACCGCCAGCACATCGCCCTTCTTCACTTCCTGGCCTTCGCGGAAATTCAGGCTCATCAGCTGGCCGCCAACCTGCGGGCTGACGGTGACGGTGTTCATTGCGGTCACCGTACCCAGCGCGCTGGCATAGACCGGCACGTCCTGGCGTGCCGCATCCACCACGGTCACCGGCACCGGGCCGGCATCCGGGTCTTCACCGCCCTGGCGCGCAGCTGCCGCCGGGCCACCGGCCTTGTCCTTGCCCCCGCCGAGTACGCGCAGGCCGACCACGGCCAGCACCAGTACCGCCACGACCAGCAGCACGATCTTCCAAACACGTGACATTCAAGGACTCCAAGAGGGCTGGACGGGGCACGGCCCCGGTTGGCAATGCGCAAAGCATACCTGCGCCACATCACGTTTCCTGCATGACGGATGGGACGGGCGCTAAGACCGGATCCGGCCGCGGAGGTTCCCGTAGCGGCGGTGTTGCCCTACATTCAGCTGGAACCCCCTGCCGTGGAGATCGTGATGCGCCGTTCGTTGCTGCTGTCCGCCCTGCTGCTGGCCTTGCCGGCTCTTGCCCACGCCCAGGACGGGCAACGCCCGGAGGTGACCGCCGCCGCGCAGCGGCTGCAGGCCAAGGTGGTCGAATGGCGCCGCGACTTCCACCAGCATCCGGAGTTGTCCAACCGCGAGGCACGCACCTCGGCCGAGGTCGCCAAGCGCCTGCGTGCGATGGGCTTGAAGCCGAAGACCGGCATCGCCCATCACGGCGTGGTGGCGATCATCGAAGGCGGAAAGCCAGGCCCGAAGATCGCGCTGCGCGCCGACATGGACGCGTTGCCGGTGACCGAGCAGACCGGCCTGCCGTTCGCCTCGAAGGCCACTGACCAGTACCGCGGGCAGACGGTGGGCGTGATGCATGCCTGCGGCCATGACGCGCACACCGCCACCCTGCTCGGCGTGGCCGAGGCACTGGTGTCGATGAAGAAGGATCTGCCGGGCCAGGTGATGCTGATCTTCCAGCCGGCCGAAGAGGGTGCACCGCCGCCGGAAGAGGGTGGTGCTGCCCTGATGCTGAAGGAAGGGCTGTTTGCTGACTTCAAGCCGGAAGCCGTGTTTGGCCTGCATGTGTTCTCCAGCGTGCAGGCCGGGCAGATCGCCGTGCGTGGTGGTCCGCTGATGGCCGCCTCGGATCGTTTCGGAATCAAGGTGATCGGTCGCCAGACGCATGGCTCGGCGCCGTGGAACGGTGTTGATCCGATCGTGGCCACCGCTGACCTGGTCGGCACCGCGCAGACCATCGTCAGCCGCCGCGCGAACCTGTCCAAGCAGCCGGCGGTGCTGACCTTCGGCGCGATCAACGGGGGCATCCGCTACAACATCATTCCGGATGAAGTGGAAATGGTCGGCACCATCCGTACCTTCGACGAAGGCATGCGGCAGCAGATCTTCGCCGACCTGCGCAATGTGGCCGAGCACACCGCCGCCGCGCACGGTGCCAAGGCGGTGACGGACATCTACGAGTCGGAGGGCAATCCGGCCACGGTGAACGACCCGGCGCTGACCGCGAAGATGCTGCCGAGCCTGCAGGCGGTGGTGGGCAAGGACAACGTGTACGAGCCACCGCTGCAGATGGGTGCGGAGGATTTCTCGCTGTACGCGAAGGAAGTGCCGGGGATGTTCTTCTTCGTCGGTTCGACCAGCGTGGGCATCGACCCGGCGACGGCACCGGCGAATCATTCACCGAAGTTCCTGCTGGATGAGAAGGCGCTGGATGTCGGGTTGCGGGCGTTGCTGCAGGTGAGCCTGGATTACTTGAACGGTGCCGGCACTCCTGCGGGGTGAGGGTTTCCGACAGGGCTTGCAGCCCTGGGTACGCGACATCGCATGCGCGCTGTCGCTCCCACAGTTCGCTGCGCGAACCGTGGGCCCCCCTTACCAGCTTCCAGACCCCCGCCGCTTCGCGGCCGCCCCCTGACTCAGGGGGCTTTCCTCCAGACCCGATCCCGTGGCTTGCCGGTAGATCCACGCCATGCGTGGATGGCAGACATCGAAAATGTCCGAAGGATCGGATTTTGATTTTGATTTTCTGATCTTTCCCGTGGTGGATCGGCGGCAGAAATGTGTCCGGGGGCCGGGCGGGTGGGGCTGGCGGGGTATCCGCGCCATGGATGGCGCGGCTAAGCCTCCAGGGACGGATTCACGGCGTCCCCGCCAGCCCCATCCGCCCGGCCCACTCCCGGGAATCCAGGCTTTCGACGACCCAACACCCCACCACGGAGGGGCTCCGCCGTTGGCCGGCCCGGCCGAAGGCCCGCCCTCCGCGCGATACAATGCCCCCATGAACACCCCACAGGATTCCAGCCTCGGTCGCGAGGTCAGTTACCCGTCGCAGTACGATCCCGGCCTGCTGTTTCCCATCCCCCGCAGCGGCGCCCGCGCCGAGATCGGCCTCGATGACGCCGCGCTGCCGTTCGTCGGCCATGACCGCTGGCATGCCTTCGAGCTGAGCTGGCTCGACACGCGTGGCAAGCCGCAGGTCGCCGTCGCCACCGTGCAGGTGCCGTGCACCTCGCCGCAGCTGATCGAATCGAAGTCGTTCAAGCTGTACCTGAATTCCCTCAACAGCACCCGTATCGACAGCGCCGAGGCACTGCGCGCGCGCATCGTCGACGACCTGTCTGCCTGCGCCGGTGCGCCGGTCCAGATCGAGTTCGGCCTGCCGGGCCTGCGTGAGACGCCGCTCGGTGAATCCATCGACGGACTGGACGTGGAGATCGACTGCTACGGCCCGCCGCAGGCGGACTTTCTGACTGCCGACGCGGGCGAGGTGGTGGAGGAGACCCTGGTCTCGTCGCTGCTGAAGTCCAACTGCCCGGTCACCGGCCAGCCGGACTGGGCAACGGTCAGCCTGCGTTACCGTGGGCCGAAGATCGACCGCGCGGGCCTGCTGCGCTACCTGGTCAGCTACCGCGAGCACGCCGAGTTCCACGAGCAGTGCGTTGAGCGGATCTTCAGCGAAGTGTCCGCCCGCTGCCAGCCGCAGTGGCTGGAAGTGGAGGCCCGCTATACCCGCCGTGGTGGCCTGGACATCAACCCCTGGCGCGCCAGCCCTGGCATCGCCGCCCCGGCCGCGACCTACCGCGAACTGCGGCAATAACCGCCGCAGGCGGTTACGGGTAGTGCCGGCCGCTGACCGGCAACCGCAAGGAACCCGCGTCCCGGGCCAGGGCAAGCCGGCGAGCGGCCGGCACTACCGGGCACCGGCTCTCCCGATTGTTCAGCCGCCCCCGGGGGTGGCTTCACATCTGCACCATCCCCATTTAACAACCGCCATGGCACCGTGCGAACCACGTAGTCATGCAGACGGGAGTTGTGGATGAGTACCGAGAAGAAAGCCGATTTCTCCGGCGTCAGTGGCAGCGTCGACAGTACCGCCGAACAGGTGCCGAAGGCGGACTTCTCTGGCGTCAGCGCTTCGGTGGACAGCACCGCAGACGTCGTCAGCGGCGGCACCTACACCGTGCAGAAGGGTGACTCGTTGTCGAAGATCGCCAAGCAGCATCTGGGCGACGCCAATGCCTGGAAGAAGATCTTCGAAGCCAATCGCGATGTGCTTGACGACCCGGACAAGATCTTCCCGGGCCAGACCCTGAAACTGCCGCCGAAGTAAACGGCGATCGAACGCCGTCCGACAATCCCTGGGAGGAACCCCGAATGATCAAGACCACCCCGCTCCAGACCGCCCTGATCGCCGCCCTGCTGGGCAGCGTTGCCCTGGTCGGTTGCAAGAAGAAAGAAGAGTCGACCGACAGCAACGCCGCCCCGGCAGCGACCGCTCCGGCCGAACCGGCAGCACCGGCGCCGATGACCGGCGCACCGCCGCCGATGGCAGAAGCCGCTGCCGTCAGCGTCTCGGCCGTCACCGTCGGCAAGACCGCAGCCGCCGACAAGTCGGTTGCAACGACGGCATTGTTCGCACCGAAGGATGACGTCATCGTCTCGGTCAAGACCGACGGTGCCGCCAACAACGTCACCGTTGGCGCGAAGCTGACCTACCAGGACGGCCAGGTGGCCGGCGAACAGAACGCCACCCTGAACACCAGTGGTGCGGAAACCACCAACGTCACGTTCAAGAATGCAAAGGGCTGGCCGGCCGGCAAGTACCGCGCCGAAGTCACCGTCGATGGCAAGGCGGCCGGAACGCCGCAGGAGTTCGAGGTCAAGTAAGTCCTGCCGACTCTCTCCCGGCAGGGCTCACGATGGACGCAGCCGCGAGGCTGCGTCCTTTTTTGTTGGGCGACGGTTGGCGCTATCCACGCATGGCGTGGATCTACTGACAACCGGGCCGTGCTTCATCCACACCGTGCGTGGATGGATCACAGCGTTGCCGGCACGCAGTACCGCCGCGTATGGCACGGCTTTGCCCCGCGCGGCTGAAAACGCGACAATGCAGGGGTTTCCCCGCCGCGCGCCCACCCTGACGGCGGCGGGGGAAGTGACACGGTTGCACGTGGCCCGGCGCTGGCGCCGGCCTTCCCCTGAGCATTGCTACAGAGTCCAAGTCCCCCATGTCCAAGATCCTCTACACGCTGACCGACGAAGCACCGTTCCTGGCCACCCAGTCGCTGCTGCCGATCGTCGACGCCTATACCTCCACCGCCGGCATCGCGGTGGAAACCCGTGACATCTCGCTGTCCGGCCGCATCCTGTCGCTGTTCCCGGAACTGCTGAGCGACGCGCAGAAGGTCAGCGACGACCTGGCCGAGCTGGGCCAGCTGGCGACCACCCCGGACGCCAACATCATCAAGCTGCCGAACATCTCCGCTTCGGTGCCGCAGCTGAAGGCGGCCATCAAGGAACTGCAGGACCAGGGCTATCCGCTGCCGGATTACCCGGAAACCCCGGCTGACGACCAGCAGCGCGACTACAAGGCGCGCTATGACAAGGTCAAGGGCAGCGCGGTGAACCCGGTGCTGCGCGAAGGCAACTCCGACCGCCGCGCACCGCTGTCGGTGAAGAACTATGCGCGCAAGCACCCGCACCGCATGGGCGCCTGGGCGTCGGATTCGAAGTCGCACGTCGCTCACATGGCCGCCGGTGATTTCTACGGCAGCGAAAAGTCGGCCACCCTGGCCAACGCCGGTTCGCTGAAGATCAGCTTCCACGGCAAGGACGGCAGCACCGTCGTGCTGAAGGAAAAGACCGCAGTGAAGGCGGGTGAGATCGTCGACGCCGCCGTCATGAGCCGCAAGGCACTGGCCGCCTTCATCGGCGAGCAGATCGCCGATGCCAAGGCCCAGGGCGTGCTGTTCTCGCTGCACCTGAAGGCGACCATGATGAAGGTCTCCGACCCGATCATGTTCGGCGTGGCGGTCAACGAGTTCTACAAGGACGTGCTGGCCAAGCACGCCGACGCGCTGAAGCAGGCCGGTTTCGATGCGAACAACGGCATCGGTGACCTGGCCGCACGCCTGCCGTCGCTGCCGGAAGCCACCCGCGCTGCGATCGAAGCCGACCTCGCCGCCGAGTACGCACAGCGTCCGGGCGTGGCCATGGTCAACTCGGACAAGGGCATCACCAACCTGCACGTGCCGAGCGACGTGATCGTCGACGCCTCGATGCCGGCGATGATCCGCGACTCCGGCAAGATGTGGAACGCCGAAGGCAAGCTGCAGGACACCAAGGCGGTCATTCCGGATCGCTGCTACGCCGGTGTGTACCAGGCCGTCATTGACGACTGCAAGGCGCACGGCGCCTTTGACCCGGCCACCATGGGTTCGGTGCCGAACGTCGGCCTGATGGCGCAGAAGGCCGAAGAGTACGGTTCGCACGACAAGACCTTCCAGATCGCTGCTGATGGCGTGGTCAAGGTCACTGACGATGCCGGCACCGTGGTGTTCGAGCACGCCGTGGAAGCCGGTGACATCTGGCGCATGTGCCAGACCAAGGACGCGCCGATCCAGGACTGGGTCAAGCTGGCCGTCGAACGCGCCCGCCTGAGCAGCACCCCGGCCGTGTTCTGGCTCGATGCCGCCCGCGCCCACGACGCGCAGGTCATCGCCAAGGTCGAGCAGTACCTGAAGAACCACGACACCGCCGGCCTGGACATCCGCATCCTGCCGCCGGTGGAAGCCACCGCGTTCTCGCTGGATCGCATCCGCAAGGGTGAGGACACCATCTCGGTGACCGGCAACGTGCTGCGTGACTACCTGACCGACCTGTTCCCGATCATGGAACTGGGCACCAGCGCCAAGATGCTGTCGATCGTGCCGCTGATGGCCGGTGGCGGCCTGTTCGAGACCGGCGCCGGTGGTTCGGCCCCGAAGCACGTGCAGCAGTTCGTTGAAGAGGACTACCTGCGCTGGGATTCGCTGGGCGAATTCCTGGCCTTGGCCGCGTCGCTGGAACACCTGGGCAACCGCTACGACAACGCCGCCGCCCGTGTGCTGGCCAAGGCGCTGGACGAAGCCAACGGCCAGTTCCTGGACAACGACAAGTCGCCGTCGCGCAAGCTGGGTGGCATCGACAACCGTGGCAGCCACTTCTACATCGCGCTGTACTGGGCGCAGGCGCTGGCCGCGCAGGACGAAGACGCCGCACTGAAGGCACGCTTCGCCCCGCTGGCCAAGGCGCTGACCGACAACGAGCAGAAGATCGTTGACGAGCTGATCGCGGTGCAGGGCAAGGCCGTGGACATCGGCGGCTACTACCGTCCGGATGTGGCCAAGGCCAGCAAGGCGATGCGCCCGAGCGCGACCTTCAACGCCGCGCTGGAGCAGCTGCGCGGCTGATCCATCGCCGCTCGGCCGTGACACCGGAACCCGCGCTTCGGCGCGGGTTTCTTTTTGGGCCAGGATTACTGCGGCCCTTCATCCACGCATGGCGTCGATCTACCGGGGACCAGAACCGTGACATCCATCGGCTGTCGGAATGCCGTCAAAGGGGCATGAAACTTGCCCGCGATGGCCGTCGCAGAACGGATAGGAGACAGCCTGCAACCGCCCTCGATCTGAGCAGTCGATCACGACGGCTGCCGCTGGCGATGCCCTAGCCTTGGCGACGCGAGGCCACCGGGGAGGTGGCCGCACGGGGAACACGGATGGCACGCGTGCTGGTAGTGGGAACCGACATCCAGGGCGAGCAGGCCCTGCTGCAGCGGCTGCGCGTGGCATCGGCCCTGCCGGACGGCCAGATCCGCCGCAGCCAGGACCTGGATGATTGCGATCTGCTGGTCATCCGCGATACGCCGGCGCTGCGCAACGCGGCCCAGCGCATGCGTCAGCAGCGTCCGCGACTGCAGTGCTGGATCGAAGACCTGGGCGGCCAGCTGCGTGATGGTGATGGGCACCAGGATGTGCTTGACGATGGTGCCATCGGCCGCGCGCTGCGCCGCATGCAGTTGGCGCCGGAGCCCATGGCCATGCACGCACCCGCACCGATCCGTCTGGCTGATGGTGCGCATGCCATCACCCGACTGCTGCGCGAGCGGCTGCCGCTGCGACAGGGGCAGGCACTGTTGAGTGATGCGGGCGAGCCTCTGCTGCTGATGGATCTGGAGCACGACCAGGCCGTGCTGCTGCAGGAACCGGCTGCGGCGCTGGTGGAGCGTCTGGCCGATGCCTTCGAACGCCTGCAACTGGATGCGCTGACACCCGCACGCCTGCAGGCGCTGGCCGGTGAGCGGCCACGCCAGCCACTGCGACCGCTGCTGTGGCAGTGGGCACAGCGCAGCCGCCATTGGCAGGCATTGGACGAACGCCTGCGTGGCGCTTCAGTGAAGCTGCTGCGCTGGCCGGACTTCCGCGTACTGGGCCACGACCATGATGGCTTCCGCCTGTGTTCGCTGCTGCTCAAGCGCGCGTGCACGGTTGACGAGTGCGTGATGCTGCTTGAGTTGCCGGCTGCGGCGGTGCGGGATTTCATCCATGCCGCCTACCTGTGCGGCTACGCGCAGCTGCAGACTGCACCGGCGACGCCGCTGATGGCGACAGGTGGCGCCCGCACCGACAACGGCCTGCTTGCCCGCCTGTGGCGGCACCTGCGCGGGAGCGAACGCAATGCGTGAGCACAAGGTGGTGGTGCTGGGCGGCATGGGCAGCGGCAAGTCGACCCTGGTACGCAGCATCGCGGCTGGCGCGGTGGTCGACACGGATGTGGCCAACAGTGATCGCCTCGGCGCCGACAAGGCCTCCACCACCGTAGCGCTGGACTACGCAGACATCGACCTGCCCAACGGCGAACGCCTGCGTCTCTACGGCACACCCGGCCAGCAGCGTTTCGATTTCCTGTGGCCGATCCTGCTGCAGGGCGCGCGTGGCGCGGTGCTGCTGCTGGATGCGCGCCGCGCCGGTCTGGCCAGCGAACTGGAAGGCTACCTGCAGGTGCTGCAGCCGTTCGCTTCATCCCTGGCACTGGTCGTGGCGGTCACCCACCTGGACCAGGCACCGCAGGCCGCACTGGACGACTGGGCCGCCCGTGCCTGCCTTGACGAGCAGCCGCTGCCGCTGCTCGCCGTGGATGCCCGTGACCGCGAACAGGGACTGCTGCTGATGGATGTACTGATGAGCGAAATGGAAGCGCACGCACTGGTGGCGGCGCATGGCTGACGGGCAGGCGGCGGTACTGCCTGATGCCGGCCAGCGAGAGCGCCTGCAGCCCTTGCTGCAGGATCTGCTGCAGCGTGTTGAAGGCGTGCGCACGGTCGTGCTGGCCAGCGTCGATGGTTTTGCGCTGGTGAGTGCTGGTGCCGAAGGGCGCGGCGAGCGGCTGGCGGCGATGACCAGCGCGATGCTGGCGCTGGCCGCGGCAGTGGGCCGCGAACTGCTGCTGGGCGATCTGCAGACGCTGATGCTGGAAGCGGCGGGCGGCAAGGTGCTGATGCTGGCGATCCAGGCTGAAGGGCGAGTACCGCTGCTGCTGATGGCGGCCTGCGACCAGCGCAGCGTGATCGGCCAGGTGCTGTGGCAGAGCAGGGAATGTGGCCAGGCGATCCTGGCCGAACTCGGCGGATCGTGAGCCCGGCCGCAGGGGAACGAGGGGCTCGAACCAACATCGACAAGGGGTGCGACGTGGCTGGATTGAATGAATCGTTGAACGCACTGATGGGCATCGACGGCGCGCAGGCAGTGGCGCTGGTCGACTACGAAAGCGGCATGCTGCTGGGCGAAGCCGGTGCCGGCATGGACATGGAAGTGGCCGCCGCCGGCAACACTGAAGTGATCCGCGCCAAGATGAAGACCGCCGCGTCGCTGAACCTCAACGACAGCATCGAGGACATCCTGATCTCGCTGGGCAAGGCGTACCACATCATGCGCCCGGTGGCGAAGAAGAAGGGCCTGTTCTTCTACATCGTGCTGGATCGGACCAAATCCAACCTGGCGCTGGCGCGGCGCAAGGTGCAGGACGTAGAGGCCGAACTGGCGATCTGATCCACCGGCGCGTTGTAGAGTCGAGCTTGCTCGACTGCTTCTGCCCCTGCCTTCTGTAGAGTCGAGATCCTATGTTCGTGGTCAAGCCTGCTGGAAGCAGGCTTGACCCACCTTCAGCATGGCCGGATCGAAGTCCCGGCCGCTTTTGAAGACACCCCAGGCGATCCTGGCCAGCTTTCTGGCCAGGATGTTGAAGACGGCGGTGCTGGGGTGACCGCGTTTTGACAGCTCGTCGTAGAGCGGTTGCCCCCGACGACACCGCTTGAGCCCCATGGCGGCCATGTAGAGCATCTGGCGCAGCACTGGCGCGCCCT
>NZ_JAWIRT010000039.1:0-26701 GCF_036320045.1 Stenotrophomonas sp. SMYL20 | reverse complement strand
TGAAAGCGGGCTAGTCCCCGTCTGAGGCGAGCCAGGGCGAAAGACCAAAGGCTGCCGGCCAGCGGCCGGCACTACCGTGCCCGTTTACCTGACGGGCCTGAGACTCTCCAGCAACACAGTTGCTACAGGGATGTATTTACGGCGTCCCCCGCAACCGGACCCACCCCGCCAACCCACGGATAGCCAGCTTCTGCTGTTGCTGTTGCTGTTGCTGTTGCTGTTGCTGTCGAGGCTGCCGGCCAGCGGCCGGCACTACCGCGGGTGCAGGGCTGCAAGCCCTGCCGAACAACCCTCAACCTTCGCAGTTGGCGAACACGTCGCGGTCGCGCTCGTACAGCGAGGTCTTCACCTGCATCAGGCCCAGCACCGACGGGAACAGGTTGTCATGGTCGGTGTAGGCCGCCGAACGCTTGCGCACGCACTGCAGGTCAAGCCCGCGGCTGCTGGCGAAGCCCTGCGAGAACCACATCGTCATCGGTACCCGCGTCTGCTCGGCCGGGGCGATGGCGTAGGGCACGCCATGCAGGAACAGGCCCTTCTCGCCCAGCGACTCGCCGTGGTCGGACAGGTAGATCATCGCCGTGTCGTAGTCCTGCATGCCCTGCAGCGTGCCGATGGTCTTGGTCAGGAAGTGATCGGTGTACAGCACGGCATTGTCGTAACTGTTGGTGATTTCTTCGCGCGAGCAGCGGCCGATGTCGCGGGTATCGCAGGTGGGGGTGAAGCGGCGGAACGCGGGCGGGTAGCGCTCGAAGTAGGCCGGGCCGTGGTTGCCCAGCTGATGCAGCACCACGACGCGGTCGCCCGGCTTTGCACGTACCTGGGTGGCCAGGTCCTGCAGCAGGATTTCATCCATGCAGCGGCCGTCAGCGCACAGGCCCGGGGTGGTCGCATCGGACAATGACTGGAAGTCCAGGCCTTCGCACACGCCCTTGCAGCCGGACTGGTTGTCACGCCACAGCGGTGCGATGCCGGCGCGGTTCAATACGTGCAGCAGCGACTGGTGCGCGCGGATCTTCTTCTCGTCGTAGTCATGGCGGCCCCATGGCGAGAACAGGCACGGCAGTGAAACCTCGGTGCTGGTACCACACGAATGCATGTCCGGGAAATTGACCACACTGGCCTGGGCCAGTTCCGGGGTGGTGTTGCGGCCACCGTTGAGGCCCCAGTTCTGCGCGCGCACGGTCTCGCCCATGACGATCACCAGCAGGCGCGGTTTGCTGGCAGGGGCACGCGGGGTGGCCTTGGCATCGGTACCGATCGGCAACTTCGGTGCGCGCTGCACCGGGTTGTCGCCACGCAGTGCACGCGGCATGCCCAGCAGCACATTGGCCGGGGTGGCGAGGTAACGCACTTCGCGCTGGTTGCGCATCAGTGCCGAGACATCCTGGAACGAGATCAATGCGCCGCCCACCGCGGTCACTGCCGCCACGACCAGGAAGCCGACGCGCCAGAGCAGGCTGCGGCCCCAGCTGCGGCGGCGCAGCTGCACGCGCCACAGCACCGCCATCGGCAGCACTGCCAGCAACAACACCGGCCACAGCAGCGACACGGTCATCAGCTCGCGGCTTTCCTTGGGATCGGTCGCCAGCACGTTGCGCAGCATGTCCGCATCCAGGTAGATGTGGTAACGGCTCATGTAATGCGCAGCGAATGCGGTCACCAGCAGCAACAGGCTGATCACCACCTTGGCGTTCCAGCGCCAGACCAGGATACCCAGCAGCACGCCGTGCGCACCGAGCAGCAACAGCAGCAGCGACAGCGCGTAGCGCAGGCTGCCCGGATGGCTGGCCATCGCGCTGTGCCAGAACAGGCCATTGCCTGCCACTGCGAAGAACAGGCTGGTCAGTGCGATCAGTGCTTCGGTGGACAGCTGCGGCCGCCAGCGGCGAAGGTTCGCCAACGCGGGAAGGCGGGCGGGGCGTTGGACCGATGCACTCATGCGTTTGCCTCCTGGCGGTGGGGACGGTCCAGCTGACGGCGGGCCAGGACGCGTTTGACGATCAGATACAGGCCCAGCGAAAGCAGCCAGCAGATCAACGCAGTAGCAACGTCATGCGAAAGGAAATGCGCGCCCCGCAGCTGCTGGCTGACGCCGAATACCAGGCCGGTGCCAAGGCCGATCCACAACCCGGCCCAGCGCCATGAAGGGCGCCACAGCAAGGCGAAAAAGTACAGGGACAACCATGCATAGCCCGCGCTGGCGTGGCCGGCCGGGAAGCAGGCCTGTGCGGCCATGCCTGCGGGGCGTGCCGTGAAAAGCCCGATGAACGGCTGGTGGCCACCGTAGCGCAGCAGGTCCCAGGGGCATTCCATCGGCACCAGCGACTTCAGCAGGGAGATCACACCTGTGCCCAGGGCCATGGCAATCACGACATAAAGCAGCGCCCACCGCAGGGTGCGATCGCGACCCTTTCGCCAGTGGTGGAAGCACAGCAGGATCGCGACGAGCGCAGCAGCCGTGCTCAGCCACTTGCCGGCCTTGTGCACCACCGTGCGGGTGACCCAGGCGTCCTGTAGCGCCCAATGGCCACCCTCAAGGCGGAACAGGTGATCGGCCACCCATTGGTCGCCGCCGAAACCCATCAGCAGCGTAAACACGGGCAGACCGATTGCGACAGGCAGCCAGAGGTGAGTTACGGCGAATTTTGACGCCAGTGGCGATGTCGCAAGCGGCGCTACCGAATCAAGGGGACGGACGGGCATGCTGGGAAAGGGCGGGTCGGGAATCCGCGGCCATGCTCGTCACCTGGATGTCGGAGAAGGGTCGGACGCTCGTTCGTGCCGGGTTAATGCTTGTCCGGCACGTGTCAGCGTTCAGTCTTCTTCGGCGGTCGCGCCGGCCCGTTCGGCGTGGCATTCCGCGTCCCACGCGGTACCGGGAAGCAGTTGCCAGCGATTCCTGTTGGCAATACCGATATCGATCACCTTGCTCGGGTCCACGCACGGGCTCATCGCATCGTCCAGCACCAGCAGCCAGCGCTTGCCCGGTGCCTCGGCCAGCCACGGGCCGGCGTCGTGCCACTGCTCGGCCCAGGGCCGCTTGAAGCCGAACTCGCGCACCGGCCGGTCGGCCTGCAACAGGTTCTGCTCGCGCCAGGCCACCAGCGCCAGTTCGGCGTCGGGTCCGATCCGCGCGCCCACCCGGCGCATGAGTGCCGACGCCGAAGCGAAGGGGTCCAGTGCAGGCATCAGCACCAGGCCGTAGAGCATCCACAGCATGCCGTGGGTCAGCAGTACCAGCGTCGCGGCACGGCGTATCCGCAGCCACACGATCAGCGTGGCCAGGGCAATGGCGAAGGTCAGCAGGCCATCGCCCAGCACCGGCAGCAACGTCTCGGGCATGGCGCGGCGTTGCAGTTGCGCCAACGCCCATGGGTGCTCGGTCATCAGCATCACGCCGAGTACGCCGGTGGCCAGCATCAGCACCACGCTGTAGCCGAACAGGTAGCGGCGCACGCACACGCGGCGCAGCAGGCCGGGCAGCAGCGGCGCCACGGCCAGTGCCATCGCCGGCAGCATCGGCAGCAGGTACACCTCGCGCTTGCCCGGGCTGGCACTGAAGAACACCAGTACCAGTACGGCCCAGCCCAGCAGCAGCCACTGGCGGCGATCGCCACGACGGATGCGGCGCCACCACGGCTTGAACAGCATCGGCAGCAGCAGGCTGCCCGGCAGCCACAGGGTCAGGATCACCTGCAGGTAGTACCAGGCCGGCTGCCGGTGGTGCCAGGCATTGGCGTAGCGGGTGCCGGTCTGCTTGAACAACAGCTCGTGCGCGTAGGCCTGCAGTTCGGCGCTGGGCGTATGCAGCAGGGCCCAGCCCAGCGGCGCCAGCCACACGCCCACGCCCAGCAGGAACGCCGGGATCAACCACAGCAGCGTTGCCGGGTGCGGACCCTCCACACGGTGCCCGCGACGGCGCTGGTACAGCCACCAGCCGAACCAGGGCAGCACCAGCAGCAGCGGCAGGAAACCCACGCCCTTGGTCACCGTGCCGACACCGGCGGCGAAACCGGCCAGCCACAACGCGGGCAGGTTGCGACGTTCGCACAGGTGCCGCATCAAGCCCCACAGGGCGACGGTGGTCATCCCCACCAGCACCATGTCGATCTGCGCACGCTTGGCCATCAGCCCGAACTGCAGCGTGCAGAACAGCGCCGCGAGGGCATAGATGGAATGCCGCGGCGACCACAGCCGCCGTGCCAGATCCGACACCAGCCACAGACTCAACAGGGCGCCCAGCAATGACGGCAGCAGGAACGACCATTGCCAGCTGCCGACCACCTCGTAGGCGGCCGCCTGCAGCCACATGAACACCGGTGGTTTCTCGGCATACAGCTCGCTGCCACGATGCGGCAGCAGCCATTGCCCGCTCTCGACCATGGTCCGTGCGGCCAGCACGAAGCGCGGCTCGTCCGGTGGCTGCGGCTGCCGAAGGCCGATGCCCGCTGCCAATGCAGCAATGATCAGCAGCCACAACAGGGGCAGGCGCCAACGGCGGGGCAGGGCTACGGGCACGGCAGGCTCCGGGAGCAAAACGGCCATTCTGAGGTGGCGGGGGTGGGAAAAGCGTCAGAAGGGGGCGGGACGACCGCATTCCGACATGGGCGGCGCTACCATGGTACGAACTTCCGTGGATGTTTCGTGCATGCGTCTGTTGGTGATCGAGGACAACCGCCAGCTGGTGGCCAACCTGTTCGACTATTTCGAGTCGCGCGGGCATGTGCTGGACGTGGCCCCGGATGGCATCACCGGCCTGCACCTGGCCGGCAGCCACCCCTACGATGCGGTGATCCTGGACTGGATGCTGCCGCGCATGGAGGGACCGGAAGTGCTGCGCCGGCTGCGTGCCGAGCACGCGTCGGAGGTGCCGGTGATCATGCTGACCGCGCGCGATGAACTGCCGGACAAGATCGCCGGTTTCCGCGCCGGTGCCGACGACTACCTGACCAAGCCGTTCGCCCTGCCCGAGCTGGAGGTGCGGCTGGAAGCGCTGCTGCTGCGTGCGCAGGGCCGCAACCCGCGCAAGCGCCTGCAGGTGGGCGATCTGGTGCTGGATCTGGCGACGCTGGAGGCCCAGCGTGAGGGCCAGGTGCTGCACCTGTACCCGGCCTGCCGCAAACTGCTGGAAGTGCTGATGCGGGCCAGCCCGGGTGCGGTGACGCGGCAGCAGCTGGAGTTCGCCCTGTGGGGTGACGAGCCGCCGGATGGCGACCTGCTGCGTTCGCATGTCTACGAGTTGCGTCGCAGCGTTGACGGTCCGTTTGCCGAGAAGCTGATCCACACCCTGCCGCGCGTGGGTTACCGGTTGGCGGTAGTGGAGGGTGCCGACGCCGGCAGGAATGCTGATGAGGGCGCGTAAGCCGGGGCCGTTGTACCGGCGCGTGGTGTGGTGGTTGCTGGGCTATCTGGCGCTGCTGTCGATCGCGGTGTTCAGCGTCGGCAACTACGTGCACGAGCACGCCGAGCATGCTGCCTGGCGCGCGCTGCTCAACTCCGAGCTCGACAGCATCGTCGAGCATGTCGAGCACGAACCGCACTATCGCTGGCAGGATTCGGACACGCTGAGCCTGTACCGCTTCGACGCGGTCAACCTTCCCGATAGCCTGCGTACCCTGCATCCAGGGCTGCACGACGGCGTAATGGTCAAGGGCCGCGAGACGGCGGTGATGGTGCGTGAAACCCAGTCGATGGGACGGGTCGCGCTGGTACTGGACATCTCCGACTTCCATGACCTGGAACAGTTCGCCACGCGCTGGGTGATGCTGGCCGGGGTGATCATGATCTTCGTTACCGTGCTGATGGCTTCGTTCGGCATGGAGCGGATGGTGCGTCCGCTGAGCCTGCTGGCACAACACATCGCCGCGCTCAGGCCGGGCGTGCAGGGGCAGCGCATCGAGGTCGACCCGCGCGGCAGCTCAGAGCTGCACACCATTGCCAATGCGCTGAACGATTACCTGGACCGCAACGAGCAGTTCGTCGAACGCGAGCGGGTCTTCATCAGCACCGCCAGCCACGAATTGCGCACGCCGATCGCGGTGATGACCGGTGCCGCCGAACTGGCGCTGGAGCAACCGGGCCTGCCCGAGCGCGCGCGCCAGCAGATGCAGCGGGTACTGCGCACCGCGCAGAGCGTGGAGCAGCTGATCGAACTGCTGCTGGTGCTGGCGCGTGATCCGGCGCGACTGGCGGCGCGTGCCGAGCGCATCGCGCTGGACCAGCTGCTGCCGGAGATCGTCGACGACCATCGCCACCTGCTGGGCGACAAGGACCTGAGCATCGGCATCCAGGCCGCACCGGTGGACATCGTCGCGCCGCTGGCGGTGGTGCAGGCAGCGATCGGCAACCTGCTGCGCAACGCCATCGAGAACAGTGGCCGTGGCCACATCGAATTGCGCCTGAGTTCGTCGGCGGTGCTGACCCTGCAGGACCCGGGACATGGCATGAGCCCGGAAGAGATCGCGGCGATCCATGCGCGGATGGCCCGTGGCGAACGCGCCGATCGTGGCGGCGGCATCGGACTGGATCTGATCGCGCGGCTGTGCGAGCACCTGGGCTGGACCCTGCAGTTGCAGCCCTGCGAGCCGCGTGGCACGCGTGTCACGCTCGATTTCGGTGCCTCGCGACCGCGCTGATCCGGCCGTTCGTGTAGATGCCAACCTTGGTTGGCATGCCGTTCGTCGACCAAGGTCGACGCCTACCCAGGCGGTGGCTGTCCGTGTTCTGGTAGGTGCCAGCCCTGGTTGGCATGCCCTGGCGGTGGCTGGCCGTGCTCTGGTAGATGCCAACCTTGGTTGGCATGCCGTTCGTCGACCAAGGTCGACGCCCACCCAGGCAATGGCTGTCCGCCTCAATGCCCGTTCGGTCGCGCCACGTGCTGGTCGATCAGGATCACGTTGCCGTCGGGATCGGCCAACTGCAGGTAGCCGGTCCCCTGGCCATCAGGATCGGTGCGGACCGCCAGTTCGATGTCCCTGGCATCCAGCTCTGCCTGCAGCTCACGCACATCCTGGAAGTGGGGCAGTTCCTGCTTGTGCTGGTCCCAGCCGGGGTTGAAGGTCAGCAGGTTGCCCTCGAACATGCCCTGGAACAGCCCGATCACCGTGCCGTTGCTGCGCATCACCAGCCAGTTCTGTGCCGGATCGCCGCCGGTGACCGAGAAGCCCAGGGCTTCGTAGAAGGCACGGGAGGCCGCGAGATCCTTCACCGAGAGGCTGACCGAAAAGGCACCAAGTTGCATGGGTGGGCTCCCTGACGGGATGGGGGGTGTCGGCACTGCAGCATGACCGGGCGTGAAGACAATGTTAATCTCGATCTGCGCCGCCTTATGCGGCGCTTTTTTTTCTCCGCTCTTTCGATCGACAGAGGATCCCATGCCGACCGAACCCGCTACTGCCCTGATCAGCAACGACATCGTTGGACTGGGCCTGATTGCCGCCACCCTGGCCCTGATCTTCTGGGCCGCCAGTGGCCCGACCCCGCTGCTGAAGAAGATCTTCGCCTGGGTGCCGGCACTGCTGCTGTGCTACTTCATCCCCGCCATCTACAACACCGCCGGTGTCATCGATGGCCACAACACCTCGCTGTACAACCCCGTCGCGCGCGACGTGCTGCTGCCGGCAGCGCTGGTCCTGCTGACGCTGTCGATCGATCTGAAGGGCATCGCCAAGCTCGGCCCGAAACTGCTGATCGTGTTCTGCGCCGGTACCGCCGGCATCATGCTCGGCGCCATCGTCTCGTTCCAGCTGATGAAGCTGATCCATCCGGAAACCGTGGCCGGTGATACCTGGGCCGGCATGGCGGCGCTGGCCGGCAGCTGGATCGGTGGCGGCGCCAACATGGTCGCCATGCGCGAGGTGTTCGGCACCGATGCCACCACCTTCGGCCAGTTCGCGGTGGTTGACGTGGCCTGTGCCAGCCTGTGGATGGCGATCCTGCTGTTCCTGGCCAACCGCGCACAGCAGATCGACACCCGCAATGGTGCCGACACCCGTGCCATCGACGAGATGAAGGCGCGCATCAGTGCCTACGAGGCGCAGAACGCGCGCATTCCCAGCATGACCGACCTGATGGTGATCGTTGGCGTGGCACTGGGCGGCGTCGGCCTGGCCCATGCCATCGCCGCGCCGCTGGCGGGCTGGTTCAAGGCCAATGTCAGCTGGGCCAGCCAGTTCAGCCTCGACAGCCAGTTCGTCTGGGTGATCCTGCTGTCCACGGCGATGGGCCTGGGCCTGAGCTTCACCCGTGCGCGCCGGCTGGAAGCGGCTGGCGCTTCGCGGCTGGGCACGGTGTTCCTGTACTTCCTGATCGCCTGCATCGGCATGCAGATGAACCTGCTGTCGCTGCTGGATCGGCCGTGGCTGTTCCTGCTCGGCGCGATCTGGATGGCCACGCACGTGCTGGTGCTGTGGGTGGTGGCCAAGCTGCTGCGCGCGCCGCTGTTCTTCTTCGCCATTGGTTCGCAGGGCAACATCGGCGCAGCCGCTTCGGCCCCTGTGGTGGCGGCGGCGTTCCATCCGACGCTGGCGCCGGTGGGCGTGCTGCTGGGTACGGTGGGTTATGCCACCGGCACGGGCCTGGCCTACGTCACCGGCCTGATCCTGAAGTGGATGGCCACCGGCTGAGTTCGGACCGCCCTGGCGTCATGCTTCCGTAGATCCACGCCATGCGTGGATGCATTTCATGGGTCTCCATGAACAAGGAAGGGGTCAGATCCGTTTCCCGGAGGAAACGGATCCGACCCCGGACTCAACTCGATATCTGCCAGGCTTCATCCACGCATGGCGTGGATCCACTCAACGTCACTCGAGCGCTGTTGAACCGGACCCTCAACAGCAGCGGCCACCGTTGCGTCCGCCATAACGCGCTTCCTGGCGCTCGCGGAAGAACGTCTTGTAGTCCATCGGCTCCTGGTCCGGATGTTTTTCCAGCATGTGCCGGACGTAGTTGTCGTAATCAGGAATGCCACAGCACAGTCGTGCGGTCTGCACCAAGCGCCGCCAGATGCGGCGGTGCGCCTGGTACTGGCCGGCGGGAACCAGTTGGGTACTCATCACAGATCCACCATTTCATGCGGCTTCAGCGCCACGTACGGGGTCTCGCGGTCAGTGCGCTGCGGATTGCGGCGGGCCGCCAGGATGGTCTTGATCGAATACACCAGCACCGCGCCCACCACCAGCAGGAACAGCGCGGTCAGGCCGGTGTTGACGTAGGCGTTGACCACGATCTGCTTCATCTGCGCCACCGACTTGGCCGGTGCAGTGATGGTGTCGCTGGCGAGCGCGGCCTGGAACTTGTGTGCCTGTGCCAGGAAGCCCTGTGCCGGATTGCTGTCGAAGATCTTGATGAAGCCGGCGTAGGTGGTGCAGATCAGCAGCCACACCGCCGGTACCGCAGTCACCCATGCATAGCGGTCACGCTTCATCTTGAACAGCACCACCGTGCCCAGCATCAATGCGATGCCGGCCAGCATCTGGTTCGAGATGCCGAACAGCGGCCACAGCGTCTGGATGCCGCCGAACGGATCGACCACGCCGGTGTAGAGCAGGTAGCCCCACAGCGCCACGCAGCCGGCGGTACCGATGATGTTGGCGGTCCACGATTCGGTCTTCTTCAGGGCCGGCACGAAGTTGCCCAGCAGGTCCTGCAGCATGAAGCGGCCCGCACGGGTACCGGCGTCCACCGCGGTGAGGATGAACAGCGCTTCGAACAGGATCGCGAAGTGGTACCAGAACGCCATCATCGCATCGCTGCCACTGGGAATCGCTTCGTGCAGGATCTGCGCGATGCCTACCGCCAGTGTTGGCGCACCACCAGCGCGGTGCAGGATGGTCGGTTCACCGATCGCCGCCGCAGTCGCGGTCAGCTGCTCAGGCGTGATGGTGAAGCCCCAGGTGTTGGTGATGTAGTGCGCGGCCGAGGCCGCATCGGCACCGATCACCGCCGCCGGGCTGTTCATCGCGAAATAGATGCCCGGATCGATGATCGAGGCCGCCACCAGCGCCATCACCGCCACGAACGATTCCATCAGCATGCCGCCGTAGCCGATGTAACGCATGTGCGCTTCATTGGCCAGCAGCTTCGGCGTGGTGCCGGAGGAAATCAACGCATGGAAGCCGGAGACCGCACCGCAGGCGATGGTGATGAACAGGAACGGGAACATGCCGCCCTTCCACACCGGGCCATCACCGCTGGCGGCGAACTGGGTCAGCGCCGGCATCTTCAGTTCCGGCATCACCACCAGGATGCCGATGGCCAGCGCGATGATGGTGCCGATCTTGAGGAAGGTCGACAGGTAATCACGCGGGGCCAGCAGCAGCCACACCGGCAGCACCGAGGCGACGAAGCCGTAGCCGATCAGCATCCAGGTGATCTGGGTGCCGGTGAAGGTGAACGCCGGGCCCCAGACCGGGTCGGCGGCGACCTTGCCGCCGTACCAGATCGCGGCGAGCAGCAGGATCAGGCCAACCACCGAGATCTCGCCGATCTTGCCGGGGCGGATGTAGCGCATGTACACGCCCATCAGGATCGCGATGGGCATCGTCGCGATCACCGTGAACATGCCCCACGGGCTTTCGGCCAGCGCCTTGACCACCACCATCGCCAGCACTGCCAGGATGATGATCATGATCAGGAACGCACCGAACAGCGCGATGGTGCCGGGCACCTGGCCCATCTCTTCTCTTACCAGGTCACCCAGCGAGCGGCCATTGCGGCGGCTGGACAGGAACAGGACCATGAAGTCCTGCACCGCACCGGCCAATACCACGCCCACCACCAGCCACAGCAGGCCAGGCAGGTAGCCCATCTGCGCGGCCAGGACCGGGCCGACCAGCGGGCCGGCGCCGGCAATGGCGGCGAAGTGGTGGCCGAACAGCACGTGCTTGTTGGTCGGAACGTAGTCCAGGCCATCGTTGTTGATCACCGCCGGGGTGGCCCGGGTCGGATCCAGCTGCATCACCTTGTTGGCGATGAACAGGCTGTAGAAGCGATAGGCGACGAGGTACAGCGACACCGCCGCGACGACGATCCACAGGGCATTGATGTGTTCGCCGCGGCGCAGCGCCACGGTACCCAGACAGAACGCGCCGAGCAGAGCGAGTACCGCCCAGCCCAGTTTGGAAAACCCTTTCATGAGGTGCTCTCTCCCGGAAAGACAGACAAAGAGTCCTGCTTGCCCACGACAGGGTCAATTGGCACAGGACGAATCGGCGGTAGTACTTTGGTCGTACGGCGGCTGCGCTGACGTGCAGCGAACATCAGGGATGGAACAATCGGTTGCGGAGCCATCCATTGGCCTACGGCCGTGTGGCGTCCATCTTCAGTGGCACCCATCCAACAGGAGTCGCCATGAGCTTTCCCGAACCGGTCCGCGTACTGCGCACCATCCGTGGCATGCCCACCTCCGACGGTGCCGGCGTGCGCCTGACCCGCGTCATCGGCGGCCCGACGCTGCCCGACCTGGATCCGTTCCTGCTGCTTGATGAGTTCGGTACCGACCGCGCCGAGGACTACATCGCCGGCTTCCCGGAACACCCGCACCGTGGTTTCGAGACCGTCACCTACATGCTCGACGGGCGCATGCGGCATCGCGACAACCATGGCAACGAAGGCCTGCTCACCCCGGGCAGCGTGCAGTGGATGACCGCTGGCCGTGGCCTGGTGCATTCGGAGATGCCCGAGCAGGAAAGCGGGCAGATGCGCGGGTTCCAGCTGTGGGTGAACCTGCCGGCGAAGGAGAAGATGACCGAGCCGAAGTACCAGGAATTCGCACCCGAGCGCATTCCCGTGGTGCACCCGGAGCCGGGCGTGGAGGTGAAGGTGATTGCCGGCAGCGTGGACGGCACCGATGGCCCGATCGTGCAGCCGGCCACCGATCCGCTCTACCTCGACATCACGCTGGCGCCCGACCGGGCCTGGACCTATGCGCTGCCGGAGGGGCACAACGCGTTCGCCTACGTGTTCGAAGGTGCGATGACCGTGGGTGAGCAGGACGCCGCGCGCGACGTTGCACGCCAGGAACTGGCGGTGCTGGGCGGTGGCGAGCAGTTGCACCTCTCGGCCGGCAGCGAAGGTGCGCGGTTGATCCTGGTGGCCGGCCGTCCGCTGCGCGAGCCGGTGATGCGCCACGGGCCGTTCGTGATGAACACGCGGCAGGAACTGATGCAGGCCTTCGTCGATTTCCAGGAAGGCAAGTTCTGAGGGAGTGCCGGCCGCTGGCCGGCAGCAGCCTCGGACAAAGGCGGATCGGGGTGCCGGCCAGCGGCCAGCACTACCGTCGGATCGGCTCGCATTGCGGGGATGCTGCCAGGCAGTCATCCCCGTCACCTTCAGCGCCCCGCGGCCACGGCCGACGGAGTCAGGCTCATGCCCTGCGCCAGCTGCTGCAGCGAGCCCAGTTCCTGCGCGCTGTCCGGATACAGCGAAATCTGCGCGTAACGCCCTTTGTCGAGCTTGACCACACTGATGCGACGCTCGGCATAGCCCGGCGGCTGCTGGCCACCCAGATCGGGCTGGTACCAGTACAGCGATTCACCGCCGAAGCTGCCCTTTTCCTGGCGCAGCGAGCGGTTCAATGGAAGGTTGGGATCGCGCGCACTGAGCATCAGGCTCAGTACCTCGCGACCATCGCCAGTGCTGGCGCGGCAGACCAGGAAATCGGCCTGTGCCTGCTGTTGCCACTGCAGGCCGCTGCTGGCCGGCAATGAAGGACATTCGGTGGGAGCCTGCGCGGCGGCCTGGGCCACCGCGAACAGCAGGCTCGACAACACTACAGGCGCGAACTTCATGCATCCCCCAAGGTGGTGTGTCGTTGGCTCCGCCGGATGGACCGGCAGCCTTGGCATCCCATCCCCGGATGCCGCCCCGGCCGGCATGTGCACGGACGGTCAACTCAACCTTAACGGAACGTGAGCGATCGCACAAATCGCGGTTACACGCGTAACCATTGCGGCCGATGGTCGGCCGCAATGGTCCGCACGGGCCTCAGCGGTCGTTGCCGATCCACTTGTAGATGATGCCGCCGATCGCGCCGCCCAGCAGCGGGGCGACCCAGAACAGCCACAGCTGGCTGACCGCGCCGCTGCCGGCGAAGAAGGCCACCGCCGTGGAACGGGCCGGGTTCACCGAGGTGTTGGTGACCGGGATGCTGATCAGGTGGATCAGGGTCAGCGACAGGCCGATCGCCAGCGGGGCGAACCCGGCCGGTGCCTTGCCGTGGGTGGCGCCCATGATCACGATCAGGAACACTGCGGTCAGCACCACTTCGCACAGGAAGGCCGCGGCCACGCTGTAGCCGCCGGGGGACAGCGCGCCGTAGCCGTTGCTGGCGAATGCACCGGCCTGGCTGCCATCAATGGCGAAGCCGCTGGCGCCCGATGCGATCTGCAGCAGGATGAAGCCGGCCAGCAGGCCGCCGGCGACCTGGGCGATGATGTACGGGATCAGGTCCTTGGTCGGGAAACGACCACCGGCCCACAGCCCGACGCTGACCGCCGGATTGAAGTGCGCGCCGGAGATATGGCCGAACGCATAGGCGCCGGTCACCACGGTCAGGCCGAAGGCCAGCGCAACGCCGAGGAAACCGATACCCAGCGGATTGCCGTCACCCCCGAACTTGGCGGCCAGCACGGCACTGCCACAGCCACCCAGAACCAGCCAGAACGTGCCGAGGAACTCGGCGGACAAGCGTTTACCCATGCTCATGTGTTGCACTCCTTTGACGGTCGAAAGTGTGATTTATGTCACATTTCAATGATCAGCGGGTGACTGTAGCGTCAACGCCGGGTGCAGGGATACACCTTCGGATGTGTGCAACACGCGATGTTCAGTACTGCGGCAGCGGGATGAATTCCTTGTCGTCGCCCGGAATGGTGCCGAAGCGGCCGGCCTCCCAGTCGTGCTTGGCCTGTTCGATACGTTCCTTCGAGCTGGACACGAAGTTCCACCACAGGTGACGCGGGCCATCCAGCGGCTCGCCACCGAACAACATCGCCTTCACCGGCGTCTTTGCGCGCAGGCGGCCACGCGCACCAGCCTCGGGGATCACCAGGTGCTGGGCAGGGATGTCCACGCCATCCAGCTGCGCGTCGCCTTCGAGGATGTACAGCGCGCGCTCGCGGTGGCCGTTGTCGATATCGATTTCCGCATCCGGGTCGAGGTCGATCGCCACGTTGAGCGTATCGGCGAACACCTTCACCGGCGATTCTTCGCCGTAGGCGCGGCCGGCAATGACGCGCAGCCAGGCGCCATTGCGGCGCTGCTCGGGCAGGGTGGCGGCGGCATGGTGGTAGAACGCCGGCTCGATTTCCTCATGCGATTTCGGCAGCGCCACCCAGGTCTGCATGCCGTGGATCGGGTTGTCGTGATCGCGGTCAGGTTGCGGCGTGCGCTCGGAATGGGCGATGCCGCGGCCGGCGGTCATCCAGTTGACGTCACCGGGACGGATCACCTGGTCCGAACCCAGCGTGTCGCGGTGGCCGATCGCGCCCGACCACAGATAGGTGACGGTGGCCAGGCCGATATGCGGATGCGGGCGCACGTCGATGGCGGTGCCGGGGTGCATGAGTGCGGGTCCCATCTGGTCGACGAACACGAACGAGCCGATGCTGCGCGCCTGCAGGGTGGGGACCGCGCGACGGACTTCGAGTCCGCCGATGTCGTGCACGCGCGGGGCGATGATGGTGGTCATGCGGGCGTTCTCGCTGGCAGGGATCAGGTGATCAGCATCGCATGCGGCGGTGACGGGGACATGCCCCGTATGGGTAACAGGTTGTTCCGTAGAGTCGAGCTTGCTCGACTGGGGTTCCAGCCAACGGCGCAGCCCCTCGTGGCTGAACGATCGGTAGAGTCGACTGTTAGTCGACTTGCGCTTGGCCGGGGGGGGGGGGGGGGGGGGGGGGGGGCGGGGGGCGGGGCGGGGGCGGGGGGGGGGGGCGGGGGACGCCGTGAATCCGTCCTTGGAGGCTTGGCCGCGGCATCCATGCCGCGGACACCCCCGCGAACCCACCCCGCCCGGCCTCTGACAGTTTCCGTGTGCGTCCAGCCACGGAGAAGAAAAAAGAAAATCAAAATCAAACGCCGGTCGCTTCGCTCGCATCCACGCATGGCGTGGACCAAGCGTGTCGACCAAGGTCGACACCTACCAGCTCCCGAAGGTCACTGACCGTCACCGGGAAACTGTCAGGGGTGGGGCGGTGTGGGCAGGCAGGACCGTTGGCGCCATGGGCCCGAGGCATGTCTCGGGCGGGTTGGGCAGGACGCCCAACCCCGGTCTTGCCGTGTGCGCAGGACAGCGCACACGAGCAAGGCGCCATCGAGCCCCCATGGACGGGTTTACGGCGTGTCCTGCCTGCCCACACCGCCCCGCCCAGCAAACAGAAAAGCCAGAGCCGGCTGTTGCTCCGGCTCTGGCTCTGGCTTTTGCTTCGGCGGTTGCCTCTGCGGGTGCCGGGCCGCAGGCCCGGCCGATCAACTCACACCACCGGTTCGCGCAGGGCGGGGTTGTCCCAGCCCGGGCGCGGTGCGAAACGGTCACCATGGCGCTGCTGCAGCGCCTTCAACCGCTCGACGATCGCGTCGGCACCCACCGCGCGGATGTGCTGGATCGGACCACCGCGGAACGGTGCGAAGCCGGTGCCGAAGATCACGCCGGCATCCAGCAGGTCCGCATCCGCCACCACGCCTTCGTGCAGGCAGGCCACCGCCTCGTTCAACAGCGGCAGGATCAGGCGGTCCTCCAGATCGGCCGGGGCCTGGTAATCGCTGGCCACGTCCGGCTTCTTTGGCTTGCCGTTTTCCCAGGTGTAGATGCCTTGGCCATCCTTCTTGCCACGCTTGTCTGGTTCCACCGTCTGCAGCGCGGCCGGAATCTGCAGGCCCAGGAACGGTGCCAGTTCGCGGCCGACACCGGCGGCTACGTCCAGGCCCACGGTATCGATCAGTTCGATCGGGCCCATCGGCATGCCGAACTTCACCGCCGCCCTGTCGATCACCGGGCCCGGGATGCCTTCGGCGTAGGCAGTGGCGGCTTCCAGCATGTACGGGAACAGCACGCGGTTGACCAGGAAGCCCGGGCTGCCGGCCACCGGCACCGGGAACTTGCCCAGTGCCTTGCAGAACGCGGCCAGGCGACGTTCGGTCTCAGGCGCCATGCCGTCGTGATGGATGATTTCCACCAGCGGCATCTGCGCGACCGGGTTGAAGTAGTGCAGGCCAGCGAACTGTGCCGGGCGCTGGATGTGGTCGCGCAGCTCCACCAGCGGAATCGACGAGGTGTTGGTGGTCAGCAGCGCATCCAGCTTCATCTTCGGTTCCAGCGTCTGGTACAGCGCACGCTTGGCTTCCGGGTTCTCGATGATCGCCTCGATCACCAGGTCGGCCTCGGCCACGCCGTTGCCTTCCAGGTCGGCACGCAGGCGCGCGGCCACCGCAGGACGCTTGCTCTCGTCGCGTACCTTCTTGGCGAACAGGGCCTGCGCGCGCTCCATGGCCGGGTCGATGAAGCGCTGCTCGCGGTCCTGCAGGGTGACCTCGAAGCCCTTGTAGGCGGCCCACGCGGCGATGTCGCCGCCCATCACGCCGGCGCCGACCACGTGCACGTGGCGGATGCCGGAATCACCACCGCCGAGGCCCTTCAGGCGCTCGGTCAGGAAGAAGATGCGGATCAGGTTACGCGCGGTCGGCGTGCTGGCCAGCTTCACCACCGCGCGACGTTCGGCATCCAGGCGCGCCTGGATCGGCTTGCCGCCGCTGCGCTGCCAGGTGCTGATCAGCGCGTAGGGCGCCGGATACTGGTCCTTCTTGGCCTTGCGTGCGACCTGCTTGACCATCTGCGGTGCCAGCAGGGTGCGTGCCAGCCAGGTGTTGGTGGCCCACGCTGTTGCTCGCTGCTTGAACGGACGGGTGGTGCCGGACAGCGCCAGCGCGACAGCGGTGTCGAGCACCACTGCCGGTGCCACCACCTTGTCGACCAGGCCGATGCCGCGCGCGGCCGAGGCCGACAGGGTGCGGCCGGTCAGCATCATGTCCATCGCCGCCGGTGCGCCGACCAGCTGAGGCAGGCGCGCGCTGCCACCCCAGCCCGGGAAGATGCCCAGCTGGGTCTCCGGCAGGCCGATGCGGGTGCTGCTGTCATTGGAGGCCACGCGGTAGCGGCAGGCCAGCGCCAGCTCGGTACCGCCGCCCAGGCAGTGGCCGTGGATGGCTGCCACGGTCGGGCAGGGCAGTTCAGCCAGCTTCTGGTAGGTGGCCTGGCCGCGACGGATGGCGTCGTTGACGGTGCCGCGGCGGTCGAACTCCTGGAACTCCTTCAGGTCGGCACCGGCAATGAAGCCGGCCTTCTTCAGCGACTGGATCACCACGCCCTTGGGCGGGTCCAGTGCAATGCGCTCGAGCAGGTCGCCCAGTTCCAGCAGCACGTCCTGCGACATGGCGTTGACGCTGCTGTCCTGACGATCCAGGGAGAGAACCACCACGCCGTCGTCGCGGATCTCGGGGTGCCAGTGGCTGAAGCGGAGACCATCGAAGCCTGAGAGCATGGACGTTCCATCCGGTTGTGTATGGAGAAGCGGCTATGATCCAGAGGTTGTTTCCCCCGCGTCAAATCCCAATAGCAGGGGAGTGGTGACCCCGGATCCATGGCCGTGGACCGGGACGCTAACGGAACGGTGGTTAAAAGCTGGTGCGGCGCCAGGTGATCGGCGACTGAACTTTTCCCGGGATTGGCAGTCTCATTGCCCGACGTCGGTTGGGCTGACAGGAGTGCGGCCCCTCATGGCCGATGTTGATACACCTCAGGAGCTGGATCTGGAACTGGTCCGGCGCGTGCAGCACGGCGAGAGCGCCGCGTTCGATGTCCTGGTGCGCAAGTACCAGCATCGCGTGGTGGCCCTGGTCGGTCGCTACATCGCCGACTGGAGCGAATGTCAGGACGTCGCCCAGGACACTTTCATCCGTGCGTACCGCGCGATCGGAAGTTTCCGCGGCGATGCCCAGTTCTCAACCTGGTTGCATCGAATCGCCGTGAATACCGCCAAAAACTACCTGGCTTCACACAATCGCCGGCCGCCGACCGATGACATCGACATCGGTGACGCCGAACAGTTCGACAGCGGGACGCGCCTGCGCGACACCGATACGCCCGAACGCGAGTTGATGCGCCAGGAACTGGAACAGACGGTGATGAAGGCCGTCAATGCGCTGCCGGAAGAACTCCGGTTGGCGATCACCCTGCGCGAGGTGGAAGGCCTGAGTTATGAAGATATCGCGCAGAAAATGGGGTGCCCGATCGGCACCGTGCGTTCACGGATCTTCCGGGCGCGCGAGGCGATCGACACCGAACTCCGGCCGCTGTTGGACATCGGCAGCGCCACCCGTGAGAAGAGCCGCGTATGACCAGTAATCCGTTCAACGAATCGCAGAACCACCAATCGCCCGCCGGGCAGCGCCTGGACCAGCGCCATCGCGAACAGCTGTCGGCCCTGGTCGATGGCGAGCTGGGCGCCGACGAAGCGCGCTTCCTGCTGCGCCGGATGGAGCACGACCCCGAGCTGGCCGGCTGCCAGGAACGCTGGCAGCTGCTGGGTGACGTGATGCGCGGGCAGGCCTCGGCGCTGGCGCCGGCCGGCTTCAGCGCGGCCGTGGCCGCCGCCATCGCTGCCGAACCGGCGCCGCAGGCCGAGCCGCGCCGCGAGGTGCGCCGCAGCGGTTGGCGGGCCTGGGGCGGTGGCGCCGCACTGGCCGCCTCGGTGGCGGCGGTGGCGCTGTTCATGGGCGGCGAGAAGCTGAAGGAAGCCACCCCGGGCGAGCCGTTGGCACCGCAGGTGATCGCCAGCCAGGCCGAACTTGCGCCCGCGCCGACGACGCCGGCTCCGGTAACCGAAGCCTCGGTGGATACCGCCGCAATGGCCGTGGCCGGTGTACCGGCAGTGGCCATGGCCGCGGCCAGCCGACGCCAGGACACCCGTCGCGCCAGCGCTACCCGCAGCCAGCAGGCCGCGCGTGCCGCCCAGCGCGAGGACATGCCGCAACGCGCCGTGGCCGCCGCACAGGCGCCGCTGACCCCGACCGTGCCGGCCAATGCCAGCCGCAACATGCCGTTCGGTGAGGTTGGTGGCCTGCAGGCGCGACCGTGGCCGCGCTCCAGCCTGGCGCCCGCTGCCGGTGGCGCGCTCAATGCGAGCTTCCCGGCCCACGCCGGGGGCGCCGCGTTCTACCCGTTCGAGCCGCGCCTGCAGGACGACCTGCCGGTGCCGCCGCGCCCGCGCGACTGAGCCGGGCGCTTTCACGCCCCGCCGTCGGCGGGGCCCGTATTCCTCTTTCCATCCGATCCGGAGGTTGCCGTCCGATGACTCCCCGACTCCGCACGCAGGCCATGGGCCTGCTGGCCCTGACCCTGCCGTTGGTGGCCTGCGCGCAGGCCCCGGCTCCGGCCGCCCAGACCCAGGCCGCGCCGGCCGCCGCGCCGCGGGCCCCGGCCCAGCCGCTGGTCACGGGCCTGCCTGACTTCACCAATCTGGTCGAACAGGTCGGGCCTGGCGTGGTCAACGTCGACACCACCATCGTCCGCAACAACCGCCAGGCCTCGCGGGGCCCGATGGGCGGCGACGATGACATGCCGGAGTTCTTCCGCCGCTTCTTCGGCCCGGATTTCCCGATGCCGGGGCAGGGCCCGGGCCCGGGCCCGGGCGGTCCGGACGGTGGCCCCAGCATCAAGGGCCGCGGCATGGGCTCGGGCTTCATCATCTCGCCCGATGGCTATGTGCTGACCAACTACCACGTGGTGGCCGATGCCAGCGAGGTGAAGGTCAAGCTGGGTGACCGCCGTGAGTTCACCGCGAAAGTGGTGGGCAGCGACCAGCAGTACGACGTGGCACTGCTGAAAATCGACGGCAAGAACCTGCCGACCGTGCGCGTTGGCGACTCCAACTCCCTCAAGCCGGGTCAGTGGGTGGTCGCGATCGGTTCGCCGTTCGGCCTCGACCACTCGGTCACTGCCGGCGTGGTCAGCGCCCTCGGCCGCAGCACAGGTGGTCCGGACCAGCGCTACGTGCCCTTCATCCAGACCGACGTGGCGATCAACCAGGGCAACTCCGGTGGCCCGCTGCTGAACACCCGTGGCGAAGTGGTCGGCATCAACTCGCAGATCTTCTCCGCCTCGGGCGGCTACATGGGCATCAGCTTCGCGATCCCCATCGACCTGGCGATGAGCGCGGTCGAGCAGATCAAGAAGACCGGCAAGGTCACCCGTGGCCAGCTCGGCGCGGTGGTGCAGGAAATCGACGGGCTGAAGGCGCAGGCGATGGGCCTGCCGGACAGCCGCGGCGCCCTGGTCAACCAGATCGTGCCGGACTCGGCTGCAGCCCGGGCCGGGGTGAAGATCGGCGATGTGATCCGTTCGGTGAACGGCGCGCCGGTCAACAGCTGGTCCGACCTGCCGCCGCTGATCGGCGCGATGGCACCGGGCAGCCGGGTCACCCTGGGCGTGATCCGTGATGGCAAGCCGCGCGACCTCAGTGCCACCCTGACCGCACTGACCGAAGACGGGCAGGCCGGTTCGCGTGGCCCGGCCACCGGCGACAGCGATGCGGCTCCGCAGGCCGGCGCCAATGCCCTGCTGGGGCTGGACGTCAGTGACCTGACCGCACCGCAGCGCAAGCAGCTGGGCCTGGAATCGGGCGAAGGCGTGCGCATCACCGGGGTCAAGGGCCAGGGCGCGCGTGATGCGGGCCTGTCTCCGGGCATGGTGATCCTGCAGGTGGCCAGCACCCAGGTTGGCAGCGTGGACGCGCTGAACCGTGCGCTTTCCAGCTACAAGAAGGGTGACGTGGTGATGCTGCTGGTGCGCACCGGCAGCGGCAACAGCGCGTTCGTCGCGGTCAAGGCCGGCCAGTAAGGCCTGCCGGGGCCGCTTCGGCGGCCCCTGCTTTTCCCCGAAGCCCCGCCCTGGCGGGGCTTCGGCCATTCCGGGCCCGGTCCGATGAGGCCGTTTTCGCGGGCGGGCGCCGGGCATGCGATAATCGACCGTTACCCTGACGACGCCGCGCGCCGCCGCCACCTATGTCTTCTGATTCGATGCGGAACATCCGCAACTTCTCCATCATCGCCCATGTCGACCACGGCAAGTCCACGCTGGCCGACCGCATCATCCAGCTCTGTGGTGGCCTGCAGGCCCGCGAGATGGAGGCGCAGGTGCTCGACTCCAACCCGATCGAGCGCGAGCGTGGCATCACGATCAAGGCGCAGTCGGTGTCGCTGCCATACCTGGCCAAGGACGGGCAGACCTACCACCTGAACTTCATCGACACCCCCGGCCACGTCGACTTCTCCTATGAAGTCAGCCGCTCGCTGGCCGCCTGCGAAGGCGCGCTGCTGGTGGTCGATGCGGCCCAGGGCGTGGAAGCGCAGTCGGTGGCCAACTGCTACACCGCCGTGGAGCAGGGCCTGGAAGTGGTGCCGGTGATCAACAAGATCGACCTGCCCACCGCCGACATCGAGCGTGCCAAGGCCGAGATCGAGGCCGTGATCGGCATCGACGCCTCCGATGCCGTGCCGGTCAGTGCCAAGACCGGCCTGAACGTGCAGGACGTGCTGGAAGCGATCGTGCATCGCATCCCGCCGCCGAAGCCGCGCGACACCGACAAGCTGCAGGCGCTGATCATCGACTCCTGGTTCGACAACTACCTGGGTGTGGTCTCGCTGGTGCGCGTGATGCAGGGCGAGATCAAGGCAGGTGACAAGCTGCAGGTGATGTCCACCGGCCGCAACCACCAGGTCGACAACGTCGGCGTGTTCACCCCGAAGCGCAAGGTGCTGCCGGCGCTGCGTGCAGGTGAAGTGGGTTGGGTCACCGCCAGCATCAAGGACGTGCACGGTGCGCCGGTTGGCGACACCCTGACCCTGGCCGGCGACCCGGCACCGAAGCCGCTGCCGGGCTTCCAGGAAATGCAGCCGCGCGTGTTCGCCGGCCTGTTCCCGGTCGATGCCGAGGACTACCCGGACCTGCGCGAAGCGCTGGACAAGCTGCGCCTGAACGATGCCGCGCTGCGTTTCGAGCCGGAAAGCTCCGAGGCGATGGGCTTCGGCTTCCGCTGCGGCTTCCTCGGCATGCTGCACATGGAAATCGTGCAGGAGCGCCTGGAGCGCGAATACAACCTGGACCTGATCAGCACCGCGCCGACGGTGGTGTATGAAGTCCTGAAGACCGATGGCTCGATCATCAACATGGACAACCCGGCCAAGCTGCCGCCGGTGAACCAGGTCGAGGAGATCCGCGAGCCGATCATCCGTGCCAACGTGCTCACCCCCGAGGAGTACATCGGCAACATCATCAAGCTGTGCGAAGAGAAGCGCGGCAGCCAGATCGGCATCAACTACCTGGGCAGCCAGGTGCAGATCAGCTACGAGCTGCCGATGGCCGAGGTGGTGCTGGACTTCTTCGACAAGCTGAAGTCGGTCAGCCGTGGCTATGCCTCGCTGGACTACCACTTCGTGCGCTTCGACGCAGGCCCGTTCGTGCGCGTGGACGTACTGATCAACGGTGACAAGGTCGATGCACTGTCGCTGATCGTGCACCGCAGCCATGCCGACCGTCGCGGCCGCGAGCTGTGCGAAAAGATGAAGGACCTGATCCCGCGCCAGATGTTCGACGTGGCCATCCAGGCCGCCGTCGGCTCGCAGATCATCGCCCGTACCACGGTCAAGGCCATGCGCAAGAACGTGCTGGCCAAGTGCTATGGTGGCGACGTTTCGCGCAAGAAGAAGCTTCTGGAAAAGCAGAAGGAAGGCAAGAAGCGCATGAAGCAGGTCGGCCGCGTGGAGATCCCGCAGGAAGCGTTCCTGGCCGTGCTGCAGATGGACAACAAGTAAGCCCGCACCGGCCCTGCGGGGCCGGTCGTCTGGTGACGTTGCAAAGGACCCTGAATGAAACTGTTTGAGATCCTCCTGGTCGTGCTGACCCTGGCCTCGGGCCTGATCCTGCTCGCGGACAAGCTGTACCTCGCCAAGCGTCGCGCCCAGCGCGCGGGCCTGCTCGATTCCGAGCCGGTGCTGGTGGACTACTCGCGTGCGTTCTTCCCGGTGCTGGCGATCGTGCTGATCGTGCGCAGCTTCATTGCCGAGCCGTACAAGATCCCGTCCAGCTCGATGATGCCGAACCTGCTGATCGGCGATTTCATCCTGGTCAACAAGTTCTCCTACGGCCTGCGCCTGCCGATCAGCAACACCAAGTTCGTGCCGGTGGGCGAGCCCTCGCGTGGTGACGTGGTGGTGTTCCACTTCCCCGGCCATGGCGAGAACGATCCGGCCAAGGGCGAGAACTTCATCAAGCGCGTGATCGGCGTGCCGGGCGACACCGTGGTCTTCGAAGGCGACGGCGTGATCCTCAACGGCGAGCCGCTGAAGTACGACAACAAGGGCATCTACGCCGGCCACAAGGGCCAGGGCGAGGGCGCCAACCTGCTGGTCGAGCACCTGCCGGGCCGCACCCACACGGTGCTGGAGACCGACTATCCGCGTGGCCAGGGCCAGTGGACCGTGCCGGCCGGCAAGTACCTGGTGATGGGCGACAACCGCGACAACAGCGACGACGGCCGTTTCTGGGGCCTGCTGCCGGAAGAGAACCTGCGTGGCAAGGCGTTCCTGATCTGGCTGAACTGCCAGGGTTGGTTCTGCAAGGATGGCTTCGAGCCGTCGCGGATCGGCTCGAGCATCAACTGAGCGGGCACCAACTGAGTATTTTCACATCCAACGCGTATCTGGGGAGAACGCAATGAAGACGATGAACACGCAGCGTGGCATGACCCTGACCTCGTTCCTGACGGTCCTGATCGTGGTTGGCTTCTTCCTCTACATCGGCATGAAGCTGTTCCCGATGTACCAGGAGTACTACGCGGTGCGCTCGGCGATGAAGAGCCTGGCCAACGAGCCGGGCGTGGGCAGCATGGAGCCGGCGCGCATCCAGGACCTGTTCTTCAAGCGTCTGTACATCAACTATTCGGACAACGTGAAGCCGGCCAACGTGAAGTTCGACCGTCGCGACAATGGCTGGACCCTCAAGGTCAACTACGAAGTGCGTCGTCAGCTGATCGGCAACCTCGATGTGGTTGGCAAATTCGATTCTTCCCAGGACCTGACACGAAGCGGTGCCCAGTAAATTCATCCAACGTGGCGACCTGATCGGTCATGCCTTCAGCGACCCGGCCCTGCTCAAGCAGGCGCTGACGCATCGCAGTGCCGGTGCGCCGCATAACGAGCGCCTGGAGTTCCTCGGCGACAGCATCGTCAACATGATGGCGGCCGAGGCGCTGTACCGACGCTGGCCCAAGGCTGACGAAGGCGCGATGACCCGTGCCCGTGCCGAGCTGGTGCGTGAAGGCGCGCTGGCGGTGATCGGGCGCACCCTGGAACTGGGCGAGCGGCTGACCCTGGGCCCCGGCGAAATGAAGTCCGGCGGTCATCGTCGCGACTCGATTCTGGCCGACGCCGTGGAAGCCGTGGTGGCCGCGATCTACCTGGATGCTGGCTTCGAGGCCTGCCGGGCGGTGGTACTGCCCTGGTTCAGCGCTTCGATCGAGGCACTGCCGGCTTCCGGTCGGCCCGAGAAGGATCCCAAGACCCGCCTGCAGGAATGGCTGCAGGCCCGACAGAAGGCGTTGCCGCAGTATGAACTGGTGTCAGAATCCGGTGACGACCACGCCAAGCACTTCCGGGTACGCTGCAACGTAGCCGACCCGGCCGCCAGCACCGAGGGCGAAGGCGCCTCGCGGCGGCTTGCCGAACAACAGGCGGCTGCAGCCGTCCTAGAACAACTGGATTCCAAGTGAGCGAACAAACTTCCCATCATTGCGGCAGCGTGGCCGTCATCGGCCGCCCGAACGTGGGCAAATCGACCCTGACCAATGCCTTGGTCGGCGCCAAGGTCAGCATCGTTTCCAACCGCCCGCAGACCACGCGCCATCGCCTGCTGGGCATCGCCACCTATCCGGAAGGCCAGCTGGTGCTGGTCGACACCCCCGGCCTGCACAAGGTGCAGAAGCGGGCGATGAACCGGGTGATGAACCGCGCCGCGCGCGGCTCGCTGGAAGGCGTCGATGCCGGCCTGCTGGTGATCGAAGCCGGTCGCTGGGACGAGGAAGACAGCCTGGCCTTCAATGTTCTGCGCGACGCCGGTATCCCGGTGGTGCTGGTGGTCAACAAGATCGACCGGCTGAAGGACAAGGGCGCGCTGCTGCCGTTCCTGCAGGAAGTCACGGCCGGCCGCGATTTCTCGTCGGTGCATCCGATCTCGGCGCAGAAGCGCAACGGCCTGGAAGCACTGGTACGCGACGTACTGGCGCTGCTGCCGGAAGCGCCGCCGATGTTCGGCGAAGACGAGATCACCGACCGCAGCCAGCGCTTCCTGGCCGGCGAACTGGTACGTGAACAGCTGATGCGCCAGTTGGGCGAAGAGCTGCCGTATGCCACGACCGTGGAAATCGAGCGCTTCACCGAAGATGGCAACCTGCTGCGCATCGGTGCGGTGATCTGGGTCGAGCGCGAGGGCCAGAAGGCGATCGTGATCGGCAAGGGTGGTACCCGCCTGAAGGAGATCGGGGCCAAGTCCCGCCTGCAGATGGAGCGTCTGTTCGGGGCCAAGGTGTTCCTGGAAACCTGGGTACGCGTGCGTGAAGGCTGGTCCGACGACGAGGCCGCACTGAAGGCCTTCGGTTACGAGTAAGCCGTTGCAGTCGCTTCGATGATGATCGAGGACGACACCGGCTTCGTGCTGCATGCACGGGCCTATCGCGAGACCAGCCTGCTGGTCGAAGTGCTGAGCGCGCAGCATGGCCGGATCGGCCTGCTCGCGCGTGGCGTATCCACCGCCAAGGGACAGGTGCTGCGCGCGGCCCTGCAGCCGCTGCAGTGGATCCGCTTCAGTGCCCAGCAGCGGGGCGAATTGGCCCAGCTGCGGGGTGCCGAGGCACTGGATGCTGCCCCGCGCCTGGTCGGCCAGGCGATGCTGGCCGGCTTCTATCTGAGTGAATTGACCCTGCGCCTGGCCCCGCGCCAGGACCCGCTGCCGGAGTTGTACCTGGCCTACGGCGAGGCACGCGCGCGGCTGGCCGTGAGCGCCGGCCTGGCCTGGACCCTGCGCCGGTTTGAGCGCGAGCTGCTGTCTGCGCTGGGCCTGGGTTTCGATCTGGACAGCGCCAGCGACGGCCAGCCGATCGACCCGGCCGCGCGCTACGAACTGGACCCACAGGAAGGCGCGCAGCGCCTGCTCAGCGAGCGCGGTGGGGAACGCCGGGCGGCCGCGACCGGCTCGGCGCTGCTGGCGCTGGCCGCCGATGAAGAGCCCGATGCCGCCGACCTGGCCAGCCTGCGCCTGCCGATGCGGCGGGTGCTGGCCCATCACCTGGGGCCACGAGGACTGAAGTCCTGGGAAATGCTCGAGCAGCTCGCTCCCAGGCGTTGAGGGGGGGGCGGCAGGGCTTGCAGCCCTGCACCTGCCGAATCAACGTCAACGTCAACGTCAACGTCAACGGCAGAAGCTGGCTATCCGTGGGTAGGCGGGGTGGGTCCGGTTGCGGGGGCCGCTGCAAGTCCCCCTCCGGGGCCCGGCCCAGCCGCTGGCGGCTGTGCGTTCGGGCGCTTGCGAAGCAATGCTTCGCAAGCAAAGCGCCCTCACCCATGTAAGCTCGGTCGCCGCTTGCTCGTGTGC
>NZ_JAWIRT010000038.1:0-27431 GCF_036320045.1 Stenotrophomonas sp. SMYL20 | reverse complement strand
TCCCCTTTGGGGGCCGTACGATCCTTTATCGACGTTCGTGTGCGGGATGGGGATCGCTCGACTCGTCTGTCGGCTAGTATCCGCAGATGCATGCTTGACGGTCCCTCCACCCTGGCTCCTACATACCTCGTAGGAGCCGGGAGGAACATACAAGCCATGCTCGACTGCATGGAGGGTGATGATGTCGCAAAGGATTTCGATGCTGCTTGCCACGCTGCTGCTGGCAGCACCTGTTGCCCACGCCGCACCCAGTACGGATGCACGCCGGGAGATCGCCCAGCTGATCTCCAGCCTGGACGGCTCCCAGTGCCGGTTCCAGCGCAATGGCAGCTGGTACGACGGCAGCGATGCGCGGTCGCACCTGCAGCGCAAGTACGACTACCTGCTGAAGAAGAACATGGTGGACAGCGCCGAGCAGTTCATCGAGCGCGCCGCCAGCCAGAGCAGCATGAGCGGCAAGCCCTATCGCATCCAGTGCCCGGGGCAGCCTGAACAGACTGCAGCCGCCTGGTTCGGCGCACGCCTGCAGGCCCTGCGCCACCGCGCTCCGTAGACATAGGGGCGGTGTAGAGTCGAGCCTTGCTCGACTGCTTTTTCCCGTAGCCTAGGAGAACCGCCATGAACACCACGCCGCGCACGCTGTCGCGTTCATTGAACGACCGCATGATTGCCGGCGTGATGGGCGGCATTGCCCATCGCTTCGGCTGGAATGCCACCCTGGTACGGATCGTGTTCGTGCTGGTCTCGATCGGCTCGGCGGCCTTCCCCGGCATCCTGGTCTACCTGATCCTGTGGCTGCTGATTCCCAACGAGGCCGATTGAAGACTCCCGTGACGCCCTGGCCGATCTGGCTGCGCGCGCTGCAGGTGCTGGGCGCGGTGTGGACGTCCCCCAATTCCCTGCTCGGCGTGATCGGTGGACTGGCCGGCATGCTCGGCGGCGCGACGCTGCGTTGGAGCGGCCGTGACAGCGCGTTGGTGTTCGATCGCTGGCCGTGGGGACCAGGCGGGGCGATCACCCTGGGCAACGTGATCCTGCATACCGGCCATGACCTGGGCATTTCCTGCCGCACCTATGCGCACCAGGCGGGGTGGGGCGTGGAGCCGCTGATCCGGCTGGATGACCACGAACGCGCGCACGTCTACCAGTACATGGTGCTGGGGCCGCTGTACCTGCCGGTGTACCTGCTGTGTGGCGGGGTGAGTGCGCGCAACCCGTTCGAGCGCGCGGCCGATCATTTCGCCCGGTTCGGGCGTGGCTGGTGGCCGTAGGTTCCAGCCAACGGCGCAGCCCCTCGTGGCTTGGTCGCGGAATACGTTTCATGTGATTGGGCCGGGCGGGGGGGGGGGGGGGGGGGGGGGCGGCGCCCCCCCCCCGCCCCGCGGGGGCGGGGCGGCGCCGGCCGGGGGGGGGTGGCTCCGCTGCACCCCCCCAACCCCCGCCCCTGGGGGCTCGATGGCGCCATCCATGGCGCCAACGGTCCCGCGAACCCACCCCACCCGGCCTCTGACAGTTTCCGTGCGCGTCCAGCCACGGAGAAGAAAAAGAACAGCAGAAGCGGGTCGCGCGCTGCGCTTGCTCGCGAGCCGAGCCTGCGGTCGGCTTCGCGGACTGGTCTGAAAGCAGCCGAGCGTGGGCTCGGCTCTACAAAAAGCGGCCAGCCAGGCTGCTTTTGCTTTTGATCTTCTTTTTTCTTCTCCGTGGGTGGTAGACGCAGCAGAAATCTGTCAACGGCCGGGTGGGTGGGGCTGGCGGGGTATCCGCGGCATGGATGCCGCGGCTAAGCCCCCAGGGACGGGTTCACGGCGTCCCCGCCAGCCCCACCCACCCGGGCAGCCCACAGGAAACCGGCTTTCCGCGATCATCCCAAACCACCCACGAGGGGCTGCGCCGTTGGCTGGAAACCCCCGATTCGTTAGCCGGAAGTTAAAGATCCGTAAGCATTCTGCTGCGATCCCGCAGTCATCTGCATGCAACCGATCGTCATTAGCCTTCGTGACGTTCCAGTCAGGTTCGACGCGGTAAGCTCTCCCTCGATGAGCTCGCAGCATCGCTCATCGAGTGCAGTACGCAGTAGCAATTTGGAGGAATACATCACATGGCAATCGTTCTTTATGTCGGTGGTAGCAAGGATGGCGAGAAGGGCGTGGTGCCCTACGGCTTCAGCAAATCCCGCGCCGACACCGCGCTGGGGCCGGAGTTCTACACGGAGCGGTTCATGGAACTGCAGGGTGTCGGCAAGGTCCGCCTGATGGCCCTGGAAGGCATGCGTGACGAGATCGTCATGCAGCGCGCCGCCCGCCACTACCGCTGACCTCCGCAACACGCGGCAGGGCGCGCCCACCATCGCGCGCCCGCGCCGGCATCCCAGCCCAGGGCCAGTCCGAGCCCTCTTTTCGCCAGGATGCCGGCGTCCACTCCGGCCTCACCGCTGAACCTCGCCCCCTGTCAATGCCTTGTCCGGCTCCGTCGTGGATTGCCAGAATGGGGTCTTCCCGTAACGCGGCACAGACCTGAAGCAATGCACGACGCCAAGAACGCCCAGAGCGCGCTCGCCCAGCAGATCGCCCAGACCATCGCCGACGAGATCGGTGCCCAGTCCGCCCAGGTACGTGCCGCCGTCGGCCTGCTCGACGAGGGCGCCAGCGTTCCGTTCATCGCGCGCTACCGCAAGGAAGTGACCGGGGGCCTGGACGACACCCAGCTGCGCAACCTGGAAGTGCGCCTGACCTACCTGCGCGAACTGGAAGACCGTCGCGCGGCGGTGCTGGCCAGCATCGGCGAGCAGGGCAAACTCAGCGACGACCTGCGCAACGACATCCTGGCCGCCGACACCAAGAGCCGGCTGGAAGACCTGTACCTGCCGCACAAGCCCAAGCGCCGTACCCGCGCCCAGATCGCCCGCGAGGCCGGTCTGGAACCGCTGGCTGATGGCCTGCTGGCCGACCCGACGCAGGACCCTCAGGTCTTCGCGGCTTCCTTTGTCGACACCGACAAGGGCGTGGCCGACACCAAGGCTGCGCTGGAAGGTGCACGCGCGATCCTGATGGAGCGCTGGGGCGAAGATGCCGCGCTGGTCGGTGAGCTGCGCACCTGGCTGGGCGAGACCGGCGTGATCCGTGCCCGCGTGGCCGAGGGCAAGGAAACCGAAGGCGCCAAGTACCGCGATTATTTCGAGCATGCCGAGGCGCTGGCGAAGATTCCCTCGCACCGCTTGCTGGCGCTGTTCCGTGCGCGCCGCGAGGAGATCCTGTTCCTGGAGCTGGACCCGGGCAACGAGGCCGAGGCCGGCCACCAGTACGCCGAAGGACGCGTGGCGCGCAAGGCCGGCATCGCCGATCAGGGCCGCGCCGCCGACCGCTGGCTGCTGGATGCCTGCCGCCTGACCTGGCGTGCCAAGCTGCACACCCATCTGCTGCTGGACCTGTTCAACCAGGCTCGCGAAAAGGCCGAGGCCGAAGCCATCGCAGTGTTCGGCGACAACCTGAAGGACCTGCTGCTGGCCGCGCCGGCGGGCCCGAAGACCGTACTCGGGCTGGATCCGGGCATCCGCACCGGCTGCAAGATTGCCGTGGTCGATGCCACCGGCAAGCTGGTCGCGACCGACACCATCTACCCGCACGAGCCGCGCCGCCAGTGGGAGCAGTCGCTGCAGACGATCAAGCAGCTGTGCGCCAAGCACAACGTGGAACTGATCGCGATCGGCAACGGCACCGCCAGCCGCGAAACCGACAAGCTGGCCGGCGAAGCGATCAAGGCTGCCGCCAACCCGAAGCTGCAGAAGGTGGTGGTCAGCGAGGCGGGCGCGTCGGTGTACTCGGCGTCCGAGTTCGCGGCCAAGGAATTCCCGGGGCTGGACGTGTCGCTGCGTGGCGCGGTGTCCATCGCGCGCCGCCTGCAGGATCCGCTGGCCGAACTGGTCAAGATCGAACCCAAGGCGATCGGTGTCGGCCAGTACCAGCACGACGTGGACCAGTACCGCCTGGCGCGGGCACTGGATGCGCGGGTCGAGGACTGCGTGAATGCCGTGGGCGTGTACGTGAACACTGCCTCGGCCGCGCTGCTGTCGCGCGTGTCCGGCCTGTCGTCCACGGTGGCCGAGAACATCGTGCGCCATCGTGACGACAATGGCCCGTTCAAGCGCCGCAAGGACCTGCTGAAGGTCGCGCGCCTGGGCGAGAAGACCTTCGAGCAGTGCGCCGGCTTCCTGCGTATCGCCGATGGTGACCAGCCGCTGGACGCCTCGGCGGTGCACCCCGAAGCCTACCCGGTGGTCGAGCGCATCGTGGCCAGCACCGCGCGCCCGATCAAGGCGCTGATCGGTGATGGCAGCTTCCTGCGTGGCCTGAAGGCAGAACAGTTCACCGACGACACCTTCGGCGTGCCGACCGTGCGCGACATCCTGAAGGAACTGGAGAAGCCGGGCCGCGATCCGCGTCCGGAGTTCAAGGCCGCGCGCTTCGCCGAGGGCGTCGAGGACATCAAGGACCTGCGCGAGGGCATGGTGCTGGAAGGTGTGGTCAGCAACGTGGCCGCCTTCGGCGCCTTCGTCGATATCGGCGTGCACCAGGATGGCCTGATCCACATCTCTGCGCTCTCCGATACCTTCGTGAAGGACCCGCGCGACGTCGTCAAGGCCGGCGATATCGTCAAGGTCAAGGTGCTGGAGGTGGACGTGGCGCGCAAGCGCATCGCCCTGACCCGGCGCCTGGACGACACCCCCGGGCAGGCCACCAGCCGCCCGGGCCAGCGTGATGAGCGCGGCCAGGGGCAGGGGCCGCGCCGCGACGCAGGCGGCCAGAACCGCGGGCCAAACCGGGGCCAGGGCAATGGCGGCCGTCCCGCTCAGTCCGCGCCCCCGGCCAACAACGCCCTGGCCGAGGCCTTCGCCCGCGCCAAGCGCAGTTGAGGACCGTGTCCCCCGTCACGCTTGATTCGTGGCGGGGGACTTGTCGATTTTCCCCGTGATTGCGCACACTTGCGCCTGAGGGGGGCGTTTGGCCTCCCCGCTGTCGCTGGGGAGGGCCATGACGCCAGCAGGACCCGTTGTCTTCGTTGAGGGCTGCAGCGTTGTGCTGCGGCTGCTGCCCGCCTGTGCGGGCCGGGGGCCGGATTGATGGCGGGCCAGGGAAACAACGGCAACGGGCTGCTCGAGCGGCGCCTGCAGGAGCTGGCCGAAGAACGCCGCCGGCTGGCGATGATCATCGACGGCACCGCCGCCGGCACCTGGGAATGGAACGTGCAGACTGGCGAGATGCGGGTCAATGCGCGCTGGGCCGAGATCGTCGGCTACCGGCTGGAAGAACTGGAGCCGGTGTGCCAGAAGACGTTCCTGAAGCTGGTCCACCCCGACGACATCGTCCTGTCCGACGCGGCGCTCGAGGACCATTTCGAAGGCCGCAGCGACAACTACGTCTGCCTGTTGCGCATGCGCCACAAGAACGGCCAGTGGATGTGGATCCACGACCGTGGCCGCGTGTTCGAATGGGACGGGCAGGGACGACCGCTGTGGATGGCCGGTGCGCACGCCGACGTGACCGAGCTGCAGCAGGCGCGGCAGGATGCGGCCGAGAGCCGGCAGCGATTGCAGGCCGTGGTCGACGCGTCCGATGAGGTGGCGGTGATCGCGACCGATACCGAAGGCACCATCACCCTGTTCAATACCGGCGCGGAACGCCTGCTGGGTTACAGCGCGGAAGAAGTGGTCGGCCAGCGGCGACTGGGTGATTTCCACGATCCGGACGAGCTGGCGGCCTGGCTGCGTCCGCTGGCGGCTGCGGACGGAAGCCTGCCGGGCGCGTTTGAAGCACTCAGCGCCCGCGCCGATGAGCAGACCTATTCACGGCAGTGGACACTGCGGCGCAAGGATGGCCAGCCACGCCAGGTGCGCTTGTCGATCAGCCGCATGGATGGTGCCGGCGGCGCGCGGATCGGCTATGTCGGCATGTCCATCGACATCACCGAGATCCTGCAGGCGCGCGCCGAAGCACGCCTGTCGGCAGAGAAATTCGCCGGTGCGTTCACGTCGGCGGCGCTGGGCATGGCGCTGGTGTCGCTGGAAGGACGCTGGCTGGACGTCAATGACGCACTGTGCCGGATCCTGGGCTACCCCCGCGAAGAACTGCTGCAGGTTGATTTCCAGCGCCTGACCCACCCCGATGACCTGCAGACCGACCTGGCCCTGGTGCAGGATCTGCTGGCCGGGCGGCGCAGCCACTACCACCTGGAAAAGCGCTATCTCGATCGCGACGGCAAGGTGATCTGGGCGCGGCTGTCGGTGTCGCTGGTGCGCACCGAGCACGGTGAACCGCTGCATTTCGTGTCGCAGATCCAGGACATCAGCGCCCAGCGCAGCAGCGAGCAGCGCCTGTTCGAGAGCGAGCAGCGCAGCCGTATCACGCTTGATGCGGTTGCCGACCTGGTGCTCAGTGTCAGCCTGGATGGCCGTATCGACTACGCCAATGCCGCCGCAGTACGCACCCTGGCGGGTGATGGCGCGCTGTCGCTGGCCGGGCACAAGGTGCAGGACGTGCTGGCACTGACCACCGAATATGCGCCCGGCTCGGTACTGGATGTGTCGGTCCTGCTGGACCCGGAAAGCAATGCGGTGGACCTGCACGCCGATCTTCTGCTGCGCCTGGGCACGGCCACGATCCCGGTCGACCTGACCCGTGCCTGGCTGCGCGATGATGAAGGTCATGTACGCGGTGCAGTGTGGGTACTGCGTGATGACACCCAGCAGCGCGCGCGCCAGCGCGAAGCGCGCCATCTGGCCGAGATCGATCCGCTCACCGAGCTGAGCAACCGTCGCGGTTTCGAGGTGCATCTGCAGCAGGCGATCACCCGCGTCGAGCGAACTGGCCAGGCCGCGTCGTTGATGTACATCGACCTGGACCGCTTCAAGCCGGTCAACGACACCTGGGGCCATCTGGCCGGCGATGCCGTGCTGTGGGCGGTGGCCAGCGTGCTGCGCCACGGTGTGCGCGATTCGGACGTAGTGGCGCGTCTGGGCGGCGACGAATTCGCAGTGATCCTGTCCGGCTGCACGCCGCGTCGTGCCGCGCGCATCGGCGGTGAACTGCTGCACACCCTGGCATCGCTGTCGATTCCGTGGGACCGGGACCGCCTGCATGTGGGTGCCAGCATCGGTATCGCGCCATTGGCGGGTGGGATGAGCGTGGACCAGGCCGTGGCAGCGGCTGATGCCCAGTGCTACCGGGCCAAGGCAATGGGTCGCAACAACGTACAGGTGCAGGGCGAGGCCAGTGAGCTGCCCGGCGATGATTCCGAAGCCGCCGAGGGCTGATCTCAGCCTGTGAGAGGGCGTGCGCGAATACTGCGCGCACATCCACTCATGCAGGTGATCCCATGAAGGTCTGGAACCCGGTTGCGATGCGGGCCTACGCCCCGGCGATGGTTGGCTGGTGCCTCGCGCTGGCCGCCTGCCTGCGTGCGGAACAGCTGCGCGGCGACCTTCACGCGCAGGCCCTGCTGCCGGTACTGCAGGGCGGCGCGGTCGCCCTGCTGGTGTTCACGCTGTCCTGTATCGGTGCCGCCAGCATCGTGCTGTGGCGGACGGGCAGGAACGCGGTGGAGTGATGCGGTGGATGGTCACCGCATCCTCCACGTCATGTTGCGTCAACGCAGTACTTCATCCGAACTGACCAGCTGCACGTCGTGCATCAGATCGAGGTAAGCCTCGTAGTAGCCCTTGTGCGAGGCACCGACGATGGTCAGCATGCGGGTGCCTGGATGCTGGCCCAGGATGTCGCGCATGTTGGCGACCATGCGCAGGTTGCGGGTTTCCCAGTAGCCCACGTAGTTGCGGCCGAAGCCTTCCGGCGAGGGCTCGACGAGGGTCGCGCCGAAATCGCTGTTGAAGGCCACCATCGCGGCCTCGGGCGTGTTGTAGGCGCGATACATTGCGAGCAATCCATCCGGTTGAGCAAGATTGGCCTCCAGTCGTTCATCGGCCGCCCTGCGCGCTTTGACGAAGGAATTGTCCCAGGCACCGCGTATGGCGGCAGCGTAGGCCTTCTGCTGCGATTCCGGTGTTGGCGAATCTGCAGTGTGGTCGTCGACCGACCACAGGCGCTCCAGCCCCAGGCGTGCCGCAAGTACGCCGGCCACCAGTCCGGCCTCGTTGCGGCGGGCCATGCGCGTGTCGAGGAACTGCACCAGTTCCGGTGTCAGGCTGTCCGAAGCACGTCGCTCTTCCCTGGGCAGCCGCAGCCATTGGACGACTGCCGAGCTGCTTTCGCCCGCGGCCAGGAACACGGCGGCCAATCGGCGCCGCTGGGCAGCGGTTGGCGCCTTCGGCCAATCCGCAAGCAGGCGTTCCATCTCCACGTTGGCGCTGGGCACGTCCAGGCCGGTGGCGGCCTGCGCCGGTGCCGGATCGACGCAGTAGTCCGCTACGCTCTCCGCGTATCGGGCCGGATTGCGGCGCATGAAGTCACACTGCAGGCCGGACAGGTTCTCCACCGCGATCGCGGTGGGCCGCCAGGCTTCCAGGCGCTGCAGCAGAGGTTCCAGCATCGCCGGCGTGAAGGTCTCCGGCAGGCTGGACAGGTGCGGGCTGCCCAGCACCAGCACTTCGTTCGGGCGTCCTGCGGGTGGTCCCTTCAGCTGGTCGGGGTGGAAGGCGGGTCGATAGGCGGCGTCGTTGGCCAGCGCGCTGCTGCTGCACAGGGCCAGGAAGAGAAGGCTGGCAAAGCGAGGGAACATGCGATCTCCATGTCGATAAGCATCCTGCGGGACCTTCATGCTGGTCATTTTCTCCTGCTGGGGAATCCCGCATTGGTCATGTAAACCTTTCTGCCTTGAGCTGCATCCTTCTGCTGAGCGATGCTGCACGCAATGCCCAGGCGATGCAGAAGATGACATTGGACGACTGGACCATCGACAGTCCGCGGCTGCACCTCCGGCCATTCACGCCCGGTGACGCCGACGAGGCATTTGTGGCAATCACACCCGGGCTGACCCGCTATATGGCGTTTGAGCCGCCACCCTCGAAGGAGGCGTTTGCTGCCGTCTGGCGGACGTGGCTGCTTACCATCGCCGACGGGACCGACATCACGTTGGTGATCCGCAGGCGCGGGGATGGGGTATTCCTTGGCCTGGCAGGCCTGCATCGAGCCCGTGAAGCAGAACCCGAACTGGGCATCTGGATCGCAGAAGTGATGCATGGGCACGGCTATGGCCGCGAGGCAGTGGCGGCGGTGTGGTCGGCGGCCTCCGGGCGCCTTCGCTGTGCTGCGTTCCGCTACCCGGTGGCGGAACGGAACCGGTCCAGCCGTGCACTGGCTGAGTCCCTTGGTGGGCAGGCTGTGGCACGTGAGCAGGGCGTGAAGTACACGGCAATCGTCTACCGCATTCCGGCTGCAATGCACAGAGTTGCGACGGACGTCGCGGAATCCCGCTAAAGCGGCCGACGGCGTCGCCGATACTCCCTCTGGATCCCGCTCCAGTCACCCGCCGCAGGACCCCAGGCTGCCCCCGACGGGCGGTCCGCGCAGTGTGTTCCGCCGCTTCCAGATGCCGATCGCACCCGCAGCAGACGTTCTTGGCAGTCGCTCGAGAGGTGCCCGTTGGCACCTGTAGTCCCTGGCAACTGATGTTGCCGCCGGGCATCCCGCCCGTCGGGTCACAACCGCTTACCGGACACCGAGGATCAGACAATGCTCATTCCAGGCTTCACGGCAGGCGCGCAGGCGCCGGCCGAGCTGCATACCCGTTGGTCGCCGTGGCGTGCGCTGCTTGGCGTGCTGGCGCCGCAGCAACGCACCAGCACAGAGGCGGCGATGACCGACCGCACCGAGCTGGAAGCGCAGGTGGCCGCGCTGCATCGCGTGCAGGCCGTCATCGAGTTCGCGCTCGACGGCACCATCCTGCGGGCCAATGACAATTTCCTGCAGGCGATGGGTTACCGGCTGGAGGAGATCCAGGGCAAGCATCACTCCCTGTTCGTCGACCCCGAGCAGGCGCGCAGCGCGGAATACCGCGACTTCTGGGTGCGCCTGGGGCGTGGCGAATATGACGCCGGACAGTACCGCCGCTTCGGCAAAGGTCAGCGCGAGATCTGGATCCAGGCTTCGTACAACCCGGTGCTGGACCGCCAGGGGCGGCCGTACAAGGTGGTCAAGTTCGCGACCGACATCACCGCGCAGAAGCTGCAGGCGGCCGACTCGGCGGGGCAACTGGCCGCGATCGCCAAATCGCAGGCGGTGATCGAGTTCAGCATGGATGGCCGCATCCTGTCGGCCAATGACAATTTCCTGGCCGCTACCGGCTACAACCTGGACGAAGTGCGCGGGCAGCACCATTCGTTGTTTGTCGAGCCTGAGCATCGCAGCAGCGTCGAGTATCGCCAGTTCTGGGAGAAGCTCGGGCGCGGCGAATATGATGCCGGCCAGTATCGGCGCCTGGGCAAGGGCGGGCGCGAGGTCTGGATCCAGGCATCCTACAACCCGATCCTGGACCTCAATGGCAAGCCGTTCAAGGTCGTCAAGTACGCCACCGACATCACCGCGCAGGTGCACGAGAACCAGGCCATGCAGCGCGCCGTGGCGCAGACCCGCGAGGTGGTGGCTGCCGCCAAGCAGGGCGATCTGACCCAGCGCGTGGCCACCGCCGACAAGAACGGGTCGATCGCCGAACTGTGCGAAGGCGTGAATTCGCTGGTCGAGGCGATGGCCGCGATCATCGGCCAGATCAAGTTCGCCGCGGACACCATCGCAGTCGGCGCGACCGAAATCGCACAGGGCAACAGCGACCTCTCGCAGCGTACCGAGCAGCAGGCGGCCTCGCTGGAGGAAACCGCTGTGTCGATGAAAGGCCTGGCCGAGACCGTGCAGCGCACGGCCACCAACGCGCGCCAGGCCAGCCAGCTGGCCGGCGGAGCGGCCGACGTCGCCGCACGAGGCGGCACTGTGGTGCATGAGGTGGTCGAGACGATGGCGGTGATCAATGCCTCGTCGCGGCGCATCGTCGACATCATCGGAGTGATCGACGGCATCGCCTTCCAGACCAACATTCTCGCGCTGAACGCAGCGGTGGAGGCTGCGCGTGCCGGTGAACATGGCCGCGGCTTTGCCGTGGTTGCCACTGAGATCCGCGAGCTGTCGCAGCGTTCGGCCAGCGCAGCCAAGGAGATCAAGCACCTGATCGATGAGTCGGTTGCCAATGTGGGCGCCGGCACGGCGCAGGTTGAGAGCGCGGGCCGTACCATGGATGAAATCGTGACCAACGTGCGCCGGGTCAGTGACCTGATGACTGAAATCAGCACGGCCTCGCAGCAGCAGAGCGACGATATCCAGCAGATGAATCATGCGGTCGACCTGATCGATCAGGGCACCCAGCAGAACGCGGCCCTGGTCGAGGAGGCGTCGGCGGCGGCGCGCAGCATGGAAGAGCAGTCGGCGCAGCTGCTGCAGACCGTGGCCAGCTTCCGCGTGCAGGGCGGGGCCGGGCACCGGCACGGAACAGCGGGGCTGCACGCGGTCTAGGCACGGCGACCGGACGGGTCTTCCTTGCTATCGGTGTCGCCGCGTACGCAGTTGCGACCGGCATGTTTGGCGCGATACAGGGCCTGGTCGGCGCGTTCGACCAGGTCGCGCGGATCGCGGTCTTCGCCGGGTGCCTGCCAGGCCACGCCGATGCTGATGGTGACGGTGGCCTCGGGGGCGGGCAGGGCTGCGGCTTCGACCGAAGCGCGCAGCCGTTCGCCCAGGCCCAGTGCGTGGGCGGCATCGGGCGAGGGCAGGGCGGCGATGAACTCTTCGCCGCCATAGCGCGCCAGCAGATCGTCACCTCGTTGCAGGCAGCCATCAAGAATGGCGGCGACCGACTGCAGGCGACGATCGCCCTCCGGATGGCCATAGGTGTCATTGAGCCGTTTGAAGTGGTCGATGTCGATCATCAGTACCGCCAGCCCGAGTCCCTGGCGGCGTGCGCGGCCACGGGCATTGCCAAGGGATTCGTCGAAGCTGCGGCGGTTGCCCAGCCCAGTCAGCGGATCGCGCCGCGCCAGCGTTTCCAGCTCATCGCGCTGGCGCTGGATCTCCACCTGGCTCAGCACGCTGCGCAGGGCATAACCGAGCATGGCACCAATGAAGCCCACCGTGGCCAGGGTGGGCTGCAGGCGCGCGACCAGCAGCGCCACCATCATCAGCAGCAAGGGCAGCATCAACGGCACGCCGGCGTCGACGATGCGGCGCAGGCTGCGCGATACGTCCACCGCCGGATAGCGGCGCTTGCTGGCGGCCATGACGGCCAGCATCACGAACAGTCCGCTGATCAGCAGGTCCCCCCAGTTGCCGTCAGGCAGCTGCGGCTGGTAGGTGTTGATGTAGAACGCCAGCAGGAAGTAGCCCAGCGCGTAGATCGCAAGTGTCCGGAAGAAATCGCGGCGGTCGGGATTGTCCTCGGCCAGGAAGCGGATCAGCGCGAAGCAGAACACCAGGCTGTTCTGTAGGTTGCTCATGGCGTTCAGGCACTGCGTCCACAATGCGGCGTTGAAATGCGCCATCGCCCGCGTGTGCCCGAAGTACAGCAGCCACAGCAGTGCGATGATCAGCAGGTCCACCGCGCGGATGCAGCGGTTGCCGCCGCCCGGGCTGGCGGCTACGTAGGTCAGGGGGATGCGGTAGAACACGTACAGGATCAGCGAAGACACGGTCATCTGCGCAGGATCGAGGCCGGCCACATTGCGGTACAGCAGGGCGAGCAGGGCCAGCGAGAACAGGCCCACGGCAGCGCCCAGCGTCCGCCATTTGCAGGCCGCCTGGCGGCTGTCACGCGCACGCCGCACGCAGGCCAGTGCAGCCAGCAACGGCGCAGTGATCAGCATCAGGTAGGAGCCGACCGGGTCCTGCGGGCCAACAAAGGCAATGACGAGCGCGTGCGTGACCAGAAAAAACAGTGCCGCACGCAACGTCATGCATTCCCCCGCCCCCAGCTCCGGCTGGGATCACGATAGGCAGAAGCACGTGTGGCTTGCAAGAAAAGTGTGCGCTGCGTCTATTCCAAAGCTTGCCGGAAGTCGCAGTTGTGTTTCAGCATGGTGACGCGGAGCCTTCGACGCGGGCGTACATCCAGAAGTCACGGGGCTGTCCTCGAACCCGCCGGTAAGCGCGCAGCAGGCCTTCGCGCTGCATGCCGAGGCGTTCCAGCACGGCGATCGAGCGGGCGTTGCTGTCCAGGACAGTCGCCTGGATTCGGACCAGAGCGAGTGCGGCATGGCCCCATTCGAGCACCGCGCGTGCTGCGTGCGTGGCCAGTCCCTGACCCTGCCAGCGCGGATCGAGATCATAGGCAAGTTCGCCGCGGCCATGCGACAGGTCGATTCCGTTCAGGCCAACGGTGCCGATCAGCTGGCTGTCGGCGCCCACCAGCGCCCAGCGCTGGTCCGTTGCCGTGGGCAGGTAACCGGCGATCTGGCAGCGCAGTGCTCTTTCGGAAACGTCGCCCCAGCTGGTGTGCTCGGTCACGCCCGGCAGCGAGAGATAGCCGGCCCAGGCGGCAGCATCATCCACGTGCAGTGGACGCAGCCGTGCGGGCAGGGTGGCGGGGAGCGTGGGCAGGGCGGGCGTTGGCATCGTCGCCAGTGTCGGCGCTCCGGTCCTGAAAATGCAAAAGGCCAGGTCGGGGACCTGGCCTTTGATGCAGTGGTGCCGGTGAAAGGACTCGAACCTTCATGGGGTCACCCCCGGCTGATTTTGAGTCAGCTGCGTATACCATTCCGCCACACCGGCAGGCAGCGTGCGAGTGTAACCGAGGTCGGCACGGCTTTCATAGTGGGGAGGCCGATCGGGGCGCGTCCTGTCGGCTTCGGCCCTGTCATGGCTATACTGCGGCGGCTTGAATGCCTCCAGGAGCGGTAGCCGATGACAGTGTTGCAGGACCTGAGGGTGCTGGTGGTCGAGAACGACGAGATGAGTGCCGCACTGCTGCAGATGCAGCTGGTGCATGCCGGTGCGACGGTGGTGGGGCTGGCCGCGAGCGTGGCTGAAGCGCTGCGCCTGCTGCAGGCGTCGACCCCGGACGTGGCCCTGCTCGATTACCGCCTGGCCCGCAATGAGACCAGCGAGCCGGTGGCTGCGGCACTGTCGGCGCGCGGGGTGCCGTTCGTGTTGGCCACCGGGATGCAGGCCGAGCAGCTGCCCGAGCCGATGCTGGCCGGCGTGCTGCTGGTGAAGCCCTATCTCTCGGCAGATCTGAGCCAGGCGCTGGTACGCGCAGTGGGCCGCGCCAGCGCCAGCGCCTGATTGGCGCGTGCTGAAGCGGTGGGCGTATCCTGCCCGGGCCTGAATGCTCAGGCCTACAAGGAGAGTGGCATGAAGAAGTGGATCAAGCGCATGGTAGCTGCGGGTGTCCTTTCGATGGCGGTCTTCGGTGGTACGGCCTCTGCTGCGTGGTGTGGCCAGCCCTGTTTCCAGCTCTACAAGAGCTGCATCGCGCGGGGTGGAGAGGTCGAACAATGCCTGCAGGAACAGGCCTTCTGCGAAGAGGCGATGTGCGGCGGCAATCCCTGATCCATGAACCCCGCCCAGGCGGGGTTTTTCATCTGTGCGCGTTGTTCAGCCCGCTTCTTCGTATACGTAGCGGATCTCCTCGCGGTCGTCGAGGATGCGGTACTGCCGCGCCAGGTCATCCGGATCGGGATTGAGCCAGGCACCGAGGTGTTCCTTGCGGATGGGAACGACGCCGCGGTCATGGCCCGCAGCGGCGACGTCGTGCGGAGGCGTGTCGGTGATCGTGGCAAATGACAGGAGGCGACCTTCCGGTCCTTCCCATTCCGCCCACAGGCAGGCCAGCAGCAGGTCGCGCGGGGGATCGGGCCGGAACTCCAGCACCACGTCCTGATCCTTCTCATCGGCACCCAGCGTATGGCCGGCGATGGCATGGCGTGGCACGTGCTCATAGAACGCCTGCACCACCACCACGCCGTGGCGCAGCCCGAACGCACCGCGCCAATAGCCTTCCAGGCTGTCGCGCCGCGCGTTGTAGGTGCCCGGATATAGCACGTCGTTGCGCGCAGGCTTGTCCGGCAGCCGGCACTGGTAGCGCATCGGCTTGATCACGCGTTTGCCGCCCTCGCTGACCATCACCGGTGCGTAGGTACCGGGGAAAATACGGTTGTCGCGCGGCAGCAGCTGCACCCGGTGCAGGTCTTCCAGCCGAGCCTGCGCACGATCGATGCGGTTGCCGGCCACGCGCAGGTCGTTGCGTGCCTTCTGGGTGGGGCGGGTCGCCAGCGTGGCATTGGCAATATCGCGTCGCTCGCGCTGGCGGGCCAGCTCCGCTTCCAGATCCTGGCGTTCCTGCGCATGCCACTGCTGGATTTTCGCGACGATGTCGCGGCCCTGCTCGGTGCGCGCGCCGGCGAAGCCGTCATCCATCGCCTTGGGAGTTCTGGGGCGCTTCTTGCCAGGATCGTGCGCGTACAGCTCCGCGAATTCTTCCAGCGACAGGATGGCGCCGAACTCGCGCACCAGCTTGGCGTAGTCGGCGCGGATGAGGGCGGAATAGCACATGGGAACTCTGCGGGCGTGGGTCGCAGCAGCTGCGACATGGATGAGGCAGGATAGCCCGACCTACAGGGAGATAGCGCATGAATGATTCCGTCGCCTGCCAGTTCCGCGACGCCGTGCCCACGGTCGAAGACTATTGCCAGCTGCGTGTGCTGGCGGGCCTCAGTGCCAAGAGCCAGGAGGCGGCGGCACGTGCGCTGCCCAATACCCTGTATGGCGTGTGTGCCTACCAGGGTAACGAGCTGGTGGCGATGGGGCGCATCGTCGGCGATGGGGGCTGCCACCTGCAGGTCTGCGATATCGCTGTGTTGCCGCGCCTGCAGGGGCAGGGCCTGGGCAAGGAAGTGATGCGTCGCCTGGAGGGCTGGATGCAGGCGAACCTGCCGCCGTCGGCATACGTCAGCCTTCTGGCGGATGGTGAAGCGCACCGGTTGTACGCGCAGTTTGGTTTCGCACCCACCGCACCTGCATCGATCGGGATGTATCGCCGGTTCTGAGGTGTGGCCGAGTTGAAGCCATCCACGCATGGCGTGGATCTACTGGGCCAACCGGCCGCCGGATCCATCCCGGCCCTGCAGTAGATCCGCGCCATGCGTGGATAGGGCCTTCCCAGGAATCACAGGCAAAGAAAAACCCCGGCCGAAGCCGGGGTTTTAAAGAATTGGCGTCCCCACGGGGATTCGAACCCCGGTCGCCACCGTGAAAGGGTGATGTCCTAGGCCTCTAGACGATGGGGACGCACGAAAACTTCAAGTTGTAGATCCTTCGACGGCCTAATGTCGAAGTGGTGGAGCCAAGCGGGATCGAACCGCTGACCTCCTGCATGCCATGCAGGCGCTCTCCCAGCTGAGCTATGGCCCCAATGAAACTCCGGATGATCTGCCGGGAGCAGAGTCCGTTTTGAAACTGGCGTCCCCACGGGGATTCGAACCCCGGTCGCCACCGTGAAAGGGTGATGTCCTAGGCCTCTAGACGATGGGGACGCACGAAAAACTTCAAGTTGTAGAACTTTCGACGGCCTAATGTCGAAAGTGGTGGAGCCAAGCGGGATCGAACCGCTGACCTCCTGCATGCCATGCAGGCGCTCTCCCAGCTGAGCTATGGCCCCGTGTTACCGAGCCGCCTATCATACCTGCGTGTTCACGTTTGTGGAAGCTTTTTTTGAGCTTTTTTCGTTCCGGTTCAACCGCGACCACGAGGGCAGGGGAACCGCAACGCCACAACCTGAATGCCGGTAGGCGGTGAACAAAAAAGACCCGGTTATCGGCCGGGTCCTCGTTGTTCGTGATGAGTGGCGTCCCCACGGGGATTCGAACCCCGGTCGCCACCGTGAAAGGGTGATGTCCTAGGCCTCTAGACGATGGGGACGCAATTCTCATCAATGTTCTTTAGCGACCTTTCGACGGCCTAATGCCGAAAGATTGGTGGAGCCAAGCGGGATCGAACCGCTGACCTCCTGCATGCCATGCAGGCGCTCTCCCAGCTGAGCTATGGCCCCACGTCGCTGAGGAGCGAAATAATAGCCTTGCCCCAGGGGGTTGGCAAGCATTTGTTGCACTTTTCTTCACATGCGTTGCGAAGCCGATGTCAGTCGCCTTTCGCCTGTGCAGCGTCGTCGGTCAGTGCCGCCAGGATCGGGCACTGGTCCAGCGCGCCGTGACCTGGGCAGGCGTCGACCAGCAGCGAAAGTGCAGTGTGCATGCGTTGCAGCTCCGCCATCCGCTGTGCGATGTCCTGCAGGCGCGCCTGCGCGGTGTCGCGCACGCTGCCCATGTCCTGCGAATGGCGATCGCTCAATGCGAGCAGCTCGCCGATCTCTTCAAGGCTGAAGCCCAGCGCCTTGGCGCGGCGGATGAATCGCAGCCGGCGCAGGTCCTGCTCGCCGAAGATGCGGTAGCCACCCGCCGAGCGGGCCGCGGTCGGCAGCAGCTGCTGTCGTTCGTAGTAGCGCACCGTATCGATCGGTACGCCCGCCTGGCGGGCCAGTTGTCCAATGTTCATGGCGGATTCCTGCAGGGGCTGCCGACCATTGTGAAGCCTGGAGTCTGGTCGAGAGTCAAGGCTTGGCCCGGGTGCGCGCATTCAGCGCACTTTGCAACTTTCTTCATAGCCCCGCCGATGGACCAGTTCCTACCCTTCGCCTGAACCGGCCGTTCGATGGCCTGCAACGAACCGAGGAGGTGGTCTGTGGAAGGATTCAGGAACGAAGGATTCGTCGAGATCGCGGTGGTTGAATACCCGGGAGGTGATCCGTCTGCCGCCTCCGTACTGGCTGAAATGGCGCACGTTGCCAATCGCCTTGCCCAGCAGCAGCGTCGGCCGTTCAAGCGGGTGCTGGTCACCCGCTGGATCGTGCCGGCCAGCCAGACCGGGGTGCATCGTATTGCGGGTGCGGAAATGCTCGATGCGGCCATCCCGGCTGTGATCGCGGTTCCCGGCCAGATCAGTGCCGGCGCGTGCCTGCGCGCGGACGAGGTCCTGCTGGACTGGCTGCGCGCGCACTATGACGGCGGCAGCCTGCTGGCCGCCGCCAGTGATGGCGTCAGCGTGCTGGCACGTGCCGGGTTGCTGGCCGGGCGTACGGTCAGTGGCCCCGATCTCGGGCGCCATCCAGGCCTGCAGGCGCAGGCCGCGAGCTGGGTGCCGAGCGAGCGGGCGCTGGTGGATGACGGTGACCTGCTGACGGTCGGCGGGGCCCAGGCCTGGCGCTTCCTTGGCCTGCGACTGTTGTACCGGCTGCATGGGCAGGGCGTGGCCAGTGCGGTCGCACAGCAACTGGGCATCACCGTGCCCGCCACGATCCAGCAGGACCTGGAGCGCTTCAGCGCCAACTTCGCACATGGCGATCGTGATGTGCTGAAGGCACAGCGCTGGCTGCACACCACGGCGGCACGCGGCGCCACCCTTGCCGCGATCTGCGAGGTCTCCGGGCTGGAGCCGCGCACACTGCAGCGGAGGTTCCTCAAGGCCACCGGCCTGCGGCCGATCGAATACTGCCAACGGCTGCGCATCGCCAGGGCGCAGACCCTGCTGCAGCAGGGGGCGGGTATCGATGAGGTGGCGTGGGGTGTCGGCTACGCTGATCAGAGTGCTTTCCGCCGGTTGTTCCTGCGCATCGTTGGCATGACGCCGGCCAACTATCGGCGTCACGTCAGCAGCAAGCGTCGCGAGCGGCCCTTGATGCCGTCGGTGGCAGGCAGCCTGCGCGGGCTGCAATCGCCGTCGGTGATGCAACTGGGGCGCAGCGCGGCCTGATGTCGGCGGCATCGTCGCGCTTGCAACCGGAGCGCGACACTTCGACCATGCAGTCAGTGGACGATTGAACAGGTGGTCTGATGTCGAGCGTTGGGCCGGTGCCGATGCCGGTGGTGTTGATTCTCGTGTGCGCAGTGATTGCCATGGCCGTGGCGCGTCTATGGCCACGCAGAAAGGACGGCATGCCGCTGCCTTCTGCACCCAGCATGGTTCTGGACATGCTGCTGGTGGGCCTGCTGTGTGGTCGCATCAGCTTCGTGGCCTTGAACTTCGCCCTGTATCGCGAGGCGCCGTGGAGCATTCTGCAGATTGCCGATGGTGGCTACCACCTGGTGGTTGTCCTGGTTGCGGGATCGGCATGGGGGCTGTGGCGGGTGCGCCCATGGCGGGCGTTGCGCGCCCCGGTGCTGGGCGCGGCGTTGGCGGGTGTGCTGCTATGGGCGGGCGGTAGTCAGCTGCTGTCCGCATGGCAGGAGCGGCAGATGCCCTTGCCGGTACTGCAGGTTGCTGATCTGCAGGGGGGCAGGGTTGATCTGCAGCAGTTCCGGGGAAAACCGCTTGTGCTGAATCTCTGGGCGACCTGGTGCGGGCCCTGCCGGCGCGAGATGCCGGTCCTGGCTGCGGCGCAGCAGGCGCATGCGGACGTGCAGTTCGTGTTCCTCAACCAGGGTGAAACCCTTGAGGAGGTCCAGGGTTTCGTTGCGCGCGAACGGCTGCTGCACAACGTTTTGCTCGATGATGACGCTGCGGCATCCACGGTGCTGGGCGTGCAGGCCTATCCCTCGACCCTGTTCTTCGATGCCGAAGGGCGCCTGCGTGAACTGCACCTCGGCGAACTGACGGCAGCCGGTCTTGAACACAAACTGCGCCGGCTGCGGTAGCCTGCGCGGGCATCTCACTACGGAGTTCCCATGTTGTCGACTTCCCTGCGCACCGCCCCTGCGGTGCTGTTGCTGCCGGTCCTGCTGGCATTGGCTGCCTGCAGCCAGGCACAGACGCCACCGGGCAAGACCGCCGCGGCACCGGCAGCGAGCGCCACAGCCACGGCCAACAAGGGCGATCGCCCTGCGGTGCTGAAGGGCATCGAGAAGCATGGTTTCGAGGTCGTCGCAGAATTCGATGCCCCCGGTGGCCTGCGGGGCTTCGCCGGCGTGGTCGGCGGCCAGCAGCCGGCAGCGGCCTATGTCACTGCTGACGGCAAGAACGTACTGGTCGGCAGCCTGTTCGATGCGGAGGGCAACGATGTAGCCGCTGAGGCCGTTGAAAAGCTGGTGGCTTCGCCGATGTCGGCCAAGATGTGGACCAAGCTGGAAGCCAGCGCCTGGGTGCGTGATGGCAAGGCCGATGCGCCGCGCGTGGTCTATACCTTCAGCGATGCCAACTGCCCGTACTGCCACAAGTTCTGGGAAGCGGCACGGCCGTGGGTCGATGCCGGCAAGGTGCAGCTGCGTCACATCATGGTCGGCGTGATCCGCGAGGACAGCCCGGCCAAGGCCGCGGCGATCCTTGCCGCGCGTGACCCGAGTGCGGCGCTGCTGCAGAACGAGCACGATTTTGATCGCGGTGGCATCAAGGCGCTGCCGAACATCAGCCGCGAGATCGCTGGCAAGCTCGACGCCAATCAGGTGCTGATGATCGAGATGGGCTTCCAGGGCACACCGGGCATCCTGTTCCAGGACGCACAGGGCCAGGTGCAGCGTCGTGCGGGTCTGCCGCAGGGTGCCGATCTGCAGACGGTGCTTGGCCCGCGCTGAGTGGCGCCAGCCCCATGAAACATTGCGCAGGCCCGCATGGCAGCATGCGGGCCTGTCGCATTCCATGGCGGGCATTGCGGTTGCGGGCCCGCGCAACAGTGGTTCATCGTCACGTCTGAATCGTGACTGACATCAAGCATCCCGCCTTGATTCCAATCAAGGCCAAAAACGACAGGCGGATTAGCCTGTGACGCATGGAATACAGCGTCAATGCGCGATGGATGCCGCGCTCGCCACGCCCTGATCAGGGTCGGCTGGCACAGCCATTCACGACACTCTCACTCCGTGCTTGTTACCCAGACCGTTGCGGTCGCCACCTCTCTGGCAGCGCGGCCTTGATGGCGTCGACATCGGTGCGGGCAGGACAGTGTCATCGTCCTGTTGCCTGCCATGCGCAGGCTGGCCGGTGTCGTCGACGCAGTATCCGCATTTCCAGCAACGGCAGCACGAGGCCGGAGTGGCGCATGCGTGCGTCCTGTCTGCGTGCTGCGAACAGGGGTCGTCCAGGGAGGATGCAATGCGCGTGGCGGTACTGAGCCTGGCCTGTGTGACAGCACTGGCGATCACGCCGGCGTATGCACAGGTGGATGACAAGGAGGACGCGCAGGCGCTGCGTCGTGAGATTGCGGCCATGCGGCAGGCGCTGGAGGGCATGCAGCAGCGTTTGGACCGCCTTGAGCAGCGCGACGCAACCGTTGCGCCTGCTACAGCACAGGCACCCGCCGCCGTGGTCGCGCCTGCCAGCACTGCCAACCTGCTGCACCCCACCCAGGTACCGGGCGTGGCACAGCCGGTGCTGCCGCAGCGCGAATCGGTGGCCGATCCGTCCACCGCCGCGTCGCGACCGGACAGTGCGGCCGGCCCGACCGATCCGGATCTGAAGGGCTTCTTCGCCGTTCCGGGTACTGACACGGTGATCCGTATCGGCGGCTACGCCAAGCTGGATGCCATCGCCGATTCGCGTGCAGCGGGGGATGAGGATCAGTTCATTCCCTCGTCGATGCCGGTCGGTGGCAGTCATCGTGATGTCTCGAACTTCAACTTCCATGCCAAGCAGACCCGCTTCAGTTTCGAGGCGCGACGTCCGACCACGCACGGCAACCTGCGCTTCTACCTGGAGAACGACTTCTTCGGCAGTAGTGACGGCTACGAATTCCGGCTGCGCCATGCCTATGGCCAGCTCGGCAATACCTATGCCGGTTACGGCTACTCCAGCTTCATGGATCCGGACAGCCTGCCCGACACATTGGATTTCGAAGGTCCCGGCGGTGCCGGCTACCTGCTGGTGGCAGGCATCCACCACAGTTTCGCGATGGGCAAGGGCAACACCCTGACCGTCGCCGCCGAAGATCCGAAGACCGAACTGGCCGGCGCCAGCGATGGGCGAGCGGCAGTGAACCGCCTGCCCGACGTGACGGTGACCGCGCGCATGGAGCGCGACTGGGGCCACCTGCAGCTGGGTGCGGTGGCACGCAGCCTGGCCTATGACGGCGATGGCGAGCGCGACCGGCGTATGGCCGGTGGCCTGCAACTCAGCGGTTCGGCCTCGGTAGGCGAGCGCGACCTGCTGCTGTTCGGTGCCCTCGGCGGGCGCGGCCTCAGCCGTTACACCGCCGACCTGACCGGCTCCGGGCTGGACGCGGTGGTCGGTGCCGATGGCCGCCTTGATGCGCTGGACCTGCACGGTGGGTTCGTTGGCTACACCCACTACTGGTCCGAGCTGTGGCGTTCGAACCTGATCTTCGGCCAGCTGACCCTGGAGCGGAATGCTGCATTGGCAGCCGACGCATTCCGTCAGAGCCGCTACGGCGTGTTCAACCTGATCTGGAGCCCGGCACCGTCGTGGACGATGGGCATGGAGCTGCTGTACGGCCGCCTGGAACAGCAGAGCGGCGCACGCGGCGACACGGTCCGGGTGCAGGGCAGTCTGCAATACAACTTCATCAAATAGGCGCCAGCGGTCGTACGCCAGCGTAACCGTCCCCACGCCCGGTTGTACCGGGCTCATGCCAGTACAGGAGATTGTCATGGCAGAAGCAAAGAAAATCGGGGTGGTCGGAGCCACCTTCCTCGTCGCCGGCAACATGATGGGCTCAGGCGTGTTCCTGTTGCCGTCCAGTCTGGCCAAGATCGGCACCGCCTCGATCTGGGGCTGGCTGATCACCACCGCCGGTGCGCTGCTGCTGGCCTTCGTATTCGCCAAGCTGGGCAAGCTGGCACCGAAGGCCGGCGGTCCCTATGCCTATGCGCGTGACTGGTTCGGGCCCTACATGGGCTTCCAGACCAATACCATCTACTGGTTCGCCAACTGGATCGGCAACGTCGCCATTCCTATCGCGGCGGTGGGCTACTTCAGCTACTTCTTCCCGATCCTGTCCGAGCCGCTGGTGCGCTGCATCGCGGTGCTTGTGCTGGTGTGGGCGCTGAGCTTCGCCAACATGATCGGCCCGGCCTTCGTCAGCCGCGTGCAGACGGTCACCACCAGCTTCGCGCTGGTGCCGATCCTGGGTATCGCCATCTTCGGCTGGTTCTTCTTCGATGCCGACATCTTCAAGGGCGCCTACAACGTGTCCGGTGAATCCAACTTCGGCGCGATCTCCAGTGCCGCGGCACTGACCCTGTGGGCCTTCATCGGCGTCGAATCCGCTTCGGTGACTGCCGGCGTGGTGGAGAATCCGGAAAAGAACGTGGCCCGCGCCACCCTGGCGGGCGTGTTCCTGGCTGCCATCGCCTACATCGCCAGTTCGTCGGTGATCATGGGCATGGTGCCCAATGGCGAGCTGCAGACCTCCGATGCTCCGTTCGCACTGGCTGCCGCCAAAGCCGTCGGTGGCTGGGGCGGCGCGCTGGTGAGCCTGTGTGCCTTCATCGGCGCTGCCGGTTCGCTGGGCGGCTGGATCCTGCTGACCGCACAGAGTGCCAAGGCGGCCTCCGATGATGGCCTGTTCCCGAGCATCTTCAGCAAGACCAACAAGGACGACGTGCCGGTCAAGGGCGTGCTGATCGTGGCGGTGCTGATGACCCTGGCGGTGCTGGTCACCTCCACCTCGGAAACCGCGTCGGCCCAGTTCGACGTGATCACGTCGGCGGCGGTGGTGCTGACCCTGCTGCCCTACATCTACTCGTGCGTGGCCTGCTACTTCGTGGTCGAGCGTTCGCACACCCTGGTCCACACCGGTGCGTTCTGGACACTGACCAGCCTGACCGTCGTGTACTGCCTGTGGGCGATCTACGGCTCGTCGGGAACCATCGTGCAGTACGCCTTCCTGTTCGTGCTGTTCATCACCGTGTTCTATCCCTTCTTCAGCGAGGAGCGCCGCCAGCAGCGGCAGCGCGCCCGCGAGGCATCGGCCATCAGCGCCGGCGCCCAGCGTTCCTGAGTTAGACAAGGAGAATCAACGTGTACTTCAAGTCCCTGGACTATCCGGTCATTGTCATCGACAACGACTACGAGTCGCCGCGCATCGGCGGCATCCTGATCCGCGCCCTGGTGGAGGAGCTGCGCAGCAACGACCAGCGCGTGCTGTGCGGCCTGAACCTGGATGATGCCCGCGCCGGTGCCCGCACCTACGTGGCGGCCTCGGCGGTGCTGATCTCGATCGACGGCAGTGAAGAGGTGGATGGCGAGTTCCAGCGCCTGACCGCCTTCCTGCGCGAGCAGAGCGCACGCCGCGCCAATCTGCCGGTGTTCCTGTACGGCGAGCGCCGCACCATCGAGAAGGTGCCGAGCAAGCTGCTCAAGTACATCCACGGTTTCATCTTCCTGTTCGAAGATACCAAGAGCTTCATCTCGCGGCAGGTGATGCGCGCGGCCGAAGACTACATGAAGAACCTGCTGCCGCCGTTCTTCAAGGCGTTGATCCACCATGCAGCCGAGTCGAACTACTCCTGGCACACCCCGGGCCATGCCGGCGGCGTGGCGTTCACCAAGTCGCCGGTCGGCCGTGCATTCCATCAGTTCTACGGCGAGAACACCCTGCGCAGCGATCTGTCGATCTCGGTGCCGGAGCTGGGTTCGCTGCTCGATCACACCGGCCCGATCAAGGACGCCGAGAACGAGGCGGCACGCAACTTCGGTGCCGACCATACGTTCTTTGTCACCAACGGCACCTCCACCGCCAACAAGATCGTCTGGCATGGCACGGTGGCGCGCGGTGACGTGGTGTTCGTCGATCGCAACTGCCACAAGTCGCTGCTGCACGCGCTGATCATGACCGGTGCGGTGCCGGTGTACTTCACGCCCAGCCGCAACGCGCACGGCATCATCGGCCCGATCAGCCTGGACCAGTTCACGCCGGAGTCGCTGCAGCAGCGCATCGCTGCCAACCCGCTGGCCAGCCAGGCCTACAAGGCCGGCTCCAAGCCGCGCATCGCGGTGGTCACCAACTCGACCTACGACGGCCTGTGCTACAACGCCGAGAAGATCGCCGACGAGATCGGCAGCGCGGTCGACTTCCTGCATTTCGACGAAGCGTGGTATGCCTATGCTGCGTTCCATCCGTTCTACGAGAACCACTACGGCATGGCCAAGGGCAAGCCGCGTGAGCAGGATGCGATCATCTTCACCACGCATTCCACCCACAAGCTGCTGGCTGCATTCTCGCAGGCGTCGATGATCCACGTGCGCAACTCGGCGCAACGCAACCTGGATGCCGAGCGCTTCAACGAGTCGTTCATGATGCATACCTCGACCAGCCCGCACTACGGGGTGATCGCGGCCTGTGACGTGGCCTCGAAGATGATGGAAGGCGACGCGGGCCGCTCGCTTGTACAGGAAATGCACGACGAGGCCATCGCCTTCCGCCGCGCGATGCTGCACGTGCGCGACGACCTCGGTCGCGACGACTGGTGGTTCAGCGTGTGGCAGCCGACCCAGGTCGAGCGCAGCCTGGACAAGGGCGATACACCGGCGCCGCTGGTGGCCAAGCGCGAGGAGTGGTACCTGCAGCCGGATGCGCACTGGCACGGTTTCGAGAACCTGGTCGATGACTATGTGCTGATCGATCCGATCAAGGTGACCCTGCTGACGCCGGGCCTGGCGATGGACGGCAGCATGGGCAAGCTGGGCATCCCGGCGGCGGTGCTGAGCAAGTTCCTGTGGGGCCGCGGCATCACCGTGGAGAAGACCAACCTGTACTCGGTGCTGTTCCTGTTCTCGATGGGCATCACCAAGGGCAAGTGGAGCACCCTGGTCACCGAGCTGATGGCGTTCAAGGAGCTCTACGATCGCAATGCGCCGCTGAGCCAGGCACTGCCGACGCTGGTCGCCGACTATCCGAATGCCTACGCCGGCTGGGGCCTGCGTGACCTGTGCGATGCGCTGCATGCATTCAACCAGGAATTTGCCGTGGCCAAGGTGATGCGCGAGATGTACGTGGATCTGCCGACGCCGGTGATGACCCCGGCCGATGCCTACAACCACCTGGTGAAGGGCGAGATCGAACGGGTCGACATCGAGCAGATCAGTGGCCGCATTGCGGCGACCATGCTGGTGCCGTACCCGCCGGGCATCCCGACCATCATGCCGGGCGAGCGCTTCGGCGACAGCGACGAGCCGATCATCCAGTCGCTGCGCATCGCCCGCGAGCAGAATGCGCGTTTCCCGGGCTTCGAGTCGGACGTGCACGGGCTCATCATCGAGCAGGAGGGTGATGCGGTTTCGTACAAGGTGGAGGTGCTGAAGGCCTGACCGGCAACGGTCGGCCGTTCGGCGAACGATGGATACCGCGCGCGAGCAACGCATCCTGAAGTTCTCGATCGGGGTCACCCTGGCGGTCAGCGCGGTCGGCTTCATCGGTGGCCTGCTGGTGGGATCGCAGGCCATCCTGTTCGACGGCGTGTACAGCCTGGTCGATGTCGCCCTGACCCTGGTGTCGTTGTCGGTGCTGCGGCTGGTAGCGCGGGAACAGAGCCCGCGCTTCCAGTACGGCTACTGGCATCTGGAGCCGATGGTCGAGGCGTTGGGTGGGGTTATCCTGTCGCTGGCCTGCGTGTACGCGCTGGCCAACGCCGTGATCGGTTTGACCACGGGCGGGCACGAAGTGAAGTTCGGGCCCGCGCTGTGGTGGGCGGCATTGCTGAGTGCCAGCAACCTGGCGATGGCGGCGTTCGTCGCGCAGCGGGCGCGGCATCTGTGCTCCGCGCTGTTGTGGCTGGATGTACGGGGCTGGCTGCTGGGCGGGTTGATGAGCCTGGCAGTGGTACTGGCCTTTGTGTTGGCGCTGGTCCTGCACGGTGGCGAGTGGCACCACTGGGTGCCGTACCTGGATTCGATCGTGCTGGCGTTGATCAGCCTGGCGGTGTTGCCGGTGCCGGCACGGGGTGCCTGGAAGGCCATGCGCGAAGTGCTGCAGGTGGCACCGGATGATCTGGACCGGCGCGTGCAGCGGGTGATGCAGGCGTTCGTCGCCGAGCGTGGCTATGCCGGTTTCACCAGCCATGTGGCGAAGATGGGGCGGATGCGCTTCATCGAGATCCACGTGCTGGCCGACCCGGCCACGCCGCTGGGTTCAGTGGGCGAGGTCGATGCGATGCGTGACGAGATTGCGGTGCGGCTGGATGCGCGGGGCAGCACGTTCTGGTTGACCATTGATTTCACCGCAGACCCAGCGTGGACGTGACCACGCTTCTGTAGAGTCGAGATCCTATGTTCGTGGTCAAGCCTGCTGGAAGCAGGCTTGACCCACCTTCAGCATGGCCGGATCGAAGTCCCGGCCGCTTTTGAAGACACCCCAGGCGATCCTGGCCAGCTTTCTGGCCAGGATGTTGAAGACGGCGGTGCTGGGGTGACCGCGTTTTGACAGCTCGTCGTAGAGCGGTTGCCCCCGACGACACCGCTTGAGCCCCATGGCGGCCATGTAGAGCATCTGGCGCAGCACTGGCGCGCCCT
>NZ_JAWIRT010000037.1:0-29296 GCF_036320045.1 Stenotrophomonas sp. SMYL20 | reverse complement strand
CAATCCAGAGCATAGCCGAGTTCGCGAGGTTGCCGGCCAGCGGCCGGCACTACCCCCAGGCAACCGGCAGTAGAGCCAGGCCATGCCTGGCTGCAGGTTCGCGAGGTTGCCGGCCAGCGGCCGGCACTACCCCAGGCAACCGTCAGTAGAGCCAGGCCATGCCTGGCTGCAGGTTCGCGAGGTTGCCGGCCAGCGGCCGGCACTACCCCAGGCAACCGTCAGTAGAGCCAGACCATGCCCGGCTGCAGGTTCGCGAGGTTGCCGGCCAGCGGCCGGCACTACCCCAGGCAACCGGCAGTAGAGCCAGGCCATGCCTGGCTGCAGGTTCGCGAGGTTGCCGGCCAGCGGCCGGCAGTACCGCATTCAGAACGCCCCCAGCCAGACCGGCGGGGGGCGCAGGGCATCAGTCGACGCTGATCCCGGCCAGGCGCTGCAGCGCCTCGGCGTACTTGGCGCGGGTGCGCTCGATGATCTCGGCCGGGATGGTCGGGCCCGGGGCGGTCTTGCCCCAGTCCAGCGTCTCCAGGTAATCGCGCACGAACTGCTTGTCGTAGCTCGGCGGGCTGGTGCCCACTTCGTACTCGTCGGCCGGCCAGTAACGCGAGGAATCCGGCGTCAGCATCTCGTCCATGATGTACAGGCGGCCATCGGCGTCGGTACCGAACTCGAACTTGGTATCGGCCAGGATGATGCCGCGCTCGCGGGCGTATTCGGCGGCGAACTTGTAGATGCGCAGGGTGGCATCGCGCACGCGCTCGGCCATCTCGGCACCGACCTGCTTCACCATCGCATCGAAATCGATGTTCTCGTCATGGTCGCCCACGGCGGCCTTGGTCGAAGGGGTGAAGATCGGCTCGGGCAGCTGCTCGGCCTGGCGCAGGCCGTCGGGCAGGTCGATGCCGCTGACCTTGCCGGTGCGCTGGTAGTCCTTCCAGCCGCTGCCGATCAGGTAGCCGCGCGCGATCGCTTCCACCGGCACCGGCTTCAGCTTGCGGGTGACCACCGCACGCTTGGCGTACAGGGCCGGGTCCACGCCTTCGGGCAGCACGCTGGCCACGTCGATGCCGGTCAGGTGGTTGGGCATCAGGTGCGCGGTCTTGGCGAACCAGAAGTTGGAGACCTGGCAGAGCATCTCGCCCTTGCCCGGGATCGGGTCGGGCAGGACCACGTCGAACGCCGACAGGCGATCGGTGGCCACCATCAGCAGGTAGTCGCCCGGCGGGGTCCCTGCTGGCAGCCGCTCGCGCGGGATATCGAACACATCACGCACCTTGCCGCGATGGCGCAAGGGCAGGCCGGGGAGATCGGATTGCAACAGCGTGGTTGGCACGGGCACTCCTGGGGCGTTGTCGATACGGCTGCCCAGCGGACCCGGCGGGCCCGCTGACCAGCGGGCGGCCTAGTGTAAAGCCGTCCGGGCCCGCTGTGACGTAAAATGAGCGTCCATTTCGTCGGCCGACCCCGGAGCGCCATGCGCTGGTACGGAAAACTGCTCGGATTCATCGCCGGCGCCCTGCTGTTCCGGCCCAATCCGCTGTTTGGCGCGGTGGTCGGCCTGTTGATCGGCCATGCCTTCGATTCGGACTGGTTCCGCCTGAACAAGGAGAACCCGTACCGGGAGCTGGGGCTGACCTCCGAGGCCACCGATGCCGAGGTCGAGCGCGCCTACCGCAAGCTGATCTCGCAGTACCACCCCGACAAGCTCGGCGGCGCCGCCCCCGAGCTGCAGCAGCAGGCCGAGCAGAAGTCGCGGCGGATCAATGCCGCCTACGACCGCATCAAGACCCTGCGCAAGCGCTGACCCTCTTTCCTACCGTTGCAAGGCCCGGCCATGTCCAACTGCCTCATCGCCCCTTCCATCCTGTCCGCCAACTTCGCCCGCCTCGGCGAGGAAGTCGACAACGTCCTCGCCGCCGGCGCGGACTGGGTCCACTTCGACGTGATGGACAACCATTACGTGCCGAACCTGACCATCGGCCCGATGGTCTGCCAGGCGCTGCGCAAGCACGGCGTGACCGCGCCGATCGACGTGCACCTGATGGTCGAGCCGGTGGACCGCATCATCCCGGACTTCGCCGAAGCCGGTGCCACCTACATCAGCTTCCACCCGGAAGCGAGCCGCCACGTGCACCGCACCATCCAGCTGATCCGCTCGCTGGGCTGCAAGCCGGGCATCGTGCTCAATCCGGCCACCCCGGTGGACATCCTCGACTGGGTACTGGACGACCTGGATCTGGTGCTGCTGATGTCGGTCAACCCGGGCTTCGGCGGCCAGGCCTTCATTCCCTCGGCGCTGGACAAGCTGCGCGTGGTGCGCAAGATGATCGATGCCAGCGGCAAGGACATCCGCCTGGAGATCGACGGCGGCGTGAAGGCCGACAACATCGGCGAGATCGCCGCTGCCGGTGCCGACACCTTCGTTGCCGGTTCGGCCATCTTCAACGCCAAGACCAGTTACCAGGACGTGATCGCGCAGATGCGCGCGAATGTCGCTGCGGCACGCTGACAAAAAAGGGACGGAGGGGATTAAGCTCGCCTGATTCCCTCCGTCTCCCTTTTCCGCCCATGGCTCTGTTGAACATCCGTCCGGCCACTGTGGCCGATGCCGGCCTGATCCTGCATTTCATCCGCGAACTGGCCATCTACGAGAAGGCCGAGCATTCGGTGCAGACCGATGAGATCGGCATCGCCGAGAGCTTGTTCGGTGCCGATGCCACGGCGCGCGCGCTGATCTGCGAAGCCGACGGCGAGCCCATTGGTTACGCCGTGTATTTCTACAACTACTCCACCTGGTTGGGCCGCAAGGGCATCTACCTGGAAGACCTGTATGTCAGCCAGGAAAAGCGCGGCGCAGGCGCCGGCAAGGCGCTGCTGAAGTACATCGCACGCCAGGCCGTGGCCGAGGGTTGCGGTCGTTTCGAATGGTCGGTGCTGGACTGGAATACCCCGGCCATCGAGTTCTACACCGCCGCTGGCGCCACGCCGCAGGACGAGTGGACCGTGTACCGGCTGCAGGGCCAGGCATTGCACGATTTCGCCAACGGTTGAGGCGAAGTGCATCCACGCATGGCGTGGATCTACCCACCGGGTGTGCGCGAACCGCAACCCGGTGGGTGCGAACCGCAGCCTGGTGGGTGCGAACCGCGACCCGGTGGGTGCGAACCGCGACCCGGTGGGTGCGAACCTTGGTTCGCACTCCCTACGCACCAAAAAAAAGCCACGCCAATCACTGGCGTGGCCTCGCTGCATGCGTGGGAGGCTGATCCTGCCTCCATCCGTCGTCCCTGCTATGGACTTCCATTCTCCAGCAGCTGAATGACACCTGCGTGACATTCACTGCGGACAAACGGCGCATTGCTAGCCTGTGCCACCCCCGTCCTGGAAGCACCGCATGACCACCCCGCGCTGGCGCCTGATCCTCAACGGAAAATCCGCAGGCAATGACGAGCTGCGCGACGCGGTCGGTCATTGGCGTGGGCAGGGCGTGCAGCTGGAAGTGCGGGTGACCTGGGAAGACGGTGACGCCGAACGCTACGTGGCCGAGGCGATCGATCATGGCGTGGACGTGATCGTGGCCGCCGGTGGCGACGGCACGCTCAGCGCGGTGGCCGAGACACTGGCGCATCGTGAGGAGCCGGCAGATGCGTTGCCCTCGCTGGCGCTGATCCCGATGGGCACCGCCAACGACTTCGCGACTGCGGCCGGCATCCCGACCGAGCCGAAGGCGGCCTTGGCCTTGATCGGGCAGGCCACGCCGCATGCCATCGATCTGCTGCGCGTGGACGCCGATGGCACGCAATGGTGGTGCGCCAACCTCGCCAGCGGTGGCTTCGGCACGCAGGTGACGGTGGAGACCGATGCCGGCCTGAAGAAGATGCTGGGCGGGCTGGCCTACGTGATCACCGGCATTGCCAAGCTGGGGCGGATCGAGCCGATCCATGCGCGCCTGTCGGGCCCGGATTTCGCGTGGGAAGGCGACTTCATCGCGCTCGGCATCGGCAATGGCCGCCAGGCCGGTGGTGGCCAGCAATTGTGCCCGCAGGCGCTGATCGATGATGGGCAGCTGGACGTGACGGTGCTTCCGGAGCTGGAAGGTGAAGTCACCGCCACGCTCGGCCAGATGCTGAAGTCGGGCACCCAGGCCGCACTGGAACAGCTGGCAACGCGCGCGCGCCTGCCGTGGCTGCAGGTGGAATCCGAGCGTCCGTTGACGCTCAACCTGGACGGCGAACCGGTACAGGCGCGCCAGTTCCGCATCGCGTGCGTGCCGGGCAGGGTGCGGATGCACCTGCCCGTGGGCTGTGCCCTGTTGTCCGAGCCGCGCTGAGCCGGACCGGAAGTCCTACAACGGGGGGATGTCCTGCTCCTTCGCCGGGAACCCGAATGCTTCACGCTTCTCGCGGATGTACTGCGGCAGCGGCGGCCGGGCAATGCCGTGATCGATCAGCCACTGCTGGCACTTCTTCTGCCAGGGCAGCAGGTCCGGTGTGGTGATTTCCCAGTAGATGGCTTCGACCATGGCCATCCGATCGGGCGCGCCCGGTTGCGCCGATGACGGCGATGCAATCGTGGGGTCCGCGCCATGCTCAAGCAGCCAGTAAGCCTGCTCGAAGCCGCCACGGCCGGTGTACCAGCTGAGAACGGTATCGGCCTGGCCGATGTTGGATTCGTTGACGTGCGCGCCTCGCTCCACCAGCAGCTGGATGTTCTTCCACAGGTTGCCGGAAATGAAAGCCTGGAACAGCAGCGTTTCGGTATTGGAGGTGCGCGTGTCCGGGTCGCCGCCATGATCCAGCAGCAGGGCCAGGTAGCGCGGATCGTCCATCTTCGCGGCATAGACCATGGCGTTGTTGTGGCGGAACGTCTCGCCGTCCAGCGTTTCAATACGCCGTGCATTCGGGTCGGCGCCGTTGTCGAGCATCGCGCGCAGGCCTTCCAGGTTCTGTGCGCGCAACGGCCACGCGATGAGCGGAATGCCATCCTGCTTCGAGAACTCCTTGTCGGGGTTCACGCCTTCGGTCTTGATCAGGCGCGTGATCGTCGCTGCATCACCCTGTTCGGCGGCGATGGCCAGTTCAAGTGCCTTGCCCTCGAAATAGCGCTCCGCGCCATGTGAAGACGTGCGCGCGCAGGCGCTCAGCAGCATCAGCAGCATCAGCGCCAGGCAGGAAAATGGCGTAAAGGAACTGTGAGGGTGACGGTGCATGTGATCCCTTGACATGGACGCGTTCGGGGGATGATAGCGTTGGCCGTGGTCATTCCAGCAGGTCCTGGATGACCGTGTCTTCACTGATGAGCAATGGAGTCTGCCATGAGCGGTCACGATCCCGAGCAGCAGGAACGCCTGTTGCAGGCCCGCGCCAAGAGCGTCCAGGCGCAGCAGCACCTGGTCGAGCAACTGCAGGGAGGTGGACATGCGACCGAGGCGGCGCGCTTGCGCGAGACCTATCACGCCCGCGAGCTGGGTTCGCTTGCTGATGATGTGTATGCCTCGGCAAAGGGCAAAGGTGAGCCGCCGGTCGGGTGGACGCGAGCCAGTGCCGTGACCGACCCGGACACGCTCAAAGCGGCGGGCATCAGCCTGGGAGCGGCCGACCTGAAGAAGCTGATGCGGCCGAACGATTCGGGCTTCCGCGCAGAGATCTACATTCCGGACAAAAGGGTGTTCGGTGATGACGCCAAGCCGGTGCTGGTGTTCAAGGGATCAACGGGCGAAATCATCGATCCCCGGGCGAAAGGCGGGCGGCGTGAATCCGGAGGCGAGGATTTCCTCAACAATGGACGCCAGGGCGTAGGCATGCAGAGTGACTACTACGATCGGGCCATGGCACTGGCGAGTCGCTTGAAGACCTCTGGTACCCAGTTTGAACTCGCCGGTCATTCGCTTGGCGGCGGCATGGCCTCTGCCGCTTCGGCGGTTACCGGTGTACGTGCGACCACCTTCAATTCGGCCGGGCTGCATCCGGCCACCGCCGATCGCTACGCGAAATCCCACGGATTGCCGGTGTTCAACACGCGCGACACGGTGCACACCTACCAGACCTCGGGTGAAGTGCTCAACGATGTGCAGAATGGATTGAAGCGGCTCAACGAGCATCACCGGCAGGGCTTTGGCCTGTTGGCCAGCGAGACCAGCCAGCTGCTGCGTCAGCCCGGCGTGCAGCAGATGGTTACCCGCAAGCTGCAGGAGATGATGCCGGCGGGTGCGCAGACGGCCACGGCCCAGCTGGTTGACCAGCTGGCGTCGAAATCCGGGGCAGAGGCATTGCGCAATGTTCCGGTGGCCGCGGGCAGGATGGAACTGTTGCTGGACGCCAAGACCGAAGTGAACGGAAAGGTGGTGGATCGCCGCCATCGAGAAGCGCCAAGCCAGCTTGCCGAATACGGTGGCCCGCTGGCCGAGGTGCTGATCGCAGGTGCGCGCGGCATGCGTGCCGGACGGGTTGCCGGTGAACATGTCGAGCAGGTCGGCGCGCTGGCGGGCCGGGGCATGAGCTTGTCCGGCGTGGCCGTCGAGCGTGCGTCTACCCTGCAGGGAAATGCGATCGGCACCGTGGTCGACTACGGTGGCAAGAGCATGCGGGTGGGCATCGAAGGCGGTGCGACGGTCATTGCCAAGGGTCGCGAGCTGCAGGGTCTGGTCGAATCGGTCAGCCACCGCGTGCAGGCCAAGGGCAGTTACGGCTGGAACATCGGGGCCAGCGTGCTGGGTGCGCTCGGTGCCGACGACATGGCCAGACAGATGCGTGAGCACGGTGATGCGGCGCGCAATCAACACGAAACCAAGGCCCGTGAAGCCACCCGTGAAGCGGCGGCGGATGCCGGCCGCATCCGTGCCGGCGGCCATCATCTGGGCGGCCAGCTGCAGCAGGGCGTGCATGGCGTGGCCAATGGGCTGCGCAACGGCTATGCCGTGTACGGCGCGACTTTCCACATGGGCATGAACTGGAGCAGCCATCAGATCACCGGGCTGACCTCGCAGGCGCCGGCCGTGCTGGCCGGCACCGTCGGGCTGGGCGCGATGGCCAACAAGGGCATTGCCACCCACCTGCCCACGCCGGCACTGCCGCAGAACCTGGTCAACCTGGCCAAGACGTCGTGGGTGATCGGGCGCGGCAGTGCGACCATGGGGGAGTCGGTGGACCGGCATGGCATGAGCGAGACGATGAACCCCAGTCTCGACGCGGCAATCGCGAGCCAGGAGGCGGCCGCGCGCAAGCTGCTTGGACGGCCGCATGCGCAGCTGCAGGAGGGGGGCGCGAAGATACCCGCGCTGAACGATCCGGGGCACATCGATTTCCATCTGTTCAAGGGCGCGCAGACCGGCGTGCACGGCCTCGATGTGGCACATGGCCGCATCCCGAACCTGCAGAGCGATCAGCTGGCCGGGGCGTTGGCTGCGCAGGCCAAGCGCGAAGGGTTGCAGGCCATCTCCCATGTGCTGCTCAGTGACGACCGCACGCGGGCATTCGCGATCGACACCCCGGATCTGCAGGCGGCCCACCGCCGACATGCGCATGTGGACGTGGCGGCCGGCATGGCCCAGCCGCTGGCCGTGAGCACGGCGCAGGTTGACGCCCTGAACACCGGTCGCGAACAGGCGACGGCAGCCGGACTGGCCCAGCAACAGGGGCTGGAGGCCCAGGAGAACGCCCGGCGGATGGGCTAATGGCCGAATGAACCGCGACGCCGCGACGGGGTTCCCCTCCCGCCCCGGCTGCGATACAGTCAAGGGGTGTCCAGCCTGACGACCCCGCATACCCTTTCTTCCGCACGCCGTTGGTGGCGATGGTGGCCCGTTGCCGTCGTCCGCCCCCATAACGCTGTGTCCCGGAAGGAAAGTCGTCTTGAACTCGCACGCTCAGTTTCAGCTGCAGGCCGCTGAAGGCCACACCCATATTCCCGTCGTCCGTGAAGTGCTGTCCGACCTGGACACGCCGCTTTCGGTCTATCTGAAGCTCGCCGACGGCCCCAATACCTACCTGTTTGAATCCGTCGAAGGCGGCGAGCGCTTTGGTCGTTACTCGATCATCGGCCTGCCGGCGCGCCGCGTGTACGCCTTCCATGGCCACACGCTGACCGTGCGCGAAGACGGCCAGGTGGTGGACAGCCGCGAGGTGGCCGACCCGTTCGCCGAAGTCGAGGCGCTGCGCAGCGCCCACTCGGTGCCCAAGCTGGACGGCCTGCCGGGCTTCACCGGTGGCCTGGTTGGCTGGTTCGGCTTCGAGTGCATCGGCTACATCGAGCCGCGCCTGGCCCCGCCGGCTGGCCGCGATGAGCTGGGCACGCCGGACATCCTGCTGCTGGATTCCAACGAGCTGGCGGTGTTCGACAACCTCAAGGGCCGGCTGTACCTGATCGTGCATGCCGACCCGCGTGTCGAGGGTGCCTTCGAGCAGGCCCAGGCACGCCTGGATGCATTGACCGCCAAGCTGCGCGCACCGGGGGCTGGTTATCCCGCACCGCTCAACAGCGACGTGCTGGACGAGTCCGATTTCGTCTCCGGTTTCACCCGCGAAGGCTTCGTCGATGCGGTCCAGCGCAGCAAGGAATACATCCGTGCCGGCGACATCTTCCAGGTGGTGCTGAGCCAGCGCCTGAGCGTGCCGTTCAAGGCGCGCCCGGTGGATGTGTACCGTGCGCTGCGTGCACTGAACCCGTCGCCCTACATGTATTTCCTTGATGTCGGCGACCTGCAGGTGGTCGGTTCCTCGCCGGAAATCCTGGTGCGTTTGCAGGATGGCGAAGTGACGGTGCGTCCGATCGCTGGCACCCGGCCGCGCGGTGCCACTGTCGAACAGGATCTGGCGCTGGAAGCCGAGCTGCTGGCCGATCCGAAGGAGCGCGCCGAGCACCTGATGCTGATCGACCTCGGCCGCAACGATGCCGGTCGCGTGTCCAAGGCCGGCACCGTGGAAGTGGGCGAGCAGTTCGTGATCGAGCGCTACAGCCACGTCATGCACATCGTCAGCGAAGTGACCGGGCAGCTGCAGCCGGGCCTGAGCTATGCCGACGTGCTGCGTGCCACCTTCCCGGCCGGCACGGTCAGCGGTGCGCCGAAGATCCGCGCGCTGGAAGTGATCCGCGAGCTGGAACCGATCAAGCGTAATGTCTACGCCGGCAGCATCGGCTACATCGGCTGGCACGGCGATGCCGATACCGCGATCGCGATCCGCACCGCCGTGATCAAGGACGGCCGCCTGTATGTGCAGGCCGGCGCCGGCATCGTCTACGACTCGGACCCGGACAAGGAATGGGACGAGACGATGAACAAGGGCCGCGCGCTGTTCCGCGCCGTCGCCCAGGCCGCCAAGGGCCTGTAAGCCTGCCTCGCCACGGTCGCTGCGCCGTGGTCGTTCCGCCGTTCCCGTTCAAGACAAGGAGTACCGCATGAAGCTGCTGAGCGCATTGCTGTGGTCGTCACTGCTGGCCACGATGGCCCCGTCTGCGTGGGCGCAGGCCAATACCATTCCCTCGCAGCCGCACCTGCTGGTGAAGGGCGAGGCGCGCCGCGAGGTGATGCCGGACCGGTTCGGCCTGCAGTTGAACATCGAAGAGACCGACATGGATGCCGACGCCGCGCGCCGCCGCGTGCAGGACAACGTCGCGCGCGTGCTGGCGCTGTTCAAGCAGCACAAGGCGGTGGAGGGCAGCGTGCGTGCGGACAATCTGCGGATCGGCCCGGCCACGCGCTATGAGCAGAACCGGCAGGTCTTCGTCGGCACCCGCGTGTCGCGCCAGCTGCGTGCCAGCTTCGCCAGCGTGAAGGCGATGCAGGACGTGCTGGGTGCACTGAAGGCCAACGAGAACCTGCAGGTCAGCAGCGTGGCCCCGACCTACTCGGGCGAAGTGGCGCTGCGGCGCGAACTCAAGGGTGAGGCCGCCGCGTCGACGCGCCAATCCGCGCAGGGCCTTGCCAATGCCTACGGCACGAAGCTGCGCGGGCTGTACAGCATCTCCGATGTGGCGCCGAACTTCGCCTATGGCGTGCAGGCGGGCAATTGGCCCAGAAGCGACGACATGGTGACACCGCCATCGCCGCCGTCACCTGCGGCGCAGATGGACATGATCGAGACCACCGGCTCACGCCTGCGCGAATCCATCGAAGCCGGCCCCATCACCTACACCGAAAACGTATACGCCATTTTCCTGATAAGCGACGGAACCTGACCATGTTGTGGATGATCGACAACTACGACAGCTTCACCTACAACCTCGTGCAGTACCTGCAGACGCTGGGCGCCGAGGTGAAGGTGGTGCGCAACGATGCGATGAGCGTGGATGAGATTGCCGCGCAGAAGCCCGAACGCATCGTCATCTCGCCCGGCCCGTGCACGCCCAACGAAGCGGGCGTGTCGCTGGAACTCATCCAGCGCCTGGGCCCGACCACGCCGATCCTCGGCGTGTGCCTGGGCCACCAGGGCATCGGCCAGGTCTACGGCGGTACGGTCATCCGCGCCGGCAACATCATGCATGGCAAGACCTCGCCCATCCGCCATCAAGGCAAGGGCGTGTTCGCCGGCCTGCCGGACCGTTACCAGGCCACCCGCTACCACTCGCTGGTGGTGGACAAGAACAGCCTGCCCGATGTGCTGGAAGTGACCGCCTGGACCGAGAACGACGACGGCTCGATCGAAGAGATCATGGGCCTGCGCCACCGCCAGTTCCCGGTGGAAGGCGTGCAGTTCCACCCCGAATCCATCCTCACCGAACACGGCCATGCCCTGCTGCGCAATTTCCTGCAGCGTCCGGCCGCCTGATCCAAGGAGCATTCCCATGAGCTTCTCCCCCCAGGAAGCCCTGCAACGCACCATCGAACACCGCGAAATCTTCTTCGACGAAATGGTCGACCTGATGCGGCAGATCATGCGCGGCGACGTGTCGCCGATGATGACTGCCGCCATCCTCACCGGCCTGCGCGTGAAGAAGGAAACCATCGACGAGATCGCCGCTGCGGCCACGGTCATGCGTGAATTCGCGCTGGCGGTGCCGGTGGCCGATACCACCCATCTGGTCGACATCGTCGGCACCGGCGGCGATGGCTCGCACACCTTCAACATCTCCACCTGCGCGATGTTCGTCGCCGCTGCGGCCGGTGCGCGCGTGGCCAAACATGGCAACCGCAGCGTGTCGTCCAAGTCCGGCAGCGCCGATGCAGTCGAAGCACTGGGTGCGGCCATCGAGCTGCAGCCGGCGCAGGTGGCCGCGGCCATCGAACAGACCGGCATCGGTTTCATGTTCGCGCCGATCCATCACCCGTCGATGAAGGTGGTCGCGCCGGTCCGCCGCGAGATGGGCGTGCGTACCATCTTCAACATCCTTGGCCCGCTGACCAACCCGGCCAGCGCACCGTCGGTGCTGATGGGCGTGTTTCACCCGGATTTAGTGGGTATCCAGGCACGCGTGCTGCGCGAGCTGGGCACCGAGCGCGCCATGGTGGTCTGGGGCCGCGACAACATGGACGAGATCTCGCTGGGCGCCGGTACCCTGGTGGGCGAGCTGCGCGACGGCAAGGTACGCGAGTACGAGATCCACCCGGAAGACTTCGGCATCGCCATGTCGGCCAGCCGCAACCTGCGCGTGGATGGCCCGGAGCAGTCCATTGCCATGCTGCGCGCCGTGCTGGACAACCAGCCCGGTCCGGCGCTGGACATCGTGGCCCTGAACGCCGGCGCCGCGCTGTACGTGGCCGGCGTGGCCAGCGACATCGGCGACGGCCTGGCCCGTGCCCGTGCCGCCATCGCCAACGGCAGCGCCCGCCAGCGCCTGCAGCAGTATGTAGAGACCACCCGCGCGCTGGTTGCCTGAGCGCGCGGTTCAGCCTGACCCTCTTGATGGCCGATAATGGCCGTCCTCACCGCCCCCGCACCGAATCGAAGACGATGAGCGACATCCTGCAGACGATCCTGGCCCGCAAGGCCGAAGAAGTGGCCCAGCGCCGTGCCCAGCGTCCCCTCGAGGACCTGCAGGCCGCCGTGGCCAGCGCCCCGCCGGTACGTGGCTTCGTGCGCGCGCTGCAGGCGGCAGTGGCCAACGGCGACCCGGCGGTGATCGCCGAGGTGAAGAAGGCCAGCCCGTCCAAGGGTGTGATCCGCCCGGATTTCCGCCCAGCCGACATCGCCGTCAGCTATGAGTTCGGCGGCGCCAGCTGCCTGTCGGTGCTGACCGATGTGGACTTCTTCCAGGGTGCCGATGCCTACCTGCAGCAGGCCCGTGAGGCCTGCACGCTGCCGGTGCTGCGCAAGGACTTCGTGATCGACGCCTACCAGGTGTACGAGGCGCGCGTGCTGGGTGCCGACTGCATCCTGCTGATCGTCGCTGCGCTGGACGACACGCAGTTGGCCACGCTGTCCGAACTGGCGATGTCGCTGGGCATGGACGTACTGGTGGAAGTGCACGACATCGACGAGCTGGAGCGTGCGCTGCAGGTACCGGCACCGATGATCGGCATCAACAACCGCAACCTGCGCACCTTCGAGGTGTCGCTGCAGACCACGCTGGACATGCAGAAGGCGGTGCCGCGCGATCGCCTGCTGGTCACCGAGAGCGGCATCCTCGGTCCGCAGGACGTGGCGCTGATGCGCGATGCCGGCATCCACTCGTTCCTGGTGGGCGAAGCCTTCATGCGCGTGGAAGAGCCGGGCGAGGGCCTGCGTCAGCTATTCTTCGCGGCATGAAAACGCATTATCCGACGCCGCGCGACGATGCGCCGCTGGTGGTCTTCGATTTCGACCACACCCTCTACGATGGCGATTCGGGTACTCACCTGTTCGCTTCGCTGATCAAGCGCAACCCGCTGCGCATGCTGGCGGCGCTGCTGGTCACGCCGATCGCCGGGCCGATGGTGGCGCTGCTGCCGACCCGCCGTACCGGCATTTCGGTCTATGTGTGGATCGGCAGCTTCGGCCTGCACCGTGCGCGCGATTTCAATAAGGTCATCGACGCCTATGTGCTGCGCAACGAGGCGCAGATGCGCGCCAAGCTGCTGCCACAGGCGCTGGAGGTGTTCGCCGCGCACCGGGCCAAGGGTGACCGCGTGGTGGTTGCCACGGGCGCGCCACCAGAGCTGGCACGCGCGATCCTGGCCTTCGTCGCCCACCAGGACGTACCGGTGATCGGCACCGAGGTCGGCCCACGGCTGGGTGGCGTCGGCCCGACCCGCCACTGCCACAACGAAGAGAAGATGCGCATGCTGCGCGAGCGCGGCTACGGCGACATCGATATCGCCTACTCAGACAGCACCGCCGACCTGCCGTTGCTGCTGGCCGCCAAGGCGCCGGTGGTGGTGAACCCGAAGCCGGGCAGGGTGGACTTCTTCCGCCGCGTGCTGCCGGCCGGCACCCGCATCCTCAACTGGGGCTGCGTGGACCGCGGCGGCGACAAGGCCTGACCTCGCCGCACGGTGACGGATCTGCCGGCCCGCGGCCGGCACTACCCTTCTCCGTCCCGGTAGTGCCGGCCGCTGGCCGGCAAATGGTCCTGCGCCCGGTGAGCAGTCAGCGCGCCAGATACCCGGTCAGCGCATGCCCGATCTGGAACAGGCTGATGCCCAGCACCAACACGCCCACGGCCACCAGCACCCAGCGCTCCTTCAGGCGCTTCACCAGCAGTGCGGCCACCGGCGCGGCCATCATGCCGCCGATCAGCAGGCCGGCCACGATCTGCAGGTGATGCAGCCCCATCGACAGCAGGAACGTTGCTGAAACTGTCAGGGTGACCACAAACTCGGCCGCGTTCACCGTGCCGATGGTGGTGCGTGCCTGGCCGCCGCGGGCCAGCAGGGTGGAGGTGGCCACCGGCCCCCAGCCGCCCCCGCCGCTGGCATCCAGGAAGCCGGCCACGAAGCCCAGCACGGGCACCCGCTTGACCTCGCCCTTGGGCATCAGGCGGCCGGCGGCACGTGCCAGGATGATGATGGCCAGCACCAGCAGGTACAGGTAGATGAGCGGGCGGATCACCTCGCCGGGCAGCTGGGTCAGGCCGTAGGCACCCACGGCGCCGCCTACGGCGCCGGGCAGCGCCAGGCGCAGGAACAGGCGCTTATCGACATTGCCGGCGACCAGATGCGACACGCCGGAGGCGCCAGTAGTGAACACCTCGGCGGTGTGGATGGCTGCACTGGCCTGCGCGGGCGGAATGCCCATGGCCAGCATCACCGACGACGACACGAGGCCGAACGCCATGCCCAGCGCGCCGTCCACCAGCTGGGCGCCCAGGCCGATGAGGATGAACCACCAGAATGCGCTGCTCAGTTCCATGCACCGAGCCTAGCGCGTGAAAGAGTGCGGACCAAGGTCCGCACCCACCGGGTGCTCAACGATCAACGGGTGCCGTACAGCACCACGGTCTTGCCGCGGGCGTGCAACAGGCCATCGGTCTGCAGCTTCTTCAGCACGCGGCCGGCCATTTCGCGCGAGCAGCCGACCAGGCGGGCCAGTTCCTGGCGCGAGACGCGCAGCTGGCTGCCCTGCGGATGGCTCATCGCCTCCGGCTCCTGCGCCAGGTCGTGCAGGGTGCGCACGATCCGGTCGGTAACGTCCAGGAATGCCAGGCGGCTGGCCTTGCGGCTGGTGTCGAGCAGGCGCTTGGAGATCTGCTGGCCCAGCGCGTAGAGCAGGCGCGGGGCATCGGCCGACAGCGGGCCGAGGAACAGCTGGTGCAGGCGCTCGTAGCTGATTTCGGCCAGCTCGCAGGCGGTACGGGTCCTCAGGATCACCTCGCGGCGGTCCGATTCAACGAACAGGCCCATCTCGCCGACGAACTCGCCGGCACCGAAGTAGCCCAGCACCAGCTCGCGATCGTCATCTTCCTCGGCCATGATCGAAACCGAGCCGCTGATGACGTAATACAGGGTTCCCGCCGGGTCACCGGGTCGGAAGACGTCGGTACGGGTGGGGTATCGCCGCCTGTGGCTGTGCGCCAGGAAACGATCGATTGTGGCGATATCCAGGGCCAGTGGACTGCTAGCTAGGCGCACGGTTGACACGATAGGAGCGCTCCCTCTGCGCATGAACGGATTCACGGGGTCGATAGCGGAGCTTAACCAGCGCAATTGTTAAGGGCAAACAGTGTGCCAGATGTGAGCGCTCTTCACGTTCCCCCCGGGGACAGTTTGCCCCATAATTCCCCCTTTCCCTTCTTACACAGGAATCGACCGCCGTGGTCAAGCCGTTGCCTCGCCTGAGGCTGCAGGGTTTCAACAACCTCACCAAGGCGCTGAGCTTCAACATCTATGACGTGTGTTACGCGCGCACCGAAGAGGAGCGTCAGCGTTACATTGAATACATCGATGAAGAGTACAACGCCGACAGGCTGACTCAAATCTTGACCGATGTCGCCGAGATCATCGGCGCCAACATCCTGAACGTGGCCCGCCAGGACTACGATCCGCAGGGTGCCTCGGTGACCATCCTGATCTCCGAAGAACCGGTGATCGACAAGAAGCAGGCCGGCAAGGAGCTGATCTCCGATGCCGTGGTCGCGCACATGGACAAGTCGCACATCACCGTGCACACCTATCCGGAAACGCACCCGCAGGAAGGTATCGCCACCTTCCGCGCCGACATCGACGTGGCCACCTGCGGCGTCATTTCGCCGTTGAAGGCGTTGAACTACCTGATCGAAAGCCTCGAGTCGGACATCGTGATCATGGACTACCGCGTCCGTGGCTTCACCCGCGATGTGAAGGGCAAGAAGCACTACATCGATCACAAGATCAACTCGATCCAGAACTTCCTGGCCAAGAACATCAAGTCGCGTTACGAGATGTTCGACGTCAACGTCTATCAGGAAAACATCTTCCACACGAAGATGCACCTGAAGGACTTCGACCTGGACCAGTACCTCTTCGAGGAAAAGGCCAAGAACCTGTCGTTCAAGGAACGCATGAAGATCGAAGCGCTGCTCAAGCGCGAGATCGAAGAGCTGTTCCACGGCCGGAACCTGTCCGAGTAAGCCCCATGTGCGATGCCCGCAGGCATCGCCGCCCAGGCGGGACGACCCGCCCCGTGGAACCAGTGCCCCGCACGCGTTACAGTTCCACGGTGATGTACCGACCCACGGCCCGGTGTGAAAACACCGGGCCGTTTCGTTTTTCTCAAAAAAGGTAAGGAGCCCCCACCCATGCCCTGGATCTACCTGCTGCTGGCCGGCCTGTTCGAGATCGGTTTCGCCCTCGGAATGAAGTACTCCGAAGGCTTCAGCAAACCCCTTCCCACCGCTGCCACGGTCGTGTCCGCGCTGATCAGCCTGTACCTGATGAGCCAGGCGATGAAGAGCATCCCGGTCGGTACTGCCTACGCGATCTGGACCGGTATCGGCGCCATGGGCGTGGCGGTGCTGGGCATCTACCTGTTCAACGACAGCGCATCGCCGGCCCGCCTGGCCTGCGTGGGCCTGATCGTGGCTGGTGTGATCGGCCTGAAGCTGGTCTCGCCCAACTAAGGCGGCCCGACCAACGGTCGGGCCCCACCGTCGGGCCCACCGTGCCCTTGGGTAGGCCCCCACCGTTGGTGGGGCGCCCCGGTCAAATGCGGTAGGCGATGGTCTTCATCACCCTGGAGGCCAGTGCCATCACGCCCGGGATCGGGAACGGCAGGCGGCGTGCGCCGGCCTGCTCGGCGTGGTCCGCATGGCGGGCCTCGTCTTCCTTCATCACGGCGATGACCGCGCGGCTGCGCAGGTCGCCGGCCGGCAGGTCGACCAGGTGCTCGTCCAGATGGGCTTCCACCTGGCGCTCGGTCTCGACCACGAAGCCCAGGTTCCAGCCGTCGCCGCGCAGCCCGGCCAGGGTGCCGATGGTGTAGCTGCCGGCGTACCAGAGCGGGTTGAACAGGCTCGGACGGCTGTCCAGTTCGCCCAGGCGGGTGGCGCACCAGGCCAGGTGGTCGGTTTCTTCCTGGGCCGCTTCCAGCAGGTGTTCACGCGTGGCCGGGTCGCGGGCCACGGCCGCCTGGCCGAAGTAAAGGCCCTGTGCGCAGACCTCGCCGACGTGGTTGATCCGCATCAGGCCGGCCGCGTGGCGGCGTTCGGTGCTGTCCATGCCCGGCTCGTCGGTGTCCGCAGCCGGATAGGGGCGGGCCGCCGGCGGGTTGCCGAACACCGTGTCCAGGGCGCGCTGCGCCTCGGTCAGCAGGTGGTCCAGCGGGGTGATCTGGCGGAGCACGGTCATGGCGGTACACGGTGGGGCGGAAGACCCCGCGATTCTCGCCCGACCCCGTCCCCCTGCCAACCCGGTCAAGGGCCGGCTTGCAACGGGGGGCTGACCTGCGTACAATCCCGCCTCTTACGCTTCACCTTTTCACAACGCGTGGCAGAGTTCCGGCGAGCCTTTCGCCGCAATGAGCCCGACCTAACCTAGAGTTCTTCATGAGCACTTTCACTGCCAAGAACGAGACCGTCCAGCGCGACTGGTACCTCGTCGACGCCGAGGGCAAGACCCTGGGCCGTCTCGCCACCGAGCTGGCCCGCCGTCTGCGTGGCAAGCACAAGCCGGTCTACACCCCGCACGTTGATACCGGCGACTACCTGGTCGTCATCAATGCAGAAAAGATTGCCGTCACCGGCAAGAAGCTGCAGGACAAGATGTATCACCGTTTCACCGGTTACATCGGCAACCTGAAGACCGAATCCCTGGCACAGGCGCTGGAGCGCCACCCGGAGCGCGTGATCGAGATCGCCGTGAAGGGCATGCTGCCGAAGGGCCCGCTGGGTCGCCAGATGTACCGCAAGCTCAAGGTCTACGCCGGCACTGAGCATCCGCACGCCGCACAGCAGCCGCAGGTTCTGGATATCTAATCATGGCTATCACTCAAAACTACGGCACTGGCCGCCGCAAGTCCTCCACCGCTCGCGTGTTCCTGCGCAAGGGTTCGGGCAACATCACCGTCAATGGCCGTCCGCTGGACGAGTTCTTCGGTCGTGAGACCGCGCGCATGATCGTGCGCCAGCCGCTCGAGCTGACCAAGAACACCGAAAGCTTCGACATCCTGGTCACCGCCGCTGGCGGCGGCACCACCGGCCAGGCCGGTGCGATCCGTCTGGGCATCGCCCGTGCTCTGGTCGAGTACGACGAAACCCTGAAGTCCGAGCTGCGCAAGGCTGGCTTCATGACCCGTGACGCCCGTGAAGTCGAGCGTAAGAAGGTCGGTCTGCACAAGGCCCGCCGCGCCACCCAGTTCTCCAAGCGCTGATTTACCGCGCCTGGTTGGGCTCCTTCGGGAGCCCGCTGGTTGGACAAGCAAAAGCCCGGCTTCGGCCGGGCTTTTGTCGTTCTGGGGTCGTGGATTTCCTGGTTGCCGGCCAGCGGCCGGCACTACCCGTGGTCCGCATGCCTGACCCCGGTCTCTGTCTGGAGAAGAGCCCCCTTGTTGTTCAAGGGGGTGCGCCGACAGGCGCGGGGATAAGGTGGAATGCGCGACCAAATTAAAAGCAAAAGGCCAGATCTTTCGATCTGGCCTTTTGCTTTTAATTTGGCTGCCCCGGATGGATTCGAACCACCGAATGCCTGAGTCAGAGTCAGGTGCCTTACCGCTTGGCGACGGGGCAAAACGTGCAACTATTTTCTCACTTTTCACGCTGAAAAACAACTTGATTTTCAGTGTGGTGGCTATGGGTGGACTCGAACCACCGACCCCAGCATTATGAGTGCTGTGCTCTAACCGGCTGAGCTACATAGCCTTGGTGAGCCCGCTATTCTGCGGATGTGTATCGCCCCTGTCAACACTTTTGTATCGTGCTTGTGGGCCGACAGGCGGCATGGGATAGTCCCGACCAGTAGATTTTTTAGGAGTCCGCATCGTGATCGATCCGGACGGCTATCGACCGAACGTCGGCATTGTGCTGATGCGGCAGGACGGCCAGGTGTTCTGGGCACGACGTGTGCGCCGGGACGGCTGGCAGTTCCCGCAGGGTGGCATGAATACCGACGAGACGCCTGTCGAGGCCATGTATCGTGAACTGCAGGAAGAGACCGGCCTGCTGCCTGAGCACGTGGAAGTGCTCGGGGCAACGCCCGGCTGGCTGCGTTACAAGCTGCCGGCGCGGGCCATCCGCCGCAACGAGCGGCAGGTCTGCATCGGCCAGAAGCAGGTCTGGTTCCTGCTGCGCCTGACCGGCGACGAGTCCCACGTGAAGCTGGACCACACCGACTCACCCGAGTTTGACCACTGGCGCTGGGTGGACTTCTGGTACCCGGTGGAGCACGTGGTGATGTTCAAGCGTGGCGTCTATGCGCGCGCCTTGCGACATCTGGCGCCGTTGGCGCGCGGGGTGGCCGGGCAGGGCGTGACCGCCATGCCCAAGAGCGCTGCGGAGGCCTGGATGCCGGGCCATACCGCCGGGCATGACCGCCCACGCAAGCGCCCACGGACCCGCGGCTACTGGCCGAAGAAGGCCACCGGCGATGGTCCGGCCACGTGACCGGCTGAACCGTATCGAGAATGGTTCAGGTCTCTGATTGACAACCATTCTCGTTTCCATTGGAATAGCCAACAGGCCACTCTTGGCCTGTCAGCCCGGTTCACGCCTGTGTACGTCTGCATCTGCAACGGAGTCACCGACCACCAGATCCGCGAAGCCGCCAGCCATGGCGTCAGCACGGTGGCCGAACTGACCATGCGTACCGGTTGTGGTGCCACCTGCGGTTCCTGCCTGGACATGGCCGGCGATCTGCTGGCCAAGGCGCGTGCCACCCACGATCTGCCGCTGCCGGTCCTCGGTCTGGCCCAGGTCGCCTGATCGTCTCTTTCGCGGCGCGTTGACGCCGCGCTTTCGCATCCTTCACGTGCGGCCGCACAGGCCAATGCGCACGATTCGCGTTCCTTCACGGCCGCGCGCAAGGCGTTAAAGTGCCTGCGTTTTCAGCGTGCAGGAGCACCCCCATGAAGGGCGACACCAAGGTCATCGAATTCCTCAACAAGGTCCTCTACAACGAGCTGACCGCGATCAACCAGTACTTCCTGCACGCCAAGATGCTGAAGAACTGGGGCATCAAGGAGCTGGCCGAACACGAGTACAAGGAATCGATCGACGAGATGAAGCATGCCGACATGCTTGCCGACCGCATCCTGTTCCTCGAAGGCCTGCCGAATTTCCAGGCGCTGGGCAAGCTGCGCATCGGCGAGAACCCGACCGAGATCCTGCAGTGCGACCTGTCGCTGGAGCGCGACGGCGTAGTGACCCTGCGCGAGGCCGTGGCCTACTCCGATTCGGTGGGCGACTACGTCAGCCGCCAGCTGTTCGTGAAGATCCTCGACTCGGAAGAAGAGCACATCGACTGGCTGGAAACCCAGCTCGACCTGATCGAGCGTATCGGCGAGCCGAAGTACCTGCTCAGCAAGCTGGAAGAGTGACGTAGCGTCGAGCTTGCTCGACTGTGATCAGCATGGCGATGGTCGAGCAAGCTCGACGCTACCGATGCTGTGCCAGGTAGCCCGTCAGCGCCACGCGCGCCCGGGCGAATTCGGCAACCAGCAGCGCCACCGCCACTGCGGGGCGCTGCAGGCTGCCACTACGGGCTTCGTGCTCGATCCGCTGCGCGATTGCCGACAGCGACAACGCCCCCACGTTCGCACTCGATGATTTAAGGCTGTGGGCGATTGCCTGCAGTCGCGGCTCGTCGCTGCTCTGCGCGGCCTGCTGCAGCTGCTGCACCATCGCCGGCGCATCCTCCAGGAACACCGAGACGATCTGGAGGGCGGTATCGCCGATCACCGCCTGCAGTTCGTCCAGCACATCACGGTCCAGCACCGGCTGTGGCTTGGAGCCGACTCGGCTGTCATCGTCTTGTAGAGCCGAGCCATGCTCGGCTGATGGAGCGCGACTGCTATTGGCCGTCAGCCGAGCATGGCTCGGCTCTACAGAAGGCCGTGCAGGTGATGCAGCTCTACCGCCCCCCCAGCGCTTCAACAGCGCATGCAAGGTGGCGCGCGCGATCGGCTTGGACAGGTAATCGTCCATGCCGGCCTGCAGGCAGCGTTCGCGGTCACCGGCCATGGCGTTGGCCGTCATCGCGATGATCGGCAACCGCGAGCACCCGGTTTCCGTTTCTTCCGCACGCCAGCGGCGCGTGGCGGCGTAGCCGTCCAGCACCGGCATCTGGCAATCCATCAGCACCACGTCCACGCCGCCTTCGCGAAGGGCGGCCAGTGCCTGCTTGCCGTCGGCGGCGTTGCGCACCTCGCACTGGAACACGCGCAGCAGATGCTCGGCCACCATCCGGTTGACCGTGTTGTCTTCCACCAGCAGCACGCGCAGGTGCAATGGCGGCAGCGTCGGTGCGGGCAAGCCGTCTTCGGCATTGGCCAGCAGGGCGGCAGGGCGGGCAGGCGTGGCAGGCGCCGCCAGCAGTGCATGCAGGGCTGCATCATCGAAATGCGGGAGCAGCTGGCGTTGGCGCGGGCGTTGTGCAGGCGTGTCTTCCTGCAGCCACAGTACCTGCAGTGCATCATCGTCGCCGCGCTCGGCCAGCGCCTGCTGCAGCGTGACCTCGCCGTTGCGGCGGGTGCGGGAATCGACAATCAGCCATGCCGGTGCCGGTTGTCCGGGCCGCGCGGGAGCGCGCAGGCGCTCGACCACGGCATCCAGCTGTGCCAGCACCTGCACCTGCAGCCCATGGTGGGCGGCGATGCGCTCGATGCGTGCCTGCAGCGTTGCATCGGCGCTGAACAACAGTAGCGCTGCGGGGGCGCGCGCCATCGCAGGCAGGTCGCCGGGTACTTTCAGCAGCGGGATCTCGAACCAGAACGTTGCGCCCTGGCCGGGCGTGGACTGCACGCCGATCTGCCCGTGCATCAGGTCGATGATGCGCTTGCAGATGGCCAGGCCCAGGCCGGTGCCACCGTAGATGCGCGTGGTCGAGGCATCGGCCTGGCTGAAGGACTGGAACAGGCGTGCCTGCAGTGCCTCATCGATGCCGATGCCGGTGTCGATGATCTCGAAGCGCAGCTGGTGCTGGGCCGCACCTTCGCCCAGGCGCTGCACGCGCAGCTGCACCTGGCCGCGGGCGGTGAACTTGATGGCGTTGGCCAGCAGGTTGCTCAGCACCTGGCGCAGGCGTACCGGGTCGCCGCGCACCGGCAGGCGCACCGATGGGTCAAGCTGCAGGGCCAGGGACAGGCCCTTGGCATCGGCGGCGCGCTGCATCAGCTGCACCACGCCATCGAGCAGGTCGCGCAGGTTGAAGCTGGTGATCTCCAGTTCCAGCGCCTGCGCTTCCAGCCGGGAGTAGTCGAGGATGTCGTCGACGATGCGCAGCAGCTGCTGTGAACTGGCCGAAGCGGTGGCCAGCATCTGCCGCTGGTCCTCACCCAGCGGCCCGCGCGCGATCAGCTCCAGCATCGGCAGGATGCCGTTGAGCGGCGTGCGGATCTCGTGGCTCATCGTGGCCAGGAACTCGCCCTTGGCCAGCACGGCCGCTTCGGCGGCCTGCTTGGCCTGCAGCAGCTGCTGTTCCAGCTGGCCCTGGCGTTCGGTGGTATGGCGCAGCTGGTCGCGCTCGGCGGCCAGCGCGCTGTGCTCGCGCTGCAGCTGGGCCAGTGCCCGGCTGCGCGCGCGCAGGCGCATGCCCAACAGCAGCAGTGCGACGGCCGCAGCAAGGGCAACCAGCAGCACGCCCCACAGCGGCACCTCAGAGCACCGCGTTGTGGAAGTCGAAGTTCAGGTCACTGCCGGCCGACTGCACCATGTTGCCCTGGATGTAATCGACGCCGCCGACCCACATCGCTGCCGCGGCCTGCGGGTCCTCGATCTGCTGGCCGATGATCTGCAGCCCGGCGGCATGCGCCTGTTCGATCGCCTTGCGCAGTTCCTCGCGCGTGGCCGGGTTGGAATGGCTGCTGGAGAAACGCGCGGCCATGCGCACGAACGACAGCGGCAGCTGGGTCAGCAGTGCATCGGCTTCGCCACTGGGTTCGAACTGGCTCAGGCAGAAGCGCACGCCGGCGCCGGCCATGCGCTGGCAGAACTGCTGCAGCGGCACGGTGTGGATCAGCGCGTCGGGCAGGCGCACGTCGATCACCAGCGCACTGCCGGGCAGGTCACGCTGCTGCAGTGATTCCAGCAGCCAGTCGCCAAAGGCATCGCGCTGCAGGGTGCGCAGCGACTGCGAAACGAACAGGTTCAGCGGTTGCGTTGCGTGCCTGTACAGGTCCAGCAGGCCCAGCGCATGGTCCATCACCTGCTGGTCGAGGTCGGCGATGCGGCCTGCCGCTTCGGCGGCGGGAATCACCTGGCCGGCCGCCAGCACCGTGCCGTCGGCCTGGCGCAGGCGCAGCAGCAGCTGGTACTGCGCGGTGTTGCCACCGGCGACGGCGACGATCGGCTGATAGGCCAGCTCCAGCTGGCCTTCCAGCAGTGCCAGGTGTTCCTGTTCGGTGACGGCCTGGCGATGCACGTGGCCCGCCACGCCGGCGCTGAGCAGGCGTGCCTGCAGGGTGGTGCGCTCGACCGCTTCCAGTGCAGCGTTGGCATCGTCGAAGCCCGGCGACAGCGGCGCGTAACCCACCACGCCGCGCAGATGCACCGATTCATCATCGCGGATCACGAAGGCGCGCGCCGAGAGCTGCTCACGCAGGGTCGCGGCGATGCTTTCCAGGCTGTCTTCATCGGTATTGCGGGCCAGCAGCAGGAAGCTGTTGTCGTTCAGGCGTGCCAGCAGGTGCGGATGGCCGGCCTCGGCCAGGCGCTGCCCGGCCTGCACCATCAGGCGCTCGAAGGCGGCGTAGCCATAGCGTTCGCGCAGGCCCAGCGCGCTGGCCACTTCAATGAAGAACACGCCGCCCCGGTCGCGATGGGTGAGGGTGGCGTTGAGTTGCTGCAGCACGTGGTGACGTGTCGGCAGGCCGGTTTCCGGATTGCTGGTGGCCGGTGCGCCGGTAGCACCAGGCAGGGTCGCTGCCTGCGCACGTGCGCGGCGGATGCGGTTGGCCACGGCGGCGATCAGGTGGCGGGGGCGGATCGGCTTGCTCAGATAATCGTCGGCGCCGCTGTCGAGCACCTCGAACTGGCGTTCCGGGTCCGGATCGCCGCTCAGGAACACGATCGGCAGCAACTGCAGGCCAGGCTGCTGGCGGATCAGCGCGGTCAGGCGCATGCCGTCCAGGCCGGGCAGGTGCAGGTCCATCAGGATCAGGTCGGGCCGATGCTCCTTGATCGCCTGCAGCGCGCCGTCGGCATCGCTGTGCACGATCGCCTGCATGCCGGCACCATGCAGCACGCTCTGTGCGAACAGGGCCTGCGCGCGGTCGTCCTCGACGATCAGCACGCGGTAGGGCGAATCGGAGGGCGGCGGCGCCTGGTCGTTGTTGCCAGCCTCGGCCAGCACGGCCGGGCCGGGAAGCGGCGGCGGTGCGCTGCCGATCGATGCGGGTGCGTCGGAGGCGGCCAGCGGCGGAACCGCGGCCGGCGCTGCGGCGACCGCGCTCGCCGGTTCAGCGGTCCAGCGTTGCCAATGATCGGCCGGAGGGGTTTCAGCGCGTCCCGGGCGGGCGCCCGCGGGGGATTCGTTTGCGGCCATCGGTGCTCCTGGTGTTCGCGTCCATTATGCGACAAGCCCGGCGATCAACCGGTACCGGGCTGGCGTGGACTGTCGGGCGACGCACTGCGTGCCAGCCAGCGCACGCCCTTCCACAGGGCGCGCCAGACCAGCCACACCAGCAGCGCGCCGGCCAGGCTGCAGGCCAGCACCACGATCAGCGCGATCCACGGGTGTGCCAGGGCCAGGGCCAGGCCACCGACCACCACGGTGTCCTCGGCGGCGGAGGCCACCCAGTTGCTGGCAGGCTCGGGCGAGGTATTGAGCAGGGCGCGGGTGCCGGCCTTCAGGCCATGGCTGGCCAGCGCGACACCGGCACCGGCAGCAAGTGCGCCGGTGCCCAGCTGCCCATCCGGCGACAGCGTGGCTGCGGCAAGGAAGGCCCCTGCGGGTACGCGTGCCAGGGTCTGCACCAGATCCCACGCCGAGTCGACGCCGGGAATCTTGTCGGCGAAGAATTCGGTCACCGCCAGCGCTGCCGAGGTGCCCAGCACCCACCACGATTCCGTGGCCTGCAGGGCCGGCGGCAGGTCGACCCAGCCGAGCAGGCCGGCCAGGCCGACACCGAACACGGTGAGGTAGACGCGGATGCCGGCCAGCCAGGCCAGCAGGATGCCGATCACGAACAGGTGGGCTTCGGTCATGGCGATGCTCCGGCGACGGAACTGTGCAGGGGACCACACTATCGACGATGGCATGCCTGAACGCCACAGACGGTGGCTCGCCACTGCGCAGGAAACCCACCCGTCCTGTCATACACTAGCCCGTCGTTTGCCACAGGGGCCGTACCGGTGTCGCCCTCGCGATGCCCCGGAATCCACCCATGACCAACCGTCCTCCCATGCGCGTGCAGGTTCGCCTGCCCGGCGCGCCGCAACCGCCGGCCGACCGTCGCCGCCTGCTGGTGATCGGCGGCATCTGGCTGCTCAGCCTGGTGCTGGCCGTGCTGGGTGGCTGCTGGATGGCCACGCCGCGCGATGCACAGGGCCAGCGCCTGCAGGCCGCCGAGAAGCGCGCCGAGACGTTGCAGGCGCAGCTGACCGAACTGCGCCAGAAGCAGGCCACGCTGGAAGCCTCCGACCGCATCAGCCGCGCCGCCAACACCGAGGTGCAGTCCTCGCTGGCCGAACGCGATGAGGAAATCGCCGGCCTGCGTGCCGACGTTGCCTTCTATGAGCGCCTGGTGGGTTCGACCAGCCAGCGCAAGGGCCTGAACACCCATTCGATCGAGTTCAGCCCGGAAGCGGCCGGCACCTGGCAGTACACCGCCGTGCTGACACAGAACCTCAACCGCGGCGCCATCAGCCAGGGGCAGATGCGTTTCACCGTGGAAGGCGTCAAGAACGGCAAGCTGGCCACGATCAGCTGGGATGATCTGCACCAGCGCAGCAAGGTACCGGGACAGGATTACTCGTTCCGGTACTTCCAGCAGCTCACCGGCAGCGTGATGCTGCCGGCTGACTTCACCCCGCAACGCGTGCGGGTGACATTGGGGAGTGGTACGGGGGGTACCACCCAGGTATTCGACTGGAAACAGGCCGGTGCGCCGGCCGCCAAAGGGGAGTAGGCAGATGTTCGGAAGCAGCAAATCCAACCGTGAAGGCCAGCTGGTGGTGGATGCCCTGATCGGCAACCAGGTGGTGATCCGCGGTGATGTGGAATTCAGTGGTGGCCTGTATGTGGAAGGCCGCATCCACGGCAAGGTGATCGCCGCCGAAGGCGCCAGCGGCGCGACCCTGACGGTCGCCGAGCATGGCGTGATCGAAGGTGAGATCCGTGCCCAGGTGGTGGTCATCAGTGGCCGCCTGGACGGCGACGTGCATGCCACCGAGAAGGTCGAACTGACCCCGAGCGCGCGGGTCAATGGCAACGTCCATTACCAGGTGGTGGAGATGAATGCGGGTGCCCAGCTGAACGGCCGCCTGATCCATGCCAGCGCCCCGATGGCGGCCCTGCCGGCCCCGGAAGGTGATGAGGCCAATGGCGGCAAGGGTGACACCGCCGCACGCCGCAAGCTGGCCGAGGCGATGGCTTGAAAGCCATCGTCGGCACCCCCATGCTGACACCATGAGCACGCTAGTCTCCCTGCCCGGCGCCACCCCGGTTGCCGCGCCCGATTACCAGTCGCTGGAGCGCCCGCTGAACTTCACCGAGTCGGCGGCCGCCAAGGTCAAATCCCTGATCCAGGAAGAGGGCAACCCCGACCTGGCCCTGCGCGTGTACATCGAAGGCGGTGGCTGTTCGGGCTTCCAGTACGGGTTCGAGTTCGACGAGAACCGTGCCGAGGATGACCTGGCGGTACAGACCAGCGGAGTGACCCTGCTGGTCGACCCGCTGAGCCTGCAGTACCTGATGGGCGCCGAGGTGGACTACACCGAGAGCCTGACCGGTGCCCAGTTCGTGATCCGCAACCCGAACGCCAAGACCACCTGCGGCTGCGGCAGCAGCTTCAGCATGTAAGAGGCCTGTGGCCGGAATGTGCCAACCAAGGTTGGCACCTCAGTAGATCCACGCCATGCGTGGATGCTGTGCCTGCACGCCCACACCGGCAGATTGCGCACAGCGCCGAACTTGCCACCTGCATCGATTGGCGGCACGCTTGCCGGATGCCCAATACTCCTTCGCCGCTTTCCGGTTTCGCTTTCGTTGGCGAACCGCTGGAGCGCGCCGATGCCCTGCGCGACGATGCCGATGCACTGGCGCGCCTGTGGCCGGGCGCGCGCATTCTCGTGCTCGATCAGGACGGCAGCGCCTTCACCGGCGATGACGACCAGCCGCTGGCGCTGACCGGCGCCGACATCGGCGGCGGCCCCGGTGCCGCGATCTTCCTTGGCCTGCGTGGCGAGCAGGCCTGGTTCTCGGTCGAAGCCGCCAACGTTACCGTCACGGCCCCGCGCCGCCTCGACCTGCGCCAGGCCGCACTGCTGTGGCCGATGGCCGATGCGACCGCCTTCAGTTATGCCCGCGGCATGTCCTACTGGCACTCGCGCACCCGCTTCTGCGGCGTGTGCGGCGGCGCCGTGGCGTTTGCCCGTGGTGGCTTCGTCGGCCGCTGCGGGCAGTGCGCCACCGAGCACTACCCGCGTGTCGACCCCGCCGTGATCGTCGCCGTGGAAAACCAGGGCCGGTTGCTGCTGGGCCGGCAGTCGAACTGGGCACCGCGGCGTTACTCGGTGCTGGCCGGCTTCGTCGAACCCGGCGAGACCTTCGAGCAGACCGTGGTGCGTGAAGTGCACGAGGAGAGCAAGGTACGGGTGACCGCCTGCCAGTACCTCGGTTCGCAGCCGTGGCCGTTCCCGGGCGCGCTGATGATCGGTTTCCGTGCACAGGCGCAGGATGACCTGCCGACCGTGGATGGCGAGCTGGAAGATGCGCGCTGGTTCAGTGCCGACGAGGTCGGCGCGGCACTGGCACGCGATGTGGAGGACGATGGCCAGGGCATCCGCCTGTCGCCGCCGATCTCGATTTCGCGCGGCCTGATCGAACACTGGTACCGGCAGCAGAAGGGCTGAGCGGGGCTGACGGTGGCGCCTGTATTGCCGCCACCTGAACACGGCCCGGGTTACAGTCCGGTTCACCGCTGAGGGCGCCGCTGCGACAGGTAAGGTAGCGACGCCGAGCGTTCTGTTTCGTAGGGAGACCTGCCATGTTCACCACTCTGGCCGCCGTGCTGGTGGCACTGGCCCTGGGCCATGTCGCCCCGGCCGCTGCCGCCTCGCTGCGCCGTTTCGACGGCTTCCGGCGTTGGCTGGGCTGGCTGGACGCGCGCGGTGGCAAGGCCTGGCAGGGACCGGCCGGCGTTGCCCTGGCACTGCTGCCGCCGCTGTTGCTGATGGCGCTGCTGGCGTGGTTGCTGCGCGGGGTGCTGTTCGGCCTGCCGTCGCTGCTGCTGGGCGTGGCGGTGCTGGCGTGGTGCTGGGGCCCGCGCGATCTGGACCGCGATATCGAAGCGATCATCGATGCCGATGACGCGGCGACGCGCCAGGCCGCGGTGCGCAACCTGCAGGCGGCCGGTGGCAGCCTGCGCGAGGACATTCCGTCACTGGTCGAGGCGACCGTACTCAACGCGCTGCGGCGCTGGTTCGCGGTGCTGTTCTGGTTCCTGCTGCTGGGCCCGGCCGGTGCGCTGGGTTACCGGCTGCTGGCGCTGATGGCGGAGAGCCCGATGCGTGCACGCGTGCCGGTGGAGCCGCTGGCGCTGGCGCAGCGCCTGTTGGGATTGATCGAGTGGCCGGTGGCGCAGCTGATGGCGTTTTCGATGGCGCTGGTGGGCAACTTCGATACGGCGTGGAAGGCCTGGCGCCAGGCCCATGGCGAACGCCTGGCGGGCGGCATCGGTTTCCTCGGCGCGGTGGCGCGGGCCAGCGTCAATGCCGAGCTGCGCGAGGATGCGCACGATTACACCGAGGCGGGGCTGTTGCCGGTGTGGCAGCGGTTGCCGGACTTGCGGGATGCGATGAGCCTGGTGTGGCGGATGCTGCTGCTGTGGCTGGCGATCCTCGCCCTGCTGGTGATTGCAGGCTGGGTGACGTAGTTGCTTTGCAGGGCTTGCAGCCCTGCACCTGCAGAGGCAACAGCAACAGCAACAGCTGGATTGCTGCGGGTTGGCGGGGTGGGTCGGATGGCGGGGGACGCCGTGAATCCGTCCGTGGAGGCTTGGTCGCCGCATCCATGCGGCTCACACCCCCGCCATCCGACCCACCCCGCCTTCGACAGATTCCCGCGGCTGTTGGTAGGTGTCGACCTTGGTCGACACGGTAGATC
>NZ_JAWIRT010000036.1:0-33859 GCF_036320045.1 Stenotrophomonas sp. SMYL20 | reverse complement strand
TGAAAGCGGGCTAGTCCCCGTCTGAGGCGAGCCAGGGCGAAAGACCAAAGGCTGCCGGCCAGCGGCCGGCACTACCGTGCCCGTTTACCTGACGGGCCTGAGACTCTCCAGCAACACAGTTGCTACAGGGACGTATTTACGGCGTGTCCCGATCACCCCACCCTCTCCGCCCAATTCCAGATGCCGGTGCTTTTCGCGCAAACAAAAAAAGCCCCGGCAATCACCGGGGCAACATGCTGCGAGGGTTTTGCATGTGGCGGGGGAGCGGGGGCGAAGCCCCCGCGCTCAACACGCCGCCTTAGAACTTGAAGACGTACGAAGCGCCGTAGACCAGCGGATCGATGTTGACCGTGCCGATCTTCTCGCCATTCAACTTCACCTTGCTGTCGATGTCGATCCAGCGCATGTCCACGCGCAGTGCGCCCTTCTCGCCGATCGCGAAGTCCACGCCCGCATGCGCGGCCAGGCCCCACGAATCCTGCAGCTTCAGGCGGCTGTCCTTCAGCGCACCGGTGGTGTCTTCGCTGAAGAAGGTCGTGTAGTTCACGCCCACACCGATGAACGGCGACACCTTGTCCTTGCTGTTGAAGTGGTACTGCACGGTCACCACCGGCGGCAGCTGCTTGGTGCTGCCCACGCGGCCCAGGCCGTTGATGTTGATGTCGTGCTTGAACGGCAGCGCGGCCAGCACTTCGATGCCCAGGTTGTCGGCGATGAAGTACTCACCGGTGATGGTCGGCTTGACGTCGTTGTCGACGTCGACCTTCAGGGTGTGGTTGGCCAGCCAGCCGTTGTTCGACTTCGGGGCCACCTGGTGCACGCCGGCGGAGAGGGTCCAGTCGCCCTTGGACTGGGCCATGGCCGGGGCGGCGGCGAGGGACAGGGCGGCGGCCAGGCTGGCCACGATCAGGGGGGAGGTCTTGCGCATGGGGGTGATCTCGTTGCTGGGTGGATGCGGCCAGTCTCGGCCTCACATCGCGCTAACGCTTTGATCCGGATCAAATCCTGTCCGCCGGCCTGCTGCCTGCCGGGGCTGGCCGGCGGTGGCCAGCCCCGGTTTGCTAGACTTGTGGGCCCTATCCATCCCGCCGCACCCGTCGCGGCCGCAGGAGCTTGAGAACATGGCAATCAAGGTTGGTATCAACGGTTTCGGTCGCATCGGGCGTAACGTCCTGCGCTCGGCGGTGCTGAACTTCGGCGACGACATCGAAATCGTGGCCATCAACGATCTGCTGGAGCCGGACTATCTGGCGTACATGCTCAAGTACGACTCCGTGCACGGCCGTTTCAAGGCTGACGTGGCGGTGCAGGGCAACGACCTGCTGGTCAACGGCAAGAAGATCCGCCTGACCCAGGAACGCGACCCGGCTAACCTGAAGTGGAACGAAGTGGACGTGGACGTGGTGATCGAATCCACCGGCCTGTTCCTGACCAAGGAAACCGCGCAGAAGCACATCGATGCCGGCGCCAAGAAGGTCATCATGTCGGCCCCGTCGAAGGACGACACGCCGATGTTCGTCTACGGCGTGAACGACAAGACCTACGCCGGCCAGGCGATCGTCTCCAACGCGTCGTGCACCACCAACTGCCTGGCCCCGCTGGCCAAGGTCATCAATGACAAGTGGGGCATCAAGCGTGGCCTGATGACCACCGTGCATGCGGCTACCGCTACCCAGAAGACCGTCGATGGCCCGTCCAACAAGGACTGGCGTGGTGGCCGCGGCATCCTGGAGAACATCATTCCGTCGTCCACCGGTGCGGCCAAGGCCGTCGGCGTGGTCATCCCGGAACTGAACAAGAAGCTGACCGGCATGAGCTTCCGTGTCCCGACCTCGGACGTGTCGGTGGTCGATCTGACCGTCGAGCTGGAAAAGGAAGCCACCTACGCCGAGATCTGCGCTGAAGTGAAGGCACAGAGCGAAGGCCCGCTGAAGGGCATCTTGGGCTACACCGAAGACAAGGTCGTGGCCACCGATTTCCGCGGCGAGACCTGCACCTCGGTGTTCGACGCCGAAGCCGGCATCGCCCTGGACGGCACCTTCGTCAAGCTGGTCACCTGGTACGACAACGAGTGGGGCTACTCGAACAAGTGCCTGGAAATGGCCAAGGTCGTCGCCGCCAAGTAAGGCTGGCCAAGATCGCACGCGGACCCCGGCCTGGCCGGGGTTCGTCGTTTATGGGGCCAGCCCTGTCGTAGCATGGGGCGGTCGACCGCTGCCGCTGGGGCGCGGGATTGCAATGGAAGCATGCAATGGAAGCATTGATAGCCCTGGTGGTACTGGTTCTGCTGGCCATCCCGCTGCTGCTGGTGGTAGCGCTGGTGATGATTGCCGGCCTGCGCCGCCGTGTGGCCGCGCTGGAAGGTGCCTTGGCCGCCGCGCCTGCCGCCCGCCCGGCTGCCGCCGAGCCTGCACCGGAACGGGCTGCGCCCATGCCTGCGGCCAGTGCCGATCCACCGTTCCTGCGGCCGGTGGCGGCTGCCGCGCCGCCTCCCCCCCAGCCAACGCCGCCGCCGGTGCACGAACCGGTGCCTGCGGCAGCGGAGGCGCTGCGCCCGGTCGCACCACCGCCGGTGCCTTCCGTGCCAGTGCAGCCGCCGTTGCCTTCCGAACCGACGCTGCCGAACTTCATCGAGCGCGGCATCGGAGCGGTCAAGCGCTGGTTCACCGAGGGCAACGTGCCGGTCAAGATCGGCATGCTGGTGCTGCTGGCCGGTGTTGCCGCGCTGTTGAAGTACGTCAGTGACCAGGGCTGGCTGGTGCTGCCGATCGAGCTGCGCCTGGCCGGTGTCACCGTGGGTGCGCTGGGCCTGCTGGCGTTCGGTTGGCATCAGCGCGAGCGCCGGCGCTTGTTCGCACTGGCGCTGCAGGGCGGTGCCATCGGCGTGCTGCTGCTGACCATCTTCGCCGCGTTCAAGCGGTTCGAGCTGCTCAACCCCGGGTTTGCCTTCGCCAGTTCGATCGCGCTGGTGGCCGGGCTGTGCGTGCTGGCGGTGGTGCAGAACTCGCGCACGCTGGCGGTGCTGGGCATCCTCGCAGGCTTCATGGCACCGCTGTGGCTGTCCACCGGCAGCGGCAACCACGTGGGGTTGTTCAGCTACTACGCGGTGCTCAACGCCGGCATCTTCGCCATTGCCTGGTTCCGACCGTGGCGCGCGCTGAACCTGCTGGGCTTCGCCTTCACCTTCGGTATCGGTACGTTCTGGGGCGTGCTGCAGTACGCGCCGGACAAGTTCAGCAGCACCGAGCCGTTCCTGCTGCTGTTCTTCGCCTTCTACCTGCTGATCCCGCTGCTGTACGCACGCCGGCAGCCCGCCGGGCGGCGTGACCTGGTCGACGGCAGCCTGGTGTTCGGTACGCCCTTGGTCGCCTTCTCGCTGCAGGCCGGCATGCTGCACGAGCAGCCGATGACGCTGGCGCTGTGCGCACTGGGCCTGGCGGCGATCTACGCCGTACTGGCGCGGGCACTGATTGCGCGCGCGTCGTACACCGTGCTGGCGCAGTCGCATGCGGTGCTGGCGGTGGGCTTCGCCACGCTGGCGGTGCCGCTGGCCTTGTCGGCGCGTGCCACCGGCGCGGTGTTCGCGCTGGAAGGTGCAGGCCTGGCCTGGCTGGGCCTGCGCCAGAAGCGCTGGCTGCCGCAGGTGTCCGGTGCGTTGTTGCAGATGGGCGCGGCGTTCGCTTTCGTGGCCGGTGGCGATCACTGGCATGAGGACCTGCGCTTCCTGCTCAACCCGACCGCGATCGGTGCACTGCTGCTGGCCGTTGCCGGCTTCGTGTCGGCCTGGAGCTACCAGCGCAGGCAGCGCCACGAGATTGCCCTGGTCTACTACCTGTGGGGCCTGCTGTGGTGGCTGGGTGGCCTGGTGCACGAGATCACCCGGTTCTTCCCGTACCGCACCGAAGTGGATGCACTGCTGGTGCTGGCTGCGGTGACCGCATGGCTGGCCGCCGAGGTGCAGCGGCGCCAGCCGGCGCGTGCGCTGGGGATGACCGCACTCGCGATGCTGGCGCTGGGCTTCCCACTGGCGCTGATACAGAGCGACGCGCACCATCAGCCGTTCGCCGGCTACGGCGCGCTGGCCTGGGCAGTGTTCGCGGTGCTGGGCGTGCGCACGCTGCTGTGCCTGCGCCAAGGCGGCAATACCGTGGCACGCATCGCGCAGTTCCTGTGGTGGCTGCTGTGGCCGTCGCTGCTTTCGCTGCTGGCTCTGTGGGGCGGTGGCGAGGCCGATCTGGCACAGGGCTGGACGACGCTGCTGGTGACCCTGCCGTGGCTGCTGATGGCGGCGCTGTCGCTGTGGCGCTGGAATGCGCTGCGCTGGCCGCTGGGTGCAGCGTTCGACCGCGTGCGCCAGCCGCTGCAGTGCGTGCTGTTCGGCCTGTTGTCGATCGGCTGGCTGTCCGGCCAGCTGCTGCCGGGCGATGCTGCGCCGCTGCTGTGGCTGCCGGTGTTGAATCCGGCGGAGATCGGGCAGTGGCTGAGCCTGCTGCTGCTGGCGCGTTGGCTGTACAGCGATCAGGCGCCGCAGGCGCTGCTGGGTATCCGCATGCCGCTGCTGTCACTGGCAACCTTCGTCGCGCTGACCAGCGTTGTGCTGCATGGCGTGCATCAGTGGGGCGGCCTGTCGTGGAACGCGTCGATGATGCGCTTCAGCCTGGCGCAGACCAGCCTGACCGTGCTGTGGAGCGTGCTCGGCGTGATTGCCTGGGTGTGGGGCTCGCGCCGCGGCCAGCGCGTGTTGTGGATGGTCGGTGCGGTGCTGATGGGCGTGGTGCTGGCCAAGCTGGTCATCGTCGATCGCCAGCACCTGGGCAACCTGCTGGGCATCGCATCGTTCATCGCCTACGGCCTGCTGTGCACGGTCGTGGGTTATCTGGCACCGGCACCGCCGAGCGCGGCGCCGACCGTGGAGGAAAAACAATGAAGACGTGGAGCAGGGCGCTGCTGCCGGCGATGTTCGGCATGCTGGCCGCCGTCACCGCACAGGCCGCCGATTACCGTACCCAGTACGCCGAGCAGTGGCCGCTGACGTTGTCCAGCGCACAATCGGGTGCCTACCGTGTCGTGCTGGAACCGGCGATCTACCGTCGCGCCGGTAGTGCGGACCTGGGCGATGTGCAGGTGTTCAATGCCGCCGGCCAATCGTTGCCGTCGGCATTGCTGGCGCCGGACCAGCCGCTGGCACAGCCGCCGGTGCAGCGTGAGCTGCCGTGGTTCGCGTTGCCGCCGCTGGCCGAAGCGCAGCGCAACGACCTGCAGTTGCTGACCGAGCGCGATACCGATGGTCGCGTACGCCGGGTCGAGGCGCGTGTGGGTGGTGGTGCGGTAGCGAACGGGCAGGGCGGTTGGCTGATCGATGCCAGCGTGCTCGGCCAGCAACCATTGGCGGCACTGGTGCTGGATTGGGCGGATAGTGGCCAGCCGTTGCAGGCACAGGTGCAGCTGGACGTCAGCGACGACCTGCAGCACTGGCGTGCGATTGGCCGCGACATTCCGCTGGTGGATCTGCAGCGCGCCGGCAAGCGCCTGCTGCAGCGCCGTCTGCAGGTGGATGGTGAAGCGCGCTATCTGCGTGTGCTGGCGCAGGGCGATGCCCGTCTGCCAACGTTGCGCAGCGTACTGGCCGAGTTGCCGCCGGCACCGGCCACACTGCCGTGGGAGTGGCTGTCGCTGGAACCGACCTCGAAGCGCAAGGGCGAATACACCTTCGAGATGGATGGCCGCTTCCCGGCGGCGCGTGCTGACGTGGCCAGCACCGACAACAGCCTGGTGCAGTGGACATTGTTCAGCCGCGATGACGAGAGCGCGGAATGGCAGCGCCGTAGTGCACCGTGGATTGCCTATCAGCTGCAGCAGGGCGCGCAGGGCCAGCGTCAGCAATCGGCCGCGCAGCCGCTGGGCGGCGTGCATCGGGATCGTTACTGGAAGCTGGTAGCAAATCCGGCTGAAACGGCGACGGCTCCAACCCTGCGTCTGGGTTATCAGCCGGAAGTGCTGGTGTTCCTGAGCCAGGGCGCGGCGCCGTATGCGCTGGCGGTGGGCAGCTCGACTGCGCGCCGGATGGAGGCGCCGATCGGTGTGCTGATCGAGGAACTGCGGCAGCGCAATGACCCCTCCTGGCAGCCGACGCTGGCGCGCCTGGAAGGCAGCCCGGAGCCACTGGCCGGTGAGTCGGCACTGAAGCCGCAGCACGACTGGAAGTCGTGGCTGCTGTGGGCGTTGCTGGGGCTGGGTGTGTTGGTTGTTGGCGGCCTGGCGGTCAGCCTGCTTCGGCAGAAGCCGGCGCCTTCGGCGTAGGTTCCGGCGAACGGCGCAGCCCCTCGTGGGTGGGGTTGGTCGTGCAAAGCAAAAGCAAAAGCCGCGCTTGGCCGGGCGGGGTAGGTTCGCGGGGGACGCCGCAAGTACGTCCTTGTAGGCTTGGCAGCCGCATCCATGCGGCTGACACCCCCGCGAACCCACCCCGCCCGGCCTCTGACAGTTTCCGTGTGCGTCCACCCACGGAAGAGGAAAAAGAAAAGCAAGAGCGGAAGCGGGTCGCTTCGCTCGACGGCCATCGGGGTCAGATCCGTTTTCCGCAGGAGAACGGATCTGACCTCTTCGTTCTTCATCCGACACCACACACTGCTTGTGCCTTTGCCATCCGCATCACCTCATGAACCTGTCGAGGCCGGGGTGGTGTGGGCTGGCAGGGGTATCCGCGCCATGGATGGCGCGGCTAAGCCTCCAGGGACGGATTCACGGCGTCCCCTGCCAGCCCTCACCACCCCGGCCCATCCACAGCATCACAAAGCGCCAGTGCTTTGGCTTCGGCCGTTGCTGTCGCTGTCGCCCTGCGCCTCTGCCTGCCGCAGGCATCGGCCCTCCCACCACCCGCACCCGATACAATGGCCGTCTGCCGTACCCCGGCATCCCGTCCCTGAGCCAAAGAGTTGCCCATGTCCATCGTCCGCATGACCGACCTCGACCTCTCCGGCAAGCGCGTGCTGATCCGCCAGGATCTGAACGTGCCGATCGAGAATGGCCGCATCACCTCCGAACAGCGCATCACCGCTTCGCTGCCGACGCTCAAGCGCGCGCTGGAGCAGGGCGCGGCGGTGATGGTCACCTCACACCTGGGGCGCCCGAAGGAAGGTGTGTGGAGCGAAGCCGATTCGCTGGCGCCGGTGGCCCAGCGCCTGTCCGAGCTGCTTGGCCGCGAAGTGCCGCTGGTGCGCGACTGGGTCGACGGTGTCGACGTGCAGCCGGGCCAGCTGGTGCTGCTGGAAAACTGCCGCATGAACGTCGGCGAGGGCAAGGACGATGAAGCCCTGTCGAAGAAGTACGCCGCCCTGTGCGATGTGTTCGTGATGGATGCCTTCGGCACTGCGCACCGTGCGCAGGCCTCGACCCATGGCGTCATCCGCTTCGCCCCGGTCGCTGCCGGTGGCCCGCTGCTGATGGCCGAGCTGGACGCGCTGGCGCAGGCGTTGGATGCACCGGCCAAGCCGCTGCTGGCCATCGTCGCCGGCAGCAAGGTCAGCACCAAGCTGGAACTGCTGGCCAACCTGGTCGGCAAAGTCGATCAGCTGATCGTCGGTGGTGGCATCGCCAACACCTTCATCGCTGCCGCCGGCTACAACGTCGGCAAGTCGCTGTACGAGCCGGACCTGCTGGACACCGCGAAGAAGATCGTGGCCGATGCCAAGGCGGGTGGCGCCGATATCCCGCTGCCGGTGGACGTGGTCACCGCCAAGCAGTTCATGCCGGATGCGGTTGCCGAAGTGAAGGCGGTCGACGCCGTTGCCGAAGACGACCTGATCCTGGACATCGGCCCGCAGACCGCGGCGCAGTACGCGCAGCTGATCGGGAAGGCCGGTACCGTGGTCTGGAACGGTCCGGTCGGTGTGTTCGAATTCGAGGCCTTCAGCAAGGGCACCGAAGCGCTGGCCCGTGCCATCGCCAGTTCGCCGGCATTCTCCATCGCCGGTGGCGGCGACACCCTGGCCGCGGTCGACAAGTTCGATATCGCCCAGCAGGTCAGCTACATCTCCACCGGTGGCGGCGCGTTCCTGGAGTTCCTGGAAGGCAAGACCCTGCCGGCGGTGGCCGCACTCGACGCGCGCGGCGCATGAGTGCCGATCGCAGCAAGGATGTCCTGTTCTTCGACCTGGACGGCACGCTGATCGATTCGCAGGTGGGTATCACCGCCTGCATCGCCTATGCGCTGCAGAAGATGGACCATCCGGTGCCACCGCAGGAGACCCTGCTGGGCTGGATCGGTCCGTCGCTGCGCACCACCTTCGCGCCGCTGTTCGGTGAACCGGCGCGGGTGGAACAGGCGGTGGGCTACTACCGTGAGCGCTTCGACGTCGAGGGCTGGCGCGAGCACACGGTGTACCCGCAGGTGGAAGATACCCTTCGCACGCTGCATGGTCGTGGCCATCGCCTGGCGGTGGTCACTGCCAAGAATGAGCCGCACGCGCGCCGCATCCTTGCCCACCTGCCGTTCGGTGGGCTGTTCGAGGAGATCGTCGGTTCAACCCTCGATGGCTCGCGCAGCCACAAGCCGGAACTGGTCGGTGAGGCGCTGCGTCGGCTGCAGGTGCAGCCCGCGCAGTGCTGGATGATCGGCGACCGCCGCATGGACATTGAAGGCGCGCGTCACCATGGCCTGCGCAGCGTCGGTGTGTTGTGGGGCTTTGGCGGTGAGGCCGAACTCACCGAAGCCGGTGCCGGGCAGCTGGCCCGTGAGCCGGCGCAGCTGGAAACGCTGCTGGCGTGATGCGCCGTTGATCGGTAACGCCGGGCCATGCCCGGCGGCTTAACCCAGCACCCGCCGGGCATGGCCCGGCGCTACCGCCACCCTGCGCCAGCGTATGTCCGGCCGATGTCCGTTCCATGACCCGCGAAGTCAGGCAGCACAAGGCTGTAACCGTATACATGCGGCGTGAAGGATGTGCTAATTTCCGTTCTTTATCGGGAGAGGCCCATTCACCATGTTCGAGCGTCAGCGTCGCACCAAGATCCTTGCCACCCTCGGTCCGGCCACTGATCCGCCGGGCGTGCTGGAGGATCTGTTCCGCGCCGGCGTCAACGTGGTGCGCCTGAACTTCAGCCATGGCGATCCCTCCGGCCAGGCCAAGCGTGCTGCCGAAGTGCGCGCTGCCGCGGCCCGCGTGGGCGTGGAAGTCGGCATCCTGGCCGACCTGCCGGGCCCGAAGATCCGCATCGAGCGCTTCGCCGAAGGCAAGGTACAGCTGAAGGCGGGCAACCGCTTCGACCTGATCGCAAGCACCAGCGCCGGCCCGGGTGACGCCACCCAGGTGGGCGTGAGCTACCTCGGCCTGCCGCAGGACGTGGGTCCGGGCGATGTGCTGCTGCTCGACGACGGCCTGATGCAGCTGCAGGTGGTGGAAGTGCAGGGCGAACGCATCATCAACACCGTACTGAACGACGGTGTGCTGTCCGACCGCAAGGGCCTGAACAAGCAGGGCGGCGGCCTGTCGCTGGGCGCGCTGACCGAGCGCGACAAGGAACTGATCGGCATCGTCGCCAAGATCGGTGTCGACTTCATCGCCGTGTCGTTCTGCCGCAATGCGCAGGACATGAACGACGCGCGTGAGATCGCCCGCTCGCACGGCTGCGATGCCGCGCTGGTGTCGAAGATCGAGCGCACCGAGGCGATCGAGAACCTGGAAGAAATCGTCGAGGCCAGCGACGTGGTGATGGTGGCCCGTGGCGACCTTGGCGTGGAAATCGGCGATGCCGAACTGCCGGGCTTGCAGAAGAAGATCATCAAGGCCTCGCTGGCGCAGAACAAGGTGGTGATCACCGCCACGCAGATGCTGCAGTCGATGGTCGAAAGCCCGATCCCGACCCGTGCCGAAGTGCTGGACGTGGCCAACTCGGTCATCGACGGTACCGACGCGGTGATGCTGTCGGCCGAGACCGCTGCCGGTGCCTGGCCGGTCAAGGCGGTGGAAGCGATGGCGCGCATCTGCCTGGGTGCAGAGCGCCAGTTCCAGACCGAGACCGACTTCAACGCTTCGCCGCGCAACCTGGAACGTGCCGACCAGGCCATTGCCATGGCCACCATGTTCCTGTCGCAGCACGTGGGCGTGCGCGCGATCGTGGCGATGACCGAATCCGGTGGCACTGCTCGCTACCTGTCGCGTTTCCGCGCCAAGGCGCCGGTGTTCGCGGTCACCCGCCACGACGGTGCACGCCGCCAGATGGCGCTGATGCGCGATGTCTACCCGATCAACTTCGACAGCCGTGGCCTGACCCCGCGTGAAGCCGCACGCGGCAGCATCCGTCTGCTGGTGGAAGCCGAACTGCTGCAGGCCGGTGACCGCGTCGTGTTCACCAGCGGTGAGCACATGGAAACCCTGGGCGCGACCAACACCCTGCGCCTGCTGGAAGTGGGCGAAGACGGCCGCGCCAGCGGCCTGGGCGATCTGTAAACCCAGGCGGCCCTGGGTCGGAGCCGCTGCGCGGGTCCGACCCGGGGTCAGATCCCTGAAGGGGTCGTGACCCGGCGCAACAGGACATCGTCTGTCCGGTGCGGACATTGGAATCGTTTCCAGACTGCCCTGCACGTCGGTGCAACGGGCGGCGGGGCTATACTTACGTTTTTCCCGCACCCGCCACAGGAAGTACATGAGCATCGAACAGCTGGCTGAAACCGCCCAGGCCATGGTTGCCCCGGGCAAGGGCATCATCGCGATCGACGAATCCACCGCTACCATCGCCAAGCGTTTCGCAGGCGTCGGTATCGAGAACACCGAGGAGAACCGTCGTGCCTACCGCGAACTGCTGCTGACCACGCCGAAGCTCAACGAGCACATTTCCGGCGCCATCCTGTTTGACGAAACCATCCGTCAGTCGACCAAGGACGGCGTGCCGTTCGCCAAGTACATGGCCGACCACGGCATGATTCCGGGCATCAAGGTGGACAAGGGTGCGCACCCGCTGGCCGGCTGCCCGGGCGAGCTGGTGACCGAAGGCCTGGACGGCCTGCGCGAGCGCCTGCAGGAGTACTACAAGCTGGGTGCGCGCTTCGCCAAGTGGCGTGCGGTGATCAACATCGGCGAAAGCATTCCGTCGGGCACCTGCATCGAGTCCAACGCCCACGCGCTGGCCCGCTATGCCGCCCTGTGCCAGGAATGCGGCCTGGTGCCGATGGTCGAGCCGGAAGTGATCATGGACGGCGACCACGACATCGAGACCTGCTACGAAGTCACCGAAGCCACCCTGCGTTCGCTGTTCGATGCCCTGTACCAGCAGAACGTGCTGCTGGAAGGCACCATCCTGAAGGCCTCGATGGTCATCTCGGGCAAGGGCTGCGATGAGCAGGCCGACGTCGAGGAAGTGGCCGAGTCGACCGTGATGTGCCTGAAGAGCACCGTGCCGGCCATCCTGCCGGGCGTGGTGTTCCTGTCCGGTGGCCAGAGCGACGAGCAGTCCACCGAGCATCTGAACGCGATGAACCAGCTGGGCAACCTGCCGTGGCCGCTGAGCTTCTCCTACGGCCGCGCCATGCAGCAGGCCGCGCTGAAGCTGTGGGCCAAGGACATGAAGGGCAACTACGCTGCCGCCCAGAAGACCGTGTACGAGCGCGCCAAGGACAACGGCCTGGCCGCGCTGGGCAAGTGGAACGGTTGATCCGTCCCATCGCAGGATGAACAGGGCAACGCCGGCATCACGCCGGCGTTTGCTTTTGCGGGTATCTTTTCCGCCCCCACGCACCGGGCCGGTGTGCGGGACATACATGGAAGGCCAAGGAGAAAAAACATGCGTTTGGCAGCAATCACACTGGCCGTCGCCACGGTCCTGATCGCCGGCGGTTGCAACCGCATCGGTGGCGGTGGTGACGCAGGCAAGGCCGCGTCACTCGATTTCGACAAGCCGGTGTCCGGCGAGATCACCTCGCGCAGCGGCATCAACTTCAACGACGGCAGCCATCACCAGCTGTACCAGATCAAGCTGGAAGACAGGGAACTGGTCGGCCTGAAGCTCACCGGCGCACTGACCGGCTCGATCGCCGTGTTCAACAACGGCAGCCTGGTGTCCACCAGCAATACCGGTTACGAACGCGAAGGCGATGTCTCGCTGGCCTTCCGTGCCAACGGTGGCGGCACCTACCAGGTGGCGGTCAACGCCAACGGTCCGAGCGCCTTTGGTCCGTACCGCCTGCGCGCCGAGAAGCTGAAGCCGTACGACGGCAAGCCGCTGGTGGGCAGTGGTGAGATCGTCGATATGCTGGCCAGCAACTCGCAGGACTACACCCTGCAGGTGGAGAAGGCGGGCCTGTACGAGATCCGCCTGGTCTCGGATGTCTTCGATCCGGTGCTGAAGCTGTCCGGCCAGGGCGTGGATGCCGAGAACGATGACGGCGGCGACAGCACCAACTCGCGCCTGAACCTCTCGCTGAAGCCGGGCAAGTACACCCTGACTGCACGCGGCCTCGGCGACGGCGTCAATGGCATGTTCACCCTGTCGGCCACCCGCATCGAACTGCCAGGCAACCTGGTGGATCGCGATGGCACGGCACTGCCGAAGTCGGGCAGCGCGTACACCATGCTGGACAACGAAGGCCGCCGCCGCTTCCTGCTGACCCTGGATCGTCCGGCCGACGTGCGCCTGGATGCGATTTCCAGCCAGGTCGATACCGTGCTGCGCGTGGTCGGCGGCGACGTCGAGCTGACCGACGACGACGGTGGCAATGGCACCAATGCACGCCTGGAAGAGACGCTGCCGGCCGGTCACTACACCGTCGACGTGTCCAGCCTGAACAACGGTGCGGGCCTGGTGGAAGTGCGCGTGCAGGTCGAAGGTGCCAGCGCCGACGGTGCTGCCGCCTCGGCCGCACGCGCCGCTGCGGATGCAGCTGCTGCCGTGGCCGATGACGCCGCTGCTGCGGTGGAAGCAGCCAGCCGTTGAGGTGATCCACACGTAGCGTGGATGACCTCAAGGCCGCAACGGGAAAGGCCGGGCAATGCCCGGCCTTTCCTTTTACCGGAAGCGCTGCGGTTCAGTGCGCAGCGGCGAAGCCCGCATCGCCCAGAGGCGGCAGCATCGACCCGCGCGGTTCGTTGTCCGTGTTTTGTCCCGCGGCGCTCAATGCCTGCTGGTAGGCCTTCGCCGTAGCAGTGTTGAACGCCACCAGCACGATGCGCATCGGCTGTGCATGGCTGCGCTGCCACGCCAGTGTTTCCGTCACTGCGATCTGCGCGGCCTGGTACAGCGGATAGCCATACACACCGCAGCTGATCGCCGGGAAGGCGATCGACTTCACGCCCAGCGACTCGGCCAACTGCAGCGATTTCCAGTAGCAGTTGGCCAGCAATGCCGGTTCGTCGCGCTGGCCGTCGTGCCAGACCGGGCCCACCGTGTGCAGTACATGCCGCGCAGGCAATGCGTAAGCGTCGGTGGCGCGCACTTCACCGGTCGGGCAACGCACGCCCGGACGCAGTTCCGGCAACTGCTCGCACTCGGCCAGCAATGCCGGCCCGGCCGCGCGATGGATCGCGCCGTCGACGCCGCCGCCGCCGAGCAGTGTTTCATTGGCCGCGTTGACGATCGCATCCACCGCCAGGGTCGTGATATCGCCCTGCCAAACTTCGATCTTCATGCGTCCGTCTCCTGCCTGTGAGGTGTTCCGCGCAGCATCTGCGCCGGCTGTTCCCACGGTAGGGGACAGGGCATCGATACTGCGTCATGACCGTCTCACGCGCTGCGATCCGACGGCCTTCACGCACGATGGCGGGCGACGCCTTCACGCAGGCTGAAGCAGAAAGGGCTCAGAGCTTTTTCCCGCACGGAAAAGGCTCTGACCCCTGCGATCCATGGTTCTGGCAAACCGGGTCAGAGCCCTTTCCCTGCAGGAAAGGGATCCGACCCAATGCATCACGGCAGGCCGGCCAGCCAGTCGTCGTCGGAACCCTCATTCACATCGGCGAACAGCGGTGTGGAGAAATAGCGCTCGCCGGTATCGGGCAGCATTGCCAGGATCACCGAGCCCGGTTCAGCGCGGGCGGCCACGTCCAGCGCGCTCGCCACGGTGGCGCCGGCGGAAATGCCGACGAAGATGCCTTCCTCCGCAGCCAGGCGACGCGCGGTGGCGATCGCGCGGTCATCTTCGACCGAGACCAGTTCGTCCACCACATCGCGGTTGAGCACGTCCGGCACGAAGTCCGGGGTCCAGCCCTGGATCTTGTGCGGCTTCCAGTCATCGCCCTTCAGCAGTGCGGCACCGGCCGGTTCGGTGGCGATGATGCGGGTCTGCGGGCGCGCGACCTTCAGCACTTCGCCCACGCCGGTAAGCGTGCCACCCGTGCCCCAGCCACTGACGAAGTAGTCCAGCCGCTTGCCGGCGAAGTCGCGCAGGATCTCGGCAGCGGTGGTGTTGCGGTGATAGGCCGGGTTGGCCGGGTTGGCGAACTGGCTGGCCAGGAACCAGCCGTGCTGCTCGGCCAGTTCGGCCGCCTTGCGCACCATGCCGCTGCCGCGCTCGGCGGCCGGGGTCAGGATCACCTTGGCACCATAGGCGCGCATCAGCTTGCGGCGCTCCACCGAGAAGGTCTCGACCATGGTGGCCACGAACTTGTAGCCGCGCGCGGCGGCGACCATCGCCAGTGCCACGCCAGTGTTGCCTGAAGTGGCTTCGACAATGGTGTCGCCCGGCTTGAGCAGGCCGCGTGCCTCGGCGTCGAGGATGATCGCCAGCGCCAGACGGTCCTTCACCGAACCGCCCGGGTTGAACGACTCGACCTTGGCGTAGACGCTGACCTGCGCGGGCGCCAGGCGTTGCAGCCTGACGATGGGGGTGTTGCCGACGGTATCGAGGATGGAGTCGTACAGGGCCATGGAAGCGCTCCGGAAACGGGGCCGCGCCGGGCTTCGGCGGGCGAAGGGGGAGGGCTGGCTGTTCAGGCCAGCGGCTGCCGGCTGACCGTAGCGCCGGCATATGACGCCCGGAAATGACCAGATACCTTTCTTAAACAACCTTTGGTTATAAGCTGGTGACGGCAATTGACCCTAGAGTGGACCTCCGCCCCACGCCGCGTGCCTCCCATGACGCTGACCCAGCTGCGCTACCTGGTTGCCATCGCCGACGCCGAGCTGAACATCACGCTGGCCGCCTCGCGCGTGCACGCCACCCAGCCCGGTCTGTCCAAGCAGCTCAAGCAGCTGGAGGACGAGCTGGGTTTCCTGTTGTTCGTGCGCAAGGGCCGCAGCCTGGAGTCGGTCACCCCGGCCGGCACCGAGGTCATCGCCCGCGCCCGCGCGGTGCTGGCCGAGGCCAACAACATCCGCACCTACGCGGCCAACCAGCGCCGCGAGAGCCAGGGCCAGCTGATCCTGACCACCACCCACACCCAGGCGCGCTTCGTGCTGCCGCCGGCGGTGGCAGCGATCAAGCAGGCCTATCCCCAGGTGAGCGTGCATCTGCAGCAGGCCGGTGAAGCCGACGCGCTGGACCGCCTGAACCAGGGGGATGCCGATATTGCGATCATCAGCACCGCTGGCGGTGAGCCCACTGATGGCATCGCGGTGCCGCTGTTCCGCTGGCGGCGCCTGGTGGTGGTACCGAAGGGCCACCCGCTGGACCGCGCCGGCCGCGCCCCAGACCTGGCCGCGCTGGCCCGGCAGCCATTGATCAGCTACGAATCCTCGACCCGGCCGAATTCCTCGTTGCAGCGCGCCTTCGCTGCGAACGGCCTGGTGCCGGATCTGGCGCTGACCGCGCTGGATGCCGACCTGATCAAGACCTACGTGCGTACCGGTCTGGGCGTGGGCCTGCTGGCGGAGATGGCGGTCAGTTCCAACGACGAAGACCTGAGGTCGTGGCCGGCCCCGGAGCCGATCACTGAGTGCATTGCCTGGGCGGTGCTGCCTCGCGATCGCGTGCTGCGTGATTACGCGCTGGAGCTGGTGCACGTGCTGGCACCGCAGATCGATCCGCGTGATCTGCGCAGGGTGCTGGATGGCAACCAGGCGGCGGCGTGGCCGGTGCCACCGACGTGGGAGTCACTGACCCAGACCATCACGGTGTGAGGTGGGTCGAGCAGGGCTTGCAGCCCTGCACCCGCGGTAGTGCCGGCCGCTGGCCGGCAACCTCAGAAGCAACATCAACATCAAATGCGGGTTTCCTGTGGGATGGCGGGGCGGTGTGGGCAGGCAGGACACGCCGTAAACCCATCCATGGGGGCTCGATGGCGCCATCCATGGCGCCAACGGTCCTGCCTGCCCACACCGCCCCACCTCTGACAGATTCCGGCGGCTGTTGGTAGGTGTCGACCTTGGTCGACACGGTAGATCCACGCCATGCGTGGATGCATTTCGATTCCAATTCGAAATATTCGATTCCGATGGAGATTCATCCACGCATGGCGTGGATCTACTGCAGATCGCAGAAATCTGTCGAAGGCGGGGTGGGTCCGGTTGCGGGGGCGTGAGCGCCATGGATGGCGCGACCGAGCCTCCATGGACGGATTTACGGCGTCCCCCGCAACTGGACCCACCCCGCCATCCCTCAGGAAACCAGCTTCTGCTGTTGCTTCGGCTCTTGCCGTGGACGTGGCATCTGCAGGTGCAGGGCGCAGCCCTGCCGAACACCCTGCGACGGGTGTCGCAAATGCCTGCGACGGTTCGTCGCACGGGCAACCCTGGACCCGGCTCTACACTAGCGGGGTGACCCGCCTGTCCCGCCCGCAGCGCCTTCTGCTCCAGCTCGCCGTCCTGGCGACGCTGTTGATGGTGCTTGCGCCACTGGTCAGCCGCGCGCTGCAGGCGCAGCCGATGGAGCATGCCGCGATGGCAGGCATGGACCACGCCGCCATGGGCCATGACATGCACGACATGGCCATGGCCGGGCACGATCAGCACGGCGCCGCGCCGGCCGCGCCCAGCCGTCCGCCCGACCCCCACGCCATGCACGGCGAAGCCTGCGAATACTGCGTGCTGGCAATGCGCCTGCTGCCATGGCTGGCCGTGCTGGTGCTGCTGTTGCCGCTGCTGTGGCGGCCGCAGCTGGTGTTCCCGTGGTCGCAGCAGGTGCTGCCCGCGCTGTGCTGGCCGGCGCATGCCGCGCGCGGGCCGCCGCGTTTCTCCATCGTCCGCTGATATCCCTATCGAATCTGCCGCACGACGCCTGACCGGGCGCCGTGCGCGCGTGCGTACTTTGGAGCTGTTCCGATGAAAATGACTTCCCGCCCCGCGGGCGCCTGCGCGCGCCTGCCGGTTGCCCTTGGCCTGGCCGTGGCCGCGTCACTGGCCCACGCTGCGCCTGCCGAAGAGGCACGTACCCTCGACACGATGGTGGTCACCGCCGCCGCACCGTCGTCCCCGCTGCACTGGGTGACCGATCCGCGCCTGCCGCGGCAGCCGGTGCCTGCCAGTGATGGCGCCGACTACCTGAAGACCGTCCCCGGCTTCTCCGCCATCCGCAACGGCGGCACCAACGGTGACCCGGTGCTGCGCGGCATGTTCGGTTCGCGCCTGAACATCCTCAGCAACGATGGCAACCTGATCGGTGCCTGCCCGTCGCGCATGGACAATCCGCTGTCCTACATCGCGCCGGAAAGCTTCGACCGGCTGACCATCATCAAGGGCCCGCAGAGCGTGCGCTGGGGGGCGGGCGCGTCGGCCGGCACCGTGCGTTTCGAGCGCGATACGCCGCGCTTCGAGGAGCCGGGCCTGCGTGCCGATGCCAGTGCGCTGGTCGGTTCGCGCAACCGCAACGACCAGGTGCTGGACCTGACCCTGGGTAACCCGACAGGCTACGTACGCGCCAGCGGCAACCGTTCCGAAGCCGATGACTACAAGGACGGCCACGGTGACGTGGTGCCGTCGAAGTGGCGCAAGTGGAACGGTGACGTAGCCATCGGCTGGACGCCGGATGCCGACACGCTGCTGGAAATTTCCGCCGGTGCCGGTGATGCGATCGCGCGTTACGCGGGCCGTGGCATGGACGGTGCCGCGTTCGAACGCACCAGCTACGCGGCGCGTTTCGAGAAGCGCAACCTGCCGGGGGCATGGGACACGTTGCAGGCCAACGTGTACTACAACAACGCCGACCATGTGATGGACAACTACACGCTGCGCACGCCGAACCCGAACAGCATGATGCCGATGCCGATGGCGTCGAACGTGGATCGCCGTACCCAGGGCGGCCGGGTCAGTTCCGAGTGGCGCTGGCAGGATGTGCAGCTGGTGGCGGGTGTGGATGGCGAAGACAGCCGCCATCGTGGCCGCATGGGCATGGGCCGCGACACCTACCGCCAGGCCGCCTGGGAAACCGATGCCAACTTCCGCCGCTATGGCGTGTTCACCGAGTTGACCCTTGGCGCCGGCACCGACCAGCGCTGGATCAGCGGCCTGCGCATCGACCGCGCCAGCGTCCGCGATGAGCGGCAGTCGGTGCGCGGGATGATGGGCAACCGGCCGAATCCGACCGCTGGCCTGCAGCGCAAGGAATGGCTTGGCAGCGGCTTCCTGCGCTACGAGCAGGACCTGGCCGATGGCCTGACCTGGTACGCCGGCCTCGGCCACAGTGAACGCATGCCCGACTACTGGGAGCTGTTCTCGCCCAACCACGGCCCGGCCGGTGCAGTGAACGCGTTCACCGGTGTGCAGCCCGAGCGCACCACCCAGCTTGATGTGGGCATGCAATACAAGGGGCCCCGTGTGCAGGCGTGGGTGTCGGCGTACGCCGGGCAGATCCAGGACTACATCCTGTTCACCTACCACGGCAGCGGCATGATGGGCATGAGCCAGGCCCGCAACGTCGATGCCCGCATTGCCGGTGCCGAGGCGGGCCTGGAAGTGAGCGTGGCCGAGCAGTGGAAGCTGGGCGGCACGCTGGCCTATGCCTGGGGCGAGAACCGCGACCAGCATCGCCCGCTGCCGCAGATGCCACCACTGGAAGCACGCCTGAGCGCGAACTGGGAAGGCCAGCGCTGGAGTGCCGGTGCGCTGCTGCGCGCGGTGACCCACCAGCATCGTGTCGTAAATGGCCAAGGCAATGTGGTCGCGCAGGACCTGGGGCCGAGTGCCGGCTTCGCCACCTTCGCGCTCAACGCTGCTTACCGCTTCAGTTCGCAGCTGCAGCTCAGCGCGGGCGTCGACAACCTGTTCGACCGTGCCTACAGCGAGCACCTGAATCTGGCCGGCAGCGCCGACTTCGGTTTTCCGGCTGACCCGGTGCGCATCAACGAGCCGGGCCGCAGCCTGTGGATGAAGGTGAACTACCGGTACTGATCCGCCGGGTGTAAAAAAAAACCGGGGCCGGATCCCCGCCAGGATCCGCCCCCGCCCGACGCCCTCTGCCGGGCAGCTTCGACTCTACGATGGCAACGCCTGCGGTGCACGGCTGGATACACCTCGACACATGCCGACACCGCTGCGGTCAGCCTTGCACGGAACGGGTTCACGGCGCTATCGCGACGCCGGTTCCACGCCAGTAAACGCTTGGCACATATCGCTTCTGTGGGCGCTTGCCTACACTCGGCGGCCGTGGATCACTCAGGACCGTTCATGTTGGCTCGCATCGCTTCGACCCTGGCCCTTGGCCTCAGCCTGGCCGTGCTGGCCGGGTGCGCGGGCAAACAGGAGGCCGCCGCCCGTCGGCAGGGAGAAGCGGTGCCGGTCACCGCGCAGGTCGTGCAGTCCACGCAGTGGAATGACACGCTGCAGGCACTGGGTACGGCCAAGGCGCGCGAATCGATCAGCGTCACCGCCAAGGTCAGCGAGATCGTCGAGAAGGTGCACTTCGAAAGCGGCCAGCATGTTGCCGCTGGTGCGCCGATCGTGACCCTGCGCGGGCAGGCCCAGGAGGCCGCGCTGGTGCAGGCGCAGGCCACCTTCCATGAGGCCGACCAGCTGTACAGGCGCCAGCGCGAGCTGGCCATGCAGCGGCTGGTGTCCAGCGCCACGCTGGATACGCAGAAATCGATCCGCGATGCCGCCGAGGCGCGTGTGGCGCAGATGCAGTCGGACATCGGTGACCGCCGCGTGCGTGCACCGTTCGCCGGTGTGCTCGGCATCCGCCAGGTCAGCCCGGGCACGTTGCTGACGCCGACCACGGTGATCGCCACGCTCGACGACATCGAACACATGCACATCGATTTCCAGGTGCCGGAAGTGGAACTGGCCGCGCTCGGCGTCGGTGACAAGGTCAGTGCCACCAGCGTGGCGTGGCCGGGCCGTACCTTCGAGGGCGTGGTCAGCACCATCGACGCACGCATCGATCCGGCCACCCGTGCGGTGACCGTACGTGCCGACTTCGCCAATGGTGACCATGCCCTGCGCCCGGGCATGCTGCTGGACGTGCGCCTGTTCCACCCTGAGCGCCCGGCGCTGGTGATTCCGGAAATCGCCGTGGTCCAGGTCGGTCGCGATACCTTCGTGTACCGCATCACCGCCGACGACAGCGTCGAGCGCGTGGATGTGGTCACCGGTGCGCGCCGTGCCGGCGTGGTCGAGATCAGGCAGGGGCTGGAAGCGGGCCAGCGCATCGTGGTCGATGGCACCGGCAAGCTGCGCCCGGGCCTGAAGGTCGCGGCCAAGGACGCCGCACCGGTCACGGGTGCGAAGCCGGCTGATGCACCGGCGCCGGTCGCGGCCGAGGGCCACGGCGGATGAAGCTGTCCGACATCTCCATCCAGCGGCCGGTGTTCGCCGTGGTGATGAGCCTGTTGCTGCTGGTGCTGGGCGTGATGTCCTTCACCCGCCTGACCCTGCGCGAACTGCCCGCCATCGATCCGCCGATCGTTTCGGTATCGGTGGACTACACCGGCGCTTCGGCCGCGGTCATCGAAAGCCGCATTACCCAGGTGCTGGAAGATGCGCTGGCCGGCATCGAAGGCATCGATACGATCAACGCGCGCAGCACCAACGGCCGCTCGCAGGTCAGCATCGAATTCACCTCCAACCGCGATATCGAAGCGGCGGCCAACGATGTGCGCGATGCGGTCAGCCGCGTCGCCGACCGCATGCCGGAGGAAGCGCGTCCGCCGGAGATCGCCAAGGTCGAGAGCGATGCCGACCCGATCATCTGGTTCAACATGGTCTCCTCGACCATGGACACGCTGGAGCTGAGCGACTACGCCGACCGCTACGTGGTCGATCGTTTCTCCAGCCTCGATGGCGTGGCCCAGGTCCGCATCGGCGGCCGCCAGCGCTATGCGATGCGGATCTGGCTGGACCGCGACCAGCTGGCGGCGCGCGGGCTGACCACCGGCGACGTGGAAACCGCGCTGCGCAACGAGAACGTGGAACTGCCGGCCGGCCGCATCGAGTCGACCGACCGCGATTTCACCCTGCGCGTGGAGCGCAACTACATCAAGCCCGAAGACTTCGCGACCATCCCGCTGGGCAAGGGTCGTGACGGTTACGTGGTGCGCATGGGCGATGTGGCGAAGATCGAGCTGGCCTCGGCCGAGCGCCGCGCGTACTACCGCAGCAACGGCGAGCCGGGCATCGGCCTGGGCATCGTCAAGACCTCCACCGCCAACTCGCTGGACGTGGCGCGTACTGCGCGCGCTGAAGCCGAACGGGTCGCGCTGACCCTGCCCAAGGGCACGCAGATCTTCGTTGCCTTCGACAACACCACCTTCATCGAAGCCGCGGTGGACCGCGTCTACGCCACGCTGGTGGAGGCGATGATCCTGGTGCTGGCAGTGATCTGGCTGTTCCTCGGCAGCTTCCGCGCTGCGCTGATTCCGGCGGTGACGGTGCCGGTCTGCCTGGTCGCGGCATTCATCGCGCTGTATGCGTTCGACTTCTCGATCAACCTGCTGACCCTGCTTGCCCTGGTGCTGTGCATCGGCCTGGTGGTGGACGATGCGATCGTGGTGGTGGAGAACGTGCAGCGCCGCATCGACCTGGGCGAACCCCCGCTTGTCGCCTCCAAACGCGGTACCACGCAGGTCGCCTTTGCGGTGATCGCCACCACCGCGGTGCTGGTGGCGGTGTTCCTGCCGGTCGGGTTCCTGGAAGGCAATACCGGGCGCCTGTTCCGCGAACTGGCGGTGGCGCTGGCGGCGGCGGTGGCGTTGTCCGCCTTTGTGGCGCTGACGCTGACGCCAATGATGGCCTCCAAATTGCTCAAGCCGCATACCGGGCAGGCACCGCGTGGCCTGCATGGCTTCATCAACCGCAACCTGGAACGCCTGGCCGGGGCCTATGGGCGGGTGCTCGACCACCACGTGGACCGCACCTGGATCTACCTGCTGGTGATGGTGGCCGCACTGGCCGCCAGCTGGGGCCTGCTCAAGCTGCTGCCGTCGGAACTGGCGCCGGCCGAAGACCGCGGTTCGTTCCAGATCATGATCGATGGCCCGGAAGGCGCCGGCTACGACTACACCGTGCAGCAGGTGCAGCAGGTGGAATCGATGCTGGCACCGCATGTTGGCCCGGACAAACCGATCGTGCGCGCCAATCCACGCGTGCCCGGTGGCTGGGGCGCCAGCGAGGAAATGCACACCGGCCGCGTCAGCATCTTCCTGCAGCCGTGGCGCCAGCGCAGCGAAGGCACGCCGGAAGTGGCCAACGAACTGCAGAAGGAACTGGACACCATCCGCGGCGTGCGCGTGCGTACGCAGGTGGGCGGTGGCCTGGTGCGCAGCGGCGGGCAGCCGTTCCAGATCGTGCTGGGCGGCCCGGAATATGCCGAGATCGCGCAGTGGCGCGACCGTATCCTGCTGCGCATGGCCGACAACCCCGGCCTGGTCGGCCCGGACTCGGATTACAAGGAAACGCGGCCGCAGATGCGGGTCAACATCGACCGCCAGCGTGCGGCCGACCTCGGCGTGCCGGTCACCGCGATCGGTTCGGCACTGGAAACCATGATGGGCTCGCGCCGCGTCACCACCTTCGTCGACAACGGCGAAGAGTACGACGTGCTGGTGCAGGCCGGTCGCGATGGCCGTGCCAGCCCGGCCGACCTGGCCGCCATCCGCGTGCGCGCGACGTCCGGCGAACTGGTGCCGCTGTCCAACCTGGTCACGCTGAGTGAGGTGGCCGAGGCCGGCACCCTGAACCGCTTCAACCGCCTGCGCTCGATCACCATCAACGCGGGCCTGGCGCCGGGCTATCCGCTGGGTGAAGCCATTGCCTGGGCGCAGCAGGTCACGCGCGAGGAGCTGCCGCAGTACGCACAGGTGAACTGGAAGGGCGAATCGCGCGAATACCAGAGTGCCGGTGGCGCGGTGCTGCTGACCTTCGCCATGGCCCTGCTGGTGGTCTACCTGGTGCTGGCCGCGCAGTTCGAGAGCTTCATCCACCCGCTCACCATCATGCTGACCGTGCCGCTGGGCGTGCTCGGCGCGCTGGTCGGCCTGTGGGTGAGCGGTGGCACGGTGAACCTGTTCAGCCAGATCGGCATCGTCATGCTGGTCGGCCTGGCCGCGAAGAACGGAATCCTCATCGTCGAATTCGCGAACCAGCTGCGTGACGACGGAAGAACCGTGCGCGAGGCGATCATCGAATCGGCGATGGTGCGCCTGCGCCCGATCCTGATGACCTCGATCGCCACCGTGGTCGGTGCGATTCCGCTGGTGGTGGCCGGTGGCCCCGGTTCGGCCAGCCGTGGCACCATCGGCATCGTGATCATCTTCGGTGTGACCCTCTCGACGTTCCTGTCGCTGTTCGTGGTGCCGGCGTTCTACGCGCGGCTGGCGCCCTACACCCGCTCGCCGGAAGCGGTGAAGCGCGAGTTGGAGAAGCAGGAGGCGGAGTCGCCCTCGGTGGGTGGTCATGCCTGATCCGACCACCGTGCTGCGAGGCGACGGCTTCCAACTGCGCCCCTGGCGCCCGGATGATCTGGAATCGCTGCTGCGCCATGCCAACGACGCCGAGGTATCGCGGGGCCTGCGTGATCGTTTCCCTTACCCGTACACGCGCGAGGATGGCGAGGCCTTCCTCGCCGGTCGCGTGCTGGCCCCTGGCACCCTGAACCTGGCCATCGAGATCGACGGCCAGGCCTGCGGCAGCGTCGGGGCCCAGCAGGGCACTGCCGAGCGCGGGCACATGGCGGAACTGGGCTACTGGCTGGGCCAGGCCTACTGGGGCCAGGGGCTGATGACCCGGGTGGTCGGCCTGTTCGCACCCTGGGTGATGGACGAGCTGCGCCTGTTCAGGCTGCAGGCCGGGGTGGTCGACTTCAACCTCGGCTCGGCCCGGGTGCTGGAAAAGAACGGTTTCCAGGAAGAAGGCGTGGACCGCTGCGCGGTCTACAAGCGCGGGGTGCTGCACGACCTGCGCCGCTTCGCCCGGGTGCGCACGCAGCTGCCCTGAACACGCGGGCCGGCCGCGGTAGAGCCGAGGCCGTGCTCGGCTGCCGTCATCACCACGCCGAGCATGGGCTCGGCTCTACAACACAGCGCTACCGCAGCGGCCTTCGATCAGGGAGAATCGACCGGTCCCCTCCAGCCGACGGGACGTCCTCACAACCCGCCGACTGGAGAGAGCGCGCGTGGAAGCTACCGTACATTTCATCAACAGCATCATCTGGAGCAAGGCACTGATCTTCGTGTGCCTGGGCGCCGGCCTGTTCTTCAGCCTGCGCACGCGCTTCATGCAGATCCGCGGCTTCCTCGAGATGTGCCGCCTCACCGTCAAGGGTGAGAAATCAGACGCCGGTGTGTCGTCCTTCCAGGCCCTGGCCATGTCGATGGCCGGGCGCATGGGTATCGGCAACATCGCCGGCGTGGCCACCGCCATCGCCTTCGGCGGCCCCGGTGCGATCTTCTGGATGTGGGTGATGGGCTTCCTCGGCGCATCCACCTCGTACGTGGAATGTACGCTGGCACAGATCTACAAGACCAAGGACGCCGAAGGCCGTTACCGTGGTGGCCCGGCGTACTACATCGAAAAGGCCATGGGCCTGAAGTGGTACGCGCTGGCCTTCGCCATCGCCACGATCATTGCCGCCGGCTTCCTGATGCCCGGCGTGCAGGCCAATGCCATCGCCGACAGCATCATCAACGCCTGCCGTGGCACCGCACTGTGCGGCCCGCTCGATGGCCAGGCCTTCGGCATGGAGTCGGTGCAGGCGCTGAAGCTGGGCATCGGCATCGTGGTGGCGCTGCTGCTGGGCGTGGTGATCTTCGGTGGCGTCAAGCGCATCGCCAACTTCGCCGAAGTGGTGGTGCCGTTCATGGCAGCCGGCTTCATCCTGATGGCCATTGTCATCATGATCATCAACTACGACCGTGTGCCGGAGATGTTCAACATCATCTTCAGCAGCGCCTTCGGCACCCACGCCGCGTTCGGCGCGATGATGGGCCTGGCGGTGGAGTGGGGCATCAAGCGCGGCATCTACGCCAACGAAGCCGGCCAGGGCTCGGGCCCGCACGCGGCAGCCGCCTCGGAAGTCTCGCACCCGGCCAAGCAGGGCTACGTGCAGGCCTTCGCCATCTACTTCGACACCATGATGGTGTGCACCGCCACCGCGTTCCTGATCCTGGCCAGCGGCACCTACAACGTGTACTCGGCGGCAGGTGCCGGTGCCCCGCCGATCTTCCAGGGCCTGGCCGGCATTCCGGAAGGCGCGGGCTACGCCCAGGCGGGTGTGGAAGCCGTGCTGCCGGGCTGGGGTTCGGCGTTCGTGTCCATCGCCATCTTCTTCTTCGCCTTCACCACCATCATGGCGTACTACTACATGGCCGAGACCAATCTCAGCTATGTGAACCACAACAAGAAGCGTCCGCTGACCGTGCTGGTGCTGCGCCTGGGCATCATCGGCATGGTGGTGTTCGGCGCGTTCCATAATGCAACCCTGGCCTGGGCGCTGGGTGACATCGGCGTGGGCCTGATGGCCTGGCTGAACATCATTGCCATCCTCATCATCCAGAAGCCGGCCATGCTGGCCCTGCGTGATTACGAACGACAGAAGAAGCTCGGCCTCGATCCGATCTTCGACCCCGATGCCCTGGGCATCAAGAACGCCGATTTCTGGCGTCAACGCAAGCTGGAGTTGTCCCGTAGTGAATGATCCCTGGAAGAACGCCCGCCGCCCGTCGTCGCGACCGCCGCGGGCCACCCCGCTGCCACCGCGTGAGGGCGGCACCCCGCCACCGCCGGGGCGTGGCAATGACGAACTGCGCCTGTATGGCTGGAACGCCGTGCAGGCCCTGTTCGCCAAGCGCCCGCAGGCGCTGCGCAAGCTGTACCTGGTGGACGCGCTGATTCCGCGCATGCAGCCGGTGTTGAAGTGGTGCGTGGCCAACCGTGTGGGCTACCGCGTGGTGGAGGAGGGCGACCTCAACAAACTGGCCGCTACCACGCACCACGAAGGCCTGGTGGCCGACGTGCTGCGCGCGCCTGTCGTACCGCTGGCGCAGTGGCTGGAGGATCTGGGCGAAGGCCCGGCGTTGGCGCTGTGGCTGGACGGTGTCGGCAATCCGCACAACTTCGGTGCGATCCTGCGCTCGGCCGCGCACTTTGGCGTCAAGGCGCTGCTGCTGCCGGCGGGCAGCACGCTTGCGCTGTCCGGTGCCGCTGCGCGCGTGGCCGAAGGTGGTGCGGAGTCGGTGCCGCTGGTGCAGTTGCCGGAGACCGCCCAGGCGATGGCGCAGCTGCGTGCGGCCGGCTTCGGGCTGGCTGCGACCCTCGTTGATGGTGGCGACGACGTGTTCCGTGCGTCGCTGCCGGAACGGTTGGTGTACGTGATGGGCGCCGAAGGCGAGGGCATGGACCGCGGCCTGGCCAGTCAGTGTGACCAGCAGCTGTCGATTCCCGGCAGCGGCGCGGTGGAAAGCCTGAACGTGGCCTCGGCAACGGCCGTGCTGCTGGCGCAGTGGGCGAGCCGCTGCCACGGATGATTCCGTCGTGCTGATGCTGTGTTGATCTCCTGACCCGGCCCTTGCGGCCGGGTTTTCTTTTGCGCGGCGCAAGAGCGCAAACGATGCACGCGCAGCAAACTGGGTCATCCGCGTCAGCTTGCGTTGCTTCAAACACGCTTGATGGACAGGTAAGCAATTTTAGTATTTGTCTCATTGCTGGGCCGTTTCCTGCATCGCACGGTGGAGTTCCTTCCAACGTCGTACAGGAGTGGTTCCATGCATCGAATCCAACGCCGCACACGTCGCATTTTCCTGGTGCTGGCACTCGCTGCGCTTGCGGCACCCGCGGTGCAGGCCGGAGAACGCAGCCTCGACGGTGTCAATTTCACCGGCCCGTTGATCACGCCGAATCCGGCCGGCCTGCCGCAGGGCAACTGGTACATCGAGCCCTATCTGGTGCGGGTCGACAGCCGCGACCACTACGACAACAACGGTGATCGTCGCCGCAGTGCCGGGCACAGTGGCGCCTGGGCCACGGTGGTGCCGATCATCTATGGCTTCAGTGACCGGGTGATGGGCCAGGTCAATCTGAGTGCCTCGCGCTCCGAATCCGGCAGTGCGCGCAGCAGCGGCTTCCGCGCCGGTGACACCACCGCACGCCTGCAGTACTTGCTGCAGGCGCCGAATGCCGATGGCACCCGTCCGGCCATCTCGGTCGCGCTGGTGCAGCGTTTCAGCACCGGCAGCCATGACCGTATCACCGGCAATCCGCTGGATGCACAGGGCGACGGCGTTCAGCGCACCACCGCGGCGCTGGGCGTGCAGCAGGTGGTGTGGCTGGGCAATGACCGCCCCGTGCGCTGGCGCGCCCAGCTCAGCGCCGGGCCGGCACCGTCGCGCACTGCCATTTCCGGCACCAGCGTGTACGGCACCGATGACAGCTTCCAGGGGCACATTTCGCGCGGCTCGGTACTGGGCCTGTCGGTAGGCGCCGAGTACAGCTTCAATTCGCGCTGGGTGGGGGTGATGGAAATGGCCGCCAGCCGCGAGACCGGCCAGCGTCTGAGCGGCTTCGCACGCAACGGCAGTGGTGCGATCGAGCGGATTGAAGAGCACCGTCCGGCCAGCCGCAACGTCAGCCTGGCGCCGGCTGTGGAGTATCACTTCAGCCCGTCGCTGGGCCTGATCGCCGGCGTCGAATTCACCGTGGCCGGGCGCAACACCGGCCGCATCATCAGCCCCCAGGTCGCCCTGGGCATGTTCTTCTGAGGGGCTGCCGATGAACATCGAATCCATCGTCAACACCATCCTCGGCATCGTCTGGAGCCCGTACCTGGTGGTGCTCTGCCTGCTCGCCGGCCTGTACTTCAGCGTGCGTACCCGCTTCATCCAGTTGCGCGCGCTGCCGGAGATGCTGCGCCTGATGTTCCGGCACGAGCGCTCCGAAGCCGGTGTGTCACCGTTCCAGGCCCTGTCGCTGTCGTTGTCCAGCCGCGTCGGCGTCGGCAACATCGCCGGCGTTGCCATGGCCATCGCCTTTGGTGGCCCGGGCGCGATCTTCTGGATGTGGATCGTCGCCTTCCTCGGCGCCTCCAGCGCCTTCATCGAATCCACGCTGGCACAGATCTACAAGGACCGCGATGCCAAGGGCCAGTACCGCGGTGGCCCCGCGTACTACATCGAGAAAGGCCTGGGCCAGCGCTGGTATGCAGTGCTGTTTGCGCTGGTCACCGTGCTGGCCGGTGCGATGCTGGCCGGCACCCAGTCCAATGCGATCACCAGTGCGGTGAACGAAGCCTGGGACGTGCCGGTGATGATCACCACGGCGGTGCTGCTGGTGGTGCTGGGCGCGATCCTGATCGGCGGTGTGCGCCGCATCGCGCGGGTTGCCGAGTGGGTGGTGCCGTTGATGGCGGTGGCGTATCTGCTGGTGGCCGCGCTGGTGATGGTGCTCAACGCCGAGAAGGTGCCGGAGGTGATCATGCTGGTGCTGCGCAGCGCATTCGGTGTGGATGCAGCGTTCGGTGCAATGATCGGCACCGCCATCCAGTGGGGCGTGCGCCGTGGTGTGCTGTCCAACGAGGCCGGCATGGGCAGTGGTGCGCATCCGGCCGCTGCCGCCGAAGTCACTCATCCGGTCAAGCAGGGCCTGGTGCAGTCATTTTCGGTCTACATCGACACGATGGTGGTGTGCAGCGCCACCGCGTTCCTGATCCTCTCCACCGGCCTGTACAACGTCTACGACCCGGCTGTGAACGGCATTCCGGATGAGGCGCGCCTGCTGCTGGGCAATCTGCCTGGCGTCGAAGCCGGGCCGCGCTTCGTGCAGCACGCGGTGGAGTCCGCGCTGCCGGGCTTCGGCCGCTCGTTCGTGGCGCTGGCGATCCTGCCGTTCGCGTTCACCACCATCCTGGCGCTGTACTACATGGCCGAGACCAATATCAGCTACCTGTGCCGTGATCGTCCCGCGCCGTGGGTGATGGGCGGGTTCCAGCTGCTGTTCCTGGCCGCGACCGGCTACTCAGCGGTGAACAGTGCAACGATCGCGTGGTCGCTGGGCGACATCGGCGTCGGCCTGATGAGCTGGCTGAACATCATCGCCATCCTGCTGCTGCAGAAGCCAGCGCTGGCGGCGCTGCGCGACTACGAACAGCATCGCCAGGCGGGCAAGGATCCGCTGTTCAACCCGAAGCTGCTGGGTGTGCGCAACACCAGCGTGTGGGAGGGCTGACAGGATCGGGTCAGATCCCTCGCCACGGCGAGGGCTCTGACCCACGCCATCGCCCGGTGGGTGCGCCATTACTCGGTGGATGCGCCCTTACCCGGTGGGTGCGCCATTACCCGGTGGGTGCGAACCTTGGTTCGCACCGCTCCCGCCGCTGCGCTCGCCGGGCATGAACCCTTTTCAATGCCGAGCGGGAGGTTCCGCGCGCATTGCGATGCGCTCATTGCAATGGCGCCCACAGGTCATGGGGCGCGGCCCGGCGCTACCGCATCACTCGTTCGGCGGCGTGGTCGCCTTGGCCTCGCTGCCGAAGCTGCCATCGGCTTCCGCTGCCAGGTACGCGAACACGGTGTACGCGGCCACGTTCTGCGCCAGCGCCTTCGGGTCGATCTTGTCCAGCGTGTCGTCGGCGGTGTGGTGCAGGTGGAAGTAATCCGAGCCGTCCTGCGCCAGCCATGCCCACGCGCCACCCTTGGCGGCCAACGGGCCGACGTCCGGGCCCGGGCCACCCTTGTCGGCCTGGTACTCGATGCCCAGCGGCTTCATCACTTCGGCAATCTGCTTCGTCGCTTCGCGCGAGCCTTCCGGGTTCGGCGAACCGGTATTGAAGGCATAGATGCGGCCGGCACCGAAGTCACTCTCGGCCGCCAGCTGGTGCAGGGCCACGTCCTTGGCATGCGCCTCGGCGTAGGCCTTGCCGCCGTAGAGACCCTGCTCCTCGTTGGCGAACGCGATCACACGGATGGTGCGCTTCGGCGCCTGCTTCAGCTGGCCGATCAGGTGGCCGGCGGCCATGGTGATGCCCACGCCCGCGCCGTCATCCACCGCGCCGGTGCCCAGATCCCATGAATCCAGGTGACCGCCGATCACCACCACTTCCTTCGGCAGGCTGCGGCCGGTGATCTCACCGATCACGTTGTACGAGGTGGCGGTGCCATCCCAACCGCAGTCCAGCGCCACCTTCACCGTGGTGCTGCCGCGGGCCAGCAGGCGGGCCAGCTGATCGGCGTCGGGCACCGACAGTGCTGCAGACGGCACCGGGGTCAGGCCGTCGTCGAAGCGGGTGATGCCGGTGTGCGGCACGCGGTGCGAGTCGGTACCGGCCGAGCGCATCAGGAAACCGACCGCGCCCTTGCGGATCGCTTCGGACGGGCCCTTGCTGCGGATCGCGCCACCACGGCCATAGTCGCGGCCATCGCGGAACGGCAGCATCTGGTAATCGACGAACGCGATCTTGCCCTTCAGCGAACCGGCCGGTGCGGCCTGCAGTGCGGCCAGGTCGGCGAAGCGGACCACTTCGGCTTCAACGGTGCCGCCCGGGCTGCCACCCAGCGCCGTGATCTGCAGCGGCTGCGGGTTCCTGCCGGTCACCGCGGCGTGTTCACTGCGGCGCTCCCACTTCGGGAACGTCACCGGTTCCTTCCAGACCTTGTCGAAGCCGAGCGACTTGAACTTGGCTTCGGCCCAGGCCACGGCGCGGGCGTCGGCCTCGCTGCCGGCGATGCGCGGGCCGATTTCGGTGGTGAGCGATTCAACCACCTTCCAGCCGGTGTCATCGGCCAGCGCCTGGTCGCGCAGCTGCGCAGCGGTGGACAGCGACGCCGGGGGCAGGGTGGTGGTGTGCGGCGCCGCGAAGGCCGGGGCGGCCAGCAGGGCGAGGGAGGATGCGATGGCAAGGACGCGGCGACGCATGGACAGCTCCGGGAAGGGACCAAGCCTTGGAGCTTAACAGTCGTTCAGCCCGGCGCATGGGCGGGAGGTCATGGCTGGCGCGAACGCTGTTTTCCGCCATGACCGGCAAAGCGAAAGCCCCGCCGGGGCGGGGCTTTCGTGCAGTCGCGGTGGTGGGGGGCGGGGGGGGGGGGCCCCCCGGTGAGCGGGTGTGGCGGCCGCGGCGCGCCGCCAGCGCGGGGGGGTGCGCCGCGCCGCGGGGCGCCCCCCCCCCCGCCCGGGGGGGCCCCCCCCCCCCCCCCCACTACCGTTCTGCGGCCTTACTTCTTCAGGCTGTCGCGGATCTCGCGCAGCAGCACCACTTCCTCGGCCGGTGCGGCCGGGGCGGCTTCCTGCTTGCGCGACAGGCGGTTGATCGTCTTGACCACCAGGAAGATGGCGAAGGCCACGATAACGAACTGGATCAGCGTATTGATGAAGTCGCCGTAGCCGATCACCACGGCCGGGATTTCCTTGCCGTCGGCACCGATGCTGGCCGGTGACAACGTCCACGCCAACTGCGAGAAATCCACCTTGCCGATCAGCATGCCCAGCGGCGGCATGATGATCTTCTCGACCAGTGCGGTCACGATCTTGCCGAAGGCCGCGCCGATCACCACGCCGACGGCGAGGTCGATGACGTTGCCGCGCATCGCGAATTCCTTGAACTCGGTGAGCATTCCCATTGTTGTTTTTCTCCGGTGGGGGAAGTGGACAGCGCGCAGGGTAGCGCAGGTGATGTCAGCCGGCGATCACGCCGTGGCGCTCGGCCACGTTTTCCAGGCGGGCACTGAAGCGGTCGCCGGGCTTCAGCGCGGCCACTCCGGACGGGGTACCCATGAACACCAGGTCGCCGGCACGCAGCTGCCACAGCTTGGACAGCTCATGCAGGATCTCCGGCACGTTCCAGATCATCTGGTCCAGCAGCGCCTGTTGGCGCACTTCGCCGTTGACCTCCAGCGACAGGTTCAGCGCGGCCAGGTCGCCGACTTCCTCGGCGTGGACGATTTCACTGATCGGCGCGGAAGCATCGAAGCCCTTGGCCGCATCCCACGGGTGGCCCTTGTCCTTGGCGGCGGCCTGCAGGTCGCGGCGGGTCAGGTCCAGTCCCACGGCATAGCCGTAGACCAGTGCCTCGGCGTCGGCCATGGCCAGCTCGCCCACGGGCGCGTCACGGCCAATCGCCACCACCAGCTCCACTTCGTGGTGCAGGTTGGCGGTTGCCGGGGGATAGGGAATGGCATCGTCGTGGCCGACCACGATCGCATCGGCCGGCTTGCTGAAGAACATCGGACGGCCGCGATCGTCGGCCGCCGGCACTGCTGCGCCCATTTCGCGGGCATGGTCGGCGAAGTTGCGGCCGACGCAGTAGATACGGTGCACGGGGAAACTGCCGCCACCCACCACCGGCACACGCGGCAGGGCTACGGCAGGGATCACATCGGAGACATCGGACATGCGGGCATCCAGGAAGGGCGTGCCCGCAGTCTAGAACGCATGACGCCCGCCGTCAGCGGGCGCGTAGGGCGTGGATCAACGCGAGGCCGGCAGCACCGGCTTGCGCACCACGCGGTACTCGCCTTCGACCACGGTCGGATCGACCGGACGGGCAACGCCCGGCTTGCGCGAGGCCAGCAGCTTCCACGCCAGGCCGACCAGGATCATCGCCGCACCGACGAACACGCCGATGAACACCATCGCCGCCAGGATCGCCAGGCCAAGCAGGCCCACGGCAACGCGCACCAGCGGGTGACGCGGCTTGCGCGGCGCGAACAGGGTGCGGAACTGGTTGAAGGCGGATGCGCGATTGAACATGGCGGCTCGATAGGCTGGGATCAGCGAAACCAGAGTATCGGGACGTGCCACTGTCATTGAGTGAAAAACTCGTTAAATATAGCCTGTGCTTATTACGAATCAATGACTTGTGTTCATGTTGCAGCCAGTCACCTGAGCGGGCGTGCGACAATGCGCGTTTACTGTCCGAGCCTTCGCCATGACTGCCGCCGCTGCCCTGATCGCCCTTGATGCCATTGCCGATGGCGCGTTTGCCGAGGTCGAAGCGGTGGTTGATGGCGATGCCGAATCGCTGGTGCTGTACCGCGACGGCGCGCAGGTGCGCGCGTTCCTGAACATCTGCCCGCACGCCGGCCGTCGCCTGGACTGGGCGCCGGGCCAGTTCCTGAAGAGCCGCGAAGGCCACCTGGTGTGCGCCGCCCACGGCGCCTCATTCGCGCTGGACAGCGGCGATTGCATCGCCGGTCCCTGCAAGGGCGACCGCCTGCGCGCGGTGCCGGTGGATGTGCGCGACGGGCAAATCTACCTGGCCTGACCTATCGGTGTGCGGACCAACGGTCCGCACCCACCGGATCAACAGATATCCAGAGATCCATCCACGCATGGCGTGGATCTACCGTGTCGACCAAGGTCGACATCTACCAAAGCAGTGCAGGACGCCGTTCCGACAGATCGCAGAAATCTGTCGAAGGGGGGGGGGGGGGGGGGGGGGGGGGGGGGGGGGGGGGGGGGCGCCGGCCCGCGGGGGGGCCCCCCCCGTCCCCCCGCGCCGGCCCGCCCCCCCCCCCCCCCCCCCCCCCCCACCCCGCCATCCCACGAAATGCACGCTTTTGCCGTTGCCGTTGCTTCGGCCTCTGCG